>JAOUKO010000428.1 GCA_029882525.1 Candidatus Aminicenantota bacterium | reverse complement strand
ACAAACTACCCTGTGTACAGTTATTTCAGCACGGATGCGCATCTTTTCTATCGGCCTCTTTTTGACCTTTTTCACCTCCATTTACAGCTCGAATCTTCCCTTTCGAGAGATTTTGAAACAGCTAAAGAACAGGTTTTCCATGCATTAAGAGAAGGAATATTTTATAATTCTATCCAGGCGGCAGCAGATGCCAGCGGCTTCAGATTCTGGGGAGAACAGGGTGAGATGATGATTCCGATGGGAAGTGCAACTTCATTCAATTCTCCTTTGCGTTTGAGCATCCAGGCTCCATTCTCGTTTTCCACAGAAATTCATCTCATTCACAACGGAGAGGTCATCTACCGCTCAACCGAGAAGAGCGCTTCTTACCTGGCCACTCAGCCCGGCACTTACCGGGTGGAAATCTACCTCAAGGAAAGAACTCCCCTGCGGAAAAACATCCCCTGGATTGTCTCCAACCCCATCTTTTTAAGAGAGGATAAAAAATGACGGGAATAGAATTAAAAAAGATGCGGCAGATCATCAGCCATTTCAAGAATAAGAGAATGCTGGTACTCGGGGACTTGATGCTCGATAAATACATCTGGGGAAGTGTCGTCCGGATCTCTCCTGAAGCGCCTGTTCCTGTCGTGGAAGTCCACAAGGACACATCCTGCCTGGGCGGTGCTGGGAATGTCGCCTCGGGCCTGGAAAGCCTGGGGGCTTCACTGCTCCTTGTGGGCATTGTCGGTGATGATAGAGAGGGCCAATGGATCCAGGAAAACATCCCGGACAGCCGCGGCATATTCACAGATAAGAGCCGGCCGACCACAGTCAAAACACGAATCATCGCTCACCACCAGCAGGTAGTCAGGGTTGACCATGAAAAAAAGAGCCCTATATCAGCCAAAATGGAAGAAAAAATATTCAAATTCATTCAAGAAGAACAATACGACGGCATCCTGATCTCCGACTATAATAAAGGCACCCTCACCAAATCCCTGCTTAAAAGAGTGCTCACATTCGCCCGAAAAGGCAAAATCCCTGTTTTTGTCGACCCCAAATTCGAGAACTTCCTCTTCTACTCTCCGGTAACACTGATCACCCCCAACCACCATGAAGCCTCCAGGATAGTCCATCATGAATGCAGGACGGATTCTCAGGTAGAAAATGCGGGAGATAAAATCCTTTCTCGCGTCTCAGCCCCCTACCTCATCATCAAGAGAGGAGAGCAGGGAATGAGCGTCTTTGAAAAAGGGAAAAGAGTGAAGCACATCCCGACCGTAGCCAAAGAAGTTTACGATATCACAGGAGCAGGCGATACGGTCATCGCCACAGCAGCCCTGGCTCTTCTCTCCGGGAGCACGATCATGGAAGCCGCAGCCCTGGCCAACGCTGCTGCAGGAGTTGTGGTGGGCAAGATAGGGACCGCGACTGTGACTGCGGAGGAACTATTTGCCTCTCTCAATCCTGATAAAAAATAGACCTCTTCAACTCAGAAGGCAAAACGACTATAATTACAAGTTAGATAAACATGTGCGGTATCGTTGGAATCTCCGGAAACAATGATGTCGTCAAAGACATCTATCAAGGCCTGCTGGCCATCCAGCACCGGGGCCAGGATGCTGCCGGGATCATCACCTTTGACAGCTCCTTTCACACCAAAAAAGGAAACGGACTAGTCAGGGACATCTTCCATGCCGAGCATTTCGAGCGCCTCAAAGGAAATGTCGGCATCGGCCATACCCGCTACCCGACCATCGGCGGTGGAAGAGGAGAGGACGCCCAGCCCTTTCTGGTCAATGCTCCTTACGGTATCCTCATGGCCCATAACGGGAATGTCATAAACTACGCAGAGCTTAAAAAAACCCTGTTTAACAAATACCACCGCCTGGTCAACTCCGACAATGACGTGGAAGTCATCCTGAATATCTTTGCCCAAGAGCTGGCCAACCAGAAAACAAGGATATTGAAGCCCCACCATGTATTCAAGGCGGTGGCAGAAGTATTCAAAAAGGTCAAGGGCGGCTATTCTGTGGTGGGCTACATTGTGAAACAGGGAATGGTCGCCTTCAGAGATCCCTACGGCATAAAACCCCTGGTCTACGGAAAACGCCATGACGGACTGCTTCCTTCTTACGCTATTGCTTCCGAGACTGTCTCTCTGAATATCATGAATTTCACCGCCATCAAAAACATAGAGGCGGGAGAGGTCGTGTTTATCGACAAAAACCAGAAACTCCATTCGAAAAAGCTCACCCACTGCGCTCATTCTCCCTGTCTTTTTGAATGGGTTTATTTTGCCCGGCCCGACTCTTTTATCGATAACGTCAACGTCTATGACTGCCGCGTCAACCTGGGCCGGTTCCTGGC
>JAOUKO010000099.1 GCA_029882525.1 Candidatus Aminicenantota bacterium | reverse complement strand
CGTGACGTCAGGCCAGGATCATTGGATAGCGTCCCTGCCGGGTACAAGGTCATCGAGACCCAGAGAACCGGTATGCCCATCCTGAAAAAGGCATAGTCTGAGCGTCTGATTTCTTTTAAAGATTGAAGAGCTGAAAAGAGAGGGCAATCCCTTCCCTCCAAAGGATTGCCCTCCTTACTCAGCCCAGCCAAATCCTTAGTCTGCAAGTTTTAATCGGTCTTCCTATTGAATCCCTGCTTCGAGATTTTGCGATGATTCATAAACCTGGATTATTCACGAGTCGAGGTTGCTGCAGATGCGAGGCGTCGGCCCATGAAGCTGTGGTCGTCCACCGCGATTGGGTCGCAACAAAGCAGATGCAGTGAGATCGGCTCGCCTGAAGGGTAAAAGATGCCGACCTAGATTGAAATAATCTACATGAAAGCAAGTTTGAATCTTGAATTTGAGAAAAATCTGCCTCAAGAGCTCATCTCATTGAAAATAATAATAGTATAGAGTGTCGGCAGATTTTATGAATAATTCAGGGAAAAATTGCCAAGGATCTTAAAGGCATCTTTGTCTAATTACCTAAAGATGCTGAAAGGAGGTTCATAATGAAAAAACTGGTAAACCTGACAGCCTTAACCCTTTTTTTCTTGAGTATGGCTGTTTATCCTTCCTTAGTTCGCGGGCAGACTTCGGAATCGCCTGAGGCAAACGTCATAGATTATGCTCCTGCCTCAAAAGACGTTCTCGGTCTGACTCCTGAGCAAAAAGCCAAGCTGGAAGAATTCAGGAAATCGAGACGAGAAGAGCAAAGAGCTCATCTGGAGAAAATGCGGAAGTTAAGACAGGAGATGAGAGAGCTGATACAGGATCCCGAGTCCAACGAGAAGGGCATCCTCGATCTGTATGAGCAGATGTCCAGACTCCGGGCCGAGCGGTTCAGGAATTCACTCAGGGATAGAAATGAATTCAGGAAGATACTGACTCCCGAGCAGCTGGAAAAGTTGGATAATCTCAAGAGTAGAATGGGAGAGAGAAGAAATGCCATGAGAGGTCGGTTTCGTGGGCAGAGAGGAATGGTCGGGCCCGGTCGTTTTCCCCGTCAGGGCAGGATGAGTCGTTTCTGGGGGAGAGGCGGTCGTTTTGGAGCTCGTCCGCTCAGGCACTGGTGGTGGCGCTGGCGCTGGTAATCAGGGAGTATTGTCAAAGGTCGACAGTCAATAGAGTTAAACGTTTGAAAGCCCGATCCCTGAGCGGGCCTTTTTTATGTTGACTTTCCCGAGGGAAATTACATTTCTCTTTCGCGAATAATGAGAAATGAGAGCGTTCCTGCAGGGACCGGCCCTCGGTTCCAGGGACAGAATGCATAATCCGGGCAAAAAACATCTGACTCCCTAAGACGTCATCTGTCCTGTTTCCAGGACAGTGTTTGGGCCGCAGTTTTCCTTCTCTCCAGAGAAACTGAGAGTTGGCATATTTCTTGCCATATTAGTCATGGAAGAGGAGGTATCATGAAAAGGCTATGCGTCTTGATAGGGTGTTTGGGATTATTGGCTTCCTTTGCCTTGTCTTCGGAAGAAGAAGCTTACAGCTACAGTTATGCCCGCCTGAGCTATGTCAAGGGAGATGTGTTCGTCGAAAGAGCCGAAGATTTGGGTTATGAGGAAGGCGTGGTCAACCTCCCTCTCGTTGAGGGAGACAAGCTCGGCACAAAAGAAGGCCGGGCAGAGATTCATTTTGGCCGAAAGAACTACCTCCGCTTGGACGGCTACACGCATATCGACTTTGTCCAGCTGCCGAAAAGGGGAGACGACAGCACAAAGCTTCACCTGCTTTCCGGGAGCATCTTTTTAAGAGTAAGCTACCTTGACGAAGAAATAAGATTTGAAATCCATACCCCTGATGCTTCGTTCTATGTCGCAGAGGAAGGGCTCTACCGCTTTGAAGTGAGAGAGAATAGAGAGACCGAGCTCTTTGTCTATCAAGGATCCGTCGAAGCAGCGGGAGAAGAGGGCTCTCTGCTTGTGGAAAGCGAAGAGAGGCTGGTTGTCTCCAACGGCTATTTCACCACTGATCCTGAAAATTTCTACGGCCGTCTGGACGACGGCTTTTCTCAGTGGAACAGGGAGAGGGATGACCTCTATTTCCGTGCCGTGAGTCAGTCTTATCTTCCTTCAGAGCTTAATGAGTACGAAAATGAGCTGGCAGATAACGGACGTTGGGAGTATGAACGGCCCTACGGGTATGTCTGGGTGCCGTATGTCGTCCATCACGAATGGGTTCCCTATTATTATGGACGGTGGAGCTGGTATCCTTTTATCGGTTGGACCTGGGTGTCCTATGAGCCATGGGGATGGTGCACATATCACTACGGAAGATGGCACTGGAGATTAGGGCTCGGCTGGTACTGGATACCGACCCGAGTCTGGGGTCCGGCCTGGGTGCACTGGTGCTGGGGCTATGATTATATCGGGTGGTGTCCTTTAAGCTACTACGGGTATCCGGGGGTTGTCATTAACAACTACTTCTATGGACGTTACTCTGGCCGCACTTATCCCGCCCATTCCCGCGCTCTGGTGGTTATCCGCAAGGATCAGTTGCAGGCCGCTCGAATCTCGCGAGCCGCTTTAAGAGGAGATGAGGTCAGACGCATCGGAAAATTATCCCTTTCTGCAGGCCAGCCCTCTGCCAGGCCTCGTATATCCAAATCATCTCTCCAGAACACGACTGCAGCCCGGGTTCTCTCCAGAGCCAACCTGCGGAGTGTGAAGAGGAGCTATGCGTCAGATAAGGCCCTCTCGGTATCCCGCTTGAGGTCCGCCCGTTCCAGCGATGCTTCCAGAGCCGTTCGCAGGGATTCTTCATCTGTGAAGAGAGAAGGCCTGAGCGATGCGCCGGCGAGGATCTCCGGGATAAAGAATTACTCGCGAAGCTCGACCAGAGCGCCTTCTAAATCATCCCTGCAAAGACCCGAGACGTCCCAACGGAGCTCCTCCGGAGTTTCGAGAAGCCTTCGTTCGGAGCCTGGGACAAGAACTTATCCTTCAAGGCTGAGTCGTTCTGCTTCTGGCTCAAAAGCGGCATCCTCTTCTCAGGAAAAGAGTTCCATATCTTCGAGGAAGATCGAGCCTCGAGCCAAGAGATCAGCTTCTTCTCCCTCGTCATCATCGAGATCAAGCGCGGATAGCCGGTCTCGAATAAAACGTTATTCCAGCTCCTTCCCTTCACTCCCCTCCACTTTAAGAAAACCATCCAGCTCCAAGACAAAAAGCTCTTCTGCCAGCAGGCGATCCTCCAGCTCTTTTCCATCTCTCCCTTCTTCATTGAGAAGAAATGCAGGCTCCAGCTCTACAGGGGCAAGGAGTCCAAGAGATTCAGGGTCGAGGCCGACTATCAGCCGGAAATCGTACACCAGTCCTCCCTCTATCTCCTCCCGTTCTTCCTCAAGGTCTGTTTCGTCCCGCCGGAGTTCTGGGTCATCGGCTAGAGTTTCCTCCCCGAGCAGCAGGAGTTCTTCGTCAGCGAGAGTGAGCCGCTCCTCGGGCCGGAGCTCCTCTTCGAGTTCTTCTTCAGGAAGATCAGTCAGAAAGAAATAATCCGGAGCATAATTCAGGAAAACGTGTTTTTGAACCACCCAGCCTGAGCCATTAATACTTTTATATCACGGAGAATGGATGCTTGCAGGGGAACATTCTTCTTTACTTTTATTCTGTCCAGTGGTATAAAATATTTTAACCCTCAATTTAGTATGAATGTTTTATGGGCTTGGAAGGGAGATGAATTTCGGTGCCCCAGTGACCACCTGTCTCTTGAATGACTACGTTAGGGAGGTATGAGTTATGGCTTTAAGGATAGGACGCCCAACCGGAGGAAAAAGCAACCAAAAGAAATTCAATCGGGTTCTGTGGCTGAGTGCGCTTCTGCTCCTTCTCGTGATTTCGGGAAATATGGCCTGTAAAAAAGAGGCTGTCGAGGAACAGGCGGAGACACAGGATATAATCGATTTTGAAGGCGTGGCCAAGGTCGGGTTTGGAAAGTATTTGTACGTTCCCGAAGCCAGAGGATTCGATATCGTCATCCAGGGTCAAGTGGATTCAGGCGATGCCAGTGTGCTTGTGGATAAAGAAGTGAGAGGCAAGGGAGAATTTTCTCCTGGCCGGCCATCCATATTGGTGGCGGACAGCATCGATGTTAAAGAGTCAGGCAGAAATTGGAGAAATGTCTTCACCAGGACCGAAGAAGTTGTCCTTGATGATTATTTTGACGTGAAAACCAGAGATGAATTTGAAGAGCTGAAAGAGATCTCGTATGATAAAAAAGAGAGCTGGGAAGGGAAAGAGAAAGGCAAGGTTTATGGCAGACTGGAAACCAGGACAGTGACAGAGGGAGAAGAACTGAAGGAAGTCTACAGGATAATTGTCCTGGATGTTGAGAATAAAGAAGTCGGGAAAATCATCGTCGACAGCATCTCAGAATCATCTCTTTATTACGCGAAGAAGTTGCGGTTGTTTGAGAAATTATGGTTTTATGTCACCATAAAAGAAACAGTCCCCTGGAGGACCAGGGTGGGTACATCCGAGCTCTTTCACGCCGATGTTTTTTTTGCAGGGCTTTTCTGACTATCTTAAGCCTTAAAACATTTCCTCGAATAGTTTTTTTATCTTTCCCTGTTATTTGAATACCCAAAACAATGCATTCAGAATGGAAGAGGGCTTATTGCGTTTCACTTTACTATCGGCTCAGGAAAGGCTAATATTGAGATTGGCAGGTGTGTTATGCGTTTGAACGCTCTTGGGAGCACACCGCAGCATCAAAGCTTATGATTTTAAAAGGAGGCATCGAGATATGAAATCGATCCGCGGAAGGGCTCTTATTTTCGGTCTCTTGTTTGTTCTCGGGCTGTCTTTCTCGGTTTTATTCAGTCAGGAAAAGCCGAGTCCTGAAAAAGTCGTGGGAGAATGGAATGTGGAAATTGACGCTGGTGGAGAATATTATTATTTGACCATGACGATTGAAAAAGCGAACGGAGGGCTGAGAGGAACGATAAGCGAAGAATCGGGCTATTTCCAGAACCTCGCACTCTCCAATATCGAGTTTGATGGTGCGGTATTAAAATTTGAATTCACTGCCCCGACTCCTCCCGATGATTATGAGCGGGTGGTGAAAGCGGAATTCAAGGTTGGCGAGAACAGGCTCGAGGGATACATGACTGCAGAAGACCTGGACCTAACCGTATCCGCTTCTGCCACAAGAAAAAAATAAATAAAAAATAAAAAAGTAAACTATCGTTTCTTTTTTTGTTCCTTGCTCGCGTTGTTCTGTAAATTTTTTTCCAGATCAGGATGCTTGAGATGAAAATCCGTGGCATCCTGAAAGGCCTTGGCTACTCGCAGTGTTTTAGCTTCATCGAATAGATCCCCGATAAAGGAGATGCCGGTCGGACTTCCGTTTTCCCTGAATCCATCGGGGACGATTACCGCCGGATGTCCGGTGAGGTTGGTCAACAATAGATTCGCTCCTCCGGCAGGGGCGATATAAACATCTATTGTGTTCATCTTTTCTGCCATTTGCTGCATGAGGAGGGTTCTGAGGCGGTTGGCCTGGATGTATTCCACTGCCGGAATGAGCCTTGCCAGGCGAAAGGAATTCGGCCATGCCCCTCTTGTCTGCCTGACCAGAAGGATATCCCTGTTGCTCCGGGTGAGTTCATCGAAGGCGGCAGCCGCTTCCGCGTTGAGGATAACGGTAAGGTCGTAGACGGGAAAATCCGGGAGATCAAAGGGAACGAGCTCGACTCCGAGAGAGCGGATGACATCAAGGGCAGCTTCGTCATTTTCTTTGTTCCTGTAATCTCTTTCAAATTCCTTTTTCAAGTAGCCGATTCGGATTTCCTTCAGGTCAAGAGAAGGATCCCAGTTAAAGGGAAGGTCGACTACGGTTAGGTCTTTTCCGTCCGGGCCGTGTAGGGCTTGGAATACCAGCGCGCAGTCCTCGACTGTTCGACAGATAGTGCCGATTTTATCCATACTCCAGCTCAAAGCCATCGCCCCCTGACGGCTCACTCGACCAAAGGTGGGACGCAGGCCGGTCACTCCGCACCGAGTGGAAGGAGAGAGTATGGATCCCCAGGTTTCCGTGCCGATGGAAAACCCCACCAGTCCAGCCGCTGTGGCAGCGGCTGAGCCGGCAGAGGAGCCGCTCGAGCCCTCTTCAGGATTCCAAGGGTTCCGGGTTCTTCCCCCGAACCAGACATCTCCCATTGCCAGAGCACCCATGGACAGCTTGGCCACCAGGACCGCTCCTGCCTCTTCGAGCCTTCTGACCACCGTGGCGTCTTCATCGAAAACTTGCTCCTTGTAGGGCATGGCTCCCCAGGTGGTCTTGGTTCCCTTGGTGGAGAGTAGGTCTTTGGCGCCCCAGGGGATGCCATGAAGAGGTCCTCTGTATCTGCCCTCAGCGATCTCCCTGTCCGCACGCCTCGCCTGTTCTAAGGCAAGCTCTTCGGTGAGGGTGATGATGCATTCCAATCGAGGGCCGTATTTTTTCAAACGTTCAAGGTAGAGACGGGTCAGTTGAGTAGATGTGATTTTGCGGAATTTGATCAGCTGGGCGAGCGCTGTTACAGGATAGAAGGCTAAGTCTTCAATATTATCAGGGACCTTAACATCGGCTGGTTTGGTGAAGGTGAAGGGCCGGCTTTTCTTCTCGATATCCATCCCGGGGACAACAGGATTGAAGACCAGGGCCGGAGGGACTCTGTTCTCCAGAGAGGTATTTCTGTTTTCTTGGTAGCTTCGGGAATTTCTTCTGACACCGTTCAGCATCATTTTTCGCTCTTTGGGCGTGAAGCGGAGAGCGGCTATCTTTTCTGCGGCGGCGATATCCGTTGTCGTGATTTTCTTTCCCTTTAGGTAATACAATGCAAAAGCCCCTCCGAAAACCAATACAAGCAGGAGGGCGACCAGGATGAATGCCGGCGCTGTTGAGAGTCCTTGTTTACTCTTAACATTTTCCATTTGATTTTCTCCTCTTTTGTCTTGGGTTATTCTTGAGATATTTTGAGATATCTGCCTATATTGTCGGCCAAAAGGGGAGCCTAGCGGAGCATTTCGATCATCCGGGTCAATTCCTCAACCAGTTTATCTGTACTCCCCGTGAATCCAACGCTTTTGATGCGGATCCTGCCTTTCTTGTCGATGATAAACTTTGTGGGGATGCCTTCAACTTCATAGGCTTGGATGACTTTGTTCTCCGTATCCAGAAGAACATGAAAAGGATAGTTGTGCTGAGCGATGAAGTCAGAGGCGTTCTTTCTCCAGTCCTTTACTCTTTCCCAGGAGTTGATAAACAGGAATTGGACGGTTTTGTCGTCTTTGTATTTTTCTACAGCCAGCTTCATTCCCGGGAACGATGCCAGGCAGGGGCCACACCAGGTTGCCCAAAAATCAAGAATGACGATTTTTCCCTTCAATTCGGCAAGATTGACGGAATTCCCCGCCAGGTCCTGGAGAGTAAAATCCGGCGCCGGGGAGGAGATCATTTTCCTTTTCAACTCAGCCACCATCTTTTTCTCAGCGGTTTTCTCCAGCTCTTGAAGCCTTTGGGAAGCCTCTTCCTGGCCTCCGGCATGGAGGGTAAAAGCCTTCTTGAACAGGTCTTTTATCTTGGCAGTGCTGTTTCCGTCCCTTATGAATTTTTCCATCTCTGCCACGGCTTTTTCGGAGGAAGCGGCCTTGACCAGTGCTTGGGCATAGCGTTCATTGATTTCAAGATTTTTCCCTTTTGTGACCTGGACAGCTTCCTCAAAAACGGGAAGGGCTTCTGTGGCTCTGTCCAGCTTGAGAAGAACAAAGCCGTAAGTATCCAGCACCATTCCCAGACCCATCTCAATCTGTTCCTTCCATTCTCTCTCCGTGACGTAGGCGGGCTTGTCGCTCTGAGGCTCAACTTTCGCCTTGCGGGCAAGTTCTATTCCTTTTTGGGCAAAATCTGCCGCCAGTTCCAGCTCCACATCATTTTCCGCCATTCCCCAGGCTAAGTTGTTGTAAAGGCTCCAATTCACATCATCCGGATATTTTGCAAGGTATTCCTTGATCGTTGTGTACTGCCCTTTGTCCCGGTAGGCAAAACAGATGTACATCCGCATCGCTGGAATCAGGTCGCTTTCCGGGAAATCTTTTTTAAATCTGTCCAAGAGGGTGAGTTTTTCGTCCACATCCTTAGTACTGTAGAATTCTCTGAATCTTTCGTTCCGGACAAGAGTTCCTTTTGGATATCTTTCCCGGATGATACGGATCGTCTGTTCAGCCTTTTCTGTTTGTTTTATCCTCGCGTACCCGTTGGCCATCGCCATGAGCTCTTCCTCGGTCTGGTCATCTCTGCCTGCCAATTCATCCAGCTCCTTCTGAATGGCTTCAATCCTTCCTTCTCTTTTGAGAGCAGCAATGACATTCAGATAGGGCGTGATGTATTCTTTTTTCAGCTCAGGATGGGCCTTGAACTCTTCCTCAAAGTAGGAAAACGCCATTTCCGTATCGCTCTCCAGGTTGAGCAAGGCTCTGCCCCAGCTCACCAGGGCTTCTGCCAGGCCGGCCAGGCCTCCAGGGATTTGATCTCCCTGTTTGTTGAAGAGAGGGATGATATAGCCGTAATTATCGTTGTTGTCCGTATCTCCATTGTGCACGAATTTAATGATTATTCCTCGGCTTTTCTCGTCTGTGGAAAAAGAAGCTATCCAGGATTTTCCCTTTTTTATCATCGGGTAGTCCCTGGCATCCGGATAGCCTTTGGTGTACGAATAAGCCACGAGAAAGACCTCGGCGGCATTTTCCAGGTTCGTTCCGGCCGGGTTGTAGCGGACAAAGAGTTCATCCCCTGGAGTTGGTTTTTCAGGGGAAAAAGAAAATATTCCGCCGGCTTCCTGGGCGCAGCAGCTGAAGCATAAAAGGCCTGTGCCTAAAATGATCAATAACGATTTTTTCATTGTCTGTCTCCTCGATCGATCGTGTTTATTAGACCAGAATTCTGGGGCGAACGTCAAATGCGGGCTTTTTCAACGCACCTTCAATTCTTATCCCTGCTTTATCTTTTTTGGCGGGCAGCCAAGAAGTAGATGACCAGTCCTACCCCGACAGAAGCGAGGATCCAGGCAATTTTCAGCTGGTTGCTCTCAAAGTTCACGAACAGGTTGATGATGATTCCGCTGGAAATCAAGAACATGGCCGAGAAGAGCGCGATGAGAAGAGGCAGAAAAAAGACCTGAAGGCACCCTGGTTTCTGCTCCTCTTCTTCTGTCTTTTCTTCCCGGGTGTTCTCCTCCGGCAACCTCGGGCTCCAGTACTCTTTCCCGCACTGGGGACATCTGGTCTCTGCCTCCGGGATTTCATTGCTGCAGTAAGGGCAGAATTTCATGGCTTTCAGTGCTTATACCACAGGGAAAAACCGGTGTCAAAAGCTCAGGATGTTTTGTG
>JAOUKO010000427.1 GCA_029882525.1 Candidatus Aminicenantota bacterium | reverse complement strand
GCTCCTGGCTTTTCAAATAACCGGGCCATCTTTTGGATAAACCGGCTCCTGCTCTCCCCCCTGAGAAAAAGGAGCAGCGGAAGAGACACAAGCGAGAAGAGGAAGAGCACAAGAAGAAACCACAGATGGAGACCCATCCAGGCGAAGTTTCCGCCAAATCCGTAAAAGCCGTCGAAATAATGAGGGTAGAAGCGGAAAAAAGAGCCCTCGAAGCGGCCATGGCTTACCAGTTCGATGTATACCTGGGGCGGGATCAGGACAAAGATTCCAAAAACCAGGGGGATGAACAGCCGTTTGAATCTTTCGCCGATGTATTGGCCTGCATTCCGGAATCTCAGTGCAAACCAGGTGCTCTGTCCGGAAAGGACAAAGAAAATGGGCATGATCCACTGCACCAGGATCCCGACAAAAACCGTGAACCCAAAACTCGTCTGGAGGTTCTTGACATGCCAATCTTCGTAGTCAAAAAACCGCGCACAGTGGAACAAAAAGACCGAAAGCATGGCGAGGACTCTCAGCCAGTCAATATCATGACGTCTTTGATGGGTGGCCATCGTTAGAATCTCCTCATCGGGATTAAAGGTCGCACCCGGCAGTTAATGCCCAATATGATCGGCATATTTTTCGTATCAGGGTTTATATGATAAATTTATCCGCACCGCAAGGTAAAGAAAAATCTTTGGAAAGAAGTTAGCATCTTGAGAAAAAACGGGAGCTATCCCCAATTTCTGAAATGTCAAATTTTGAGATGCGGCCTTTCTTCCTACTCCAACATCTCCCACTCGATGTTCACCCGCTTCAAAGCATAGCCCACTTCGCGCGTGTAATCGCCGTAGCCGGTCATCCAGTGGAAGCCGGGCATTTTCTTGGCCAGAGTCTGGCTGTTGCAGGAGAAGCGGATGTCGATCTGGGAGCGGCAGATGGGCAAGAAAGGAGCGTCGACGATCTCTCCGGGCAGGCCCACCCATCGTTTGGAAGCGAAATCGGGGATGATGTTGGTCACTTTTTGCCCTTTGTTCATCTCCACTTTCGGCGCGGCGCCGTAGTCCGATTCAAAATGAGTCATGATCCGCGCCGGCTCTCGCTTTTTGCCGTCCATCTGGCGGGGGGCTGTGCAGTGGGCCAGGGTTATGACTCCTTCATGCGGATAAGTCGGGTCGTTGAGGAATACGGGCTTTCCTGAGATGTTTCCCAGCAAAACGCCTGAGGGAATGACCACGAAATCGGATTCGCAGAAAGCGAGGTAGCCGGCGTCGTTGAGCGTACTTAATGTGAGGCAGGCCGAGGTCTCGGCGATGGGCATGATCGTTCCCATACAGCCGTTGATGGTGATAGCCCTGCAGTCGGCTTTTTTCAGAAGCGCCTTGAAGACCTGTTCGAGCAGAAAGGCGTTTTCCACGTACTGGCGCTGGGTCTCCAGCGTTGTTCCGGACGATTTTAAGTATGATGTTGCTTGCTGCTGGGCCTTTTTCACGGCTTTCTGGTCGGCGCGGGCCTCCTTGATCAGTTGGCCTAGTTCCTCGTAGGATATCGTTTGAATGTCGTATTTCCATATATCCTTTACCAGCTGTGGGACCACTCCCTCCGGCTGCGACCAGGCTCCGGGTCCGCCGACCGCCAGGATCCGTGTGCCCAGCGTGTTGTGCAGGCCGGAAAGGGCTCGCAGCCGCCAGAGAATTTCCTCCTGGCTGTCGATCACTACATCGTCATCGTCGACGCCCTTGACGGCGAGGGTATCATTATGCTGCCTTAAGTAACGGGGACTGATGATCTCATACCAGAGATAGACTGGACCCGACTTATGGCGGCAGAAGAATATCATGTCCTTTCCCGCTTTTTCCAGCTCGTGGAACACGTCCATCCAGCCTCCGGCGGGATAGACCAGTATCGCATCAGAGGAAGAGATGTCACTCACCGCGGAGAGCTCCTTGGCTCCGCGGATGCGCGCTACAGGCAGGAAATCGACGGGGAAATCAGCTTTCGTACGAAGATTATTCAGCTCACCCTGGATGCGGGCGACTTCTTGGCTGGCGTCCTCCTGTGTCTGGATGGCGCCCCAGGCCCGCCAGCTCGTTTGAGGTCTGCGTTGGGGTGTGCTGTAAACCAGAATGGGTTTGACCTTTAACGGGACTCGTTTAAAGGCGAGTTCTTCTGTCTCGCTTGCGGAAAGGACTGGCCAGGAGAGCTTGCTCAGCGCCATGCTGCCCAGAGCCGTCGCTCCCATCCCCTTCAGGAATGTCCGGCGGGTCAAAGTGTGGCTTCCTGAAGAGATGGCGTCCACCCTGGGACAGCAATGAGGCTGCCAGCCAGTCTTGAGTCTAGGTTCATTTTTTCTCATTTTAAGATTCCTTTCG
>JAOUKO010000426.1 GCA_029882525.1 Candidatus Aminicenantota bacterium | reverse complement strand
TCGATCAGAGGTCCCAAAGAAGAAGCTTTGGCTTCATCCGACTTGTACGAGATCAATTTTTTGATCTCAGGTGTGAGTCTATCCTGTTTGATCAAGTCAAAAATATGCATGGCGTACAAAACTGAGCTTCGATCTCGGCTCTCGATAGTGTCGAAAATCAACTTCGTATAATCCACATCCACCTGCTCCGCTACTCGCTTATCTGCCCGGTCCCATTTGAGCTGCAGTTTTTGCTTGACAGTGTTGGCATACTCCTTGCTTACCTTGAGGTTGAGAATAATCCAGGCAATAATGAAGATAACAGCGATTATTGAGACAACAGTCGCATATTTTGCTATATTGCTCGCAATGATTTCTCTTCCAAAAAAACTTCCAGCCACAAGTGTCACCGCCAGCAGAACCACGGCTCCGATACCCTTGGCAAACCTGTTGAGGAACATATCGATGAATATCTTGGCTTTATACTTCAACTCCGGAGAAACAGGGATATAGAGGAGTTCCCGCACAGACTGGTTTATGGAAAAAGCGAGACTTTTATCCATGCCTTTAATCACCAAAGCAAAACCAAATAGAGCAACGTAAAATATCAGTGGAAAAACACCGATTCCTACGGAGCACACCAGCAATGTCAGGGGAAAAAGCAAAAGTGTCGCCCGAATACCAAATCGTTTGATAATGTTACTCGTCAATAAAATACTGAGAAAAAAAGGCACGATCAAGATAACAGCATTGAAGTATCCAAAGAAGGAAGCCATTCCTTCCACTTCTGTATATTGCACCTTGATCACGCTGTTGTACTGGAAATCTATTAGAGTTGAAACAGCAATCGTAATGGCCATGACCGCTGCCAACAACCTCAAATAATAATTGCTCTTGACAGTATCAAAGCAGGCTTTGAAGTTTAGCTTTCGCGATATCTCTCCTGATTCCTTATCTGTCTTGGGAACATCCCTCTTTCTTTTTTTGTGGATGAAGGTGAAAAATACGATAGGAATAGTGATTGCCAGCATTCCAGCAGCGATCAGGAGAAGGTGATGCAGTTCAACCCGCTTGGCCAGAAATCCCTCCATTGTATACCCGACAATGCCTCCCAGAATTCCTCCGCTGACAAAGAATCCTATCAGCCTTTTTGCTTCTCGTGGGTTAAAAACATCGTTGACCGTGATCCAGAATTGGGCGTTGAGAACAGCGATAAAGGTGTTTGCCCACACCCAGAAAATAAAAAACACCCATTCTCCTCTTTCTGAGGAAGAGGACGCCCAGGGAAAAAGAAACCAGAAAATGAGGCAGGTCACCGTGAAGAACATCAGGCTGGAAATGATCAAAACAGGTCTGGAAAACCTGACCTGCAGCTTGGTATGAAAATTGACAATAATACCCACGAAAATGGCTGTAACAAGGTAGGCCAGGGGAAGTTTAATTGCACCCAACGTACTTAAAAAATTCGCGTTCCGCAGAGGCTTGATGAATCCGTAAGGGGCAGTGATGAAGAAAAAATATAAGAAGAGGGAAAGCGCGATGATTTCTTCGCCAGGCTTTATCTCGACTACACGGGACAGAATTCTGTAGAGGCGAGTTCTAGCCATGGAATGCAATTACCTCAAGAATACTGTAGCGCAGCTTATTCCTTTAAAAAGCTTTTTAAGGCAACCTGTTCATCATCAAATATCTCAAGGACCTTAGTGAGCATCGTGACCTGAAAAACAAGATAAAGTTTTTTAGATATTTTGGCGATCTTCAGTTTCCCGCCTAAATTGTTGGTGGAAATATAACTGGCTAGAATCTCTCCCACTCCAAAACTATCGATAAATTCGACACTCTCAAAATTGAGAAGTATATTCCGTTTCCCAGAATCCAACTGATCCTTCACCAGCTGATGCAGGGTGAGATCGGTTATGTCCGATCTTCTGATTTCTCCTGTAATATCAAAAATGACGACATCATTTTTCTCTCTTGCGTTTATTTCCATTTTATCCCTTCCTCTCTGAAGATCTTATTTATTCACTATTTGACGAATCTCAGCTTAACCTGCTTCTTCTCCTTTGCTTTTTATCAAAAGAGAATTTCAAAGTCAATCCATTATTTCTATCCATCATTTCTATCCCCCCACGGGATAAACCTCCACGCTTATGCAAGATAATCCTTTTGCTGAAAAAAGGAGCGAATTTTCCCTCATAATCCGCATCAAACAAAAAACTTATTCTGAGCAGGAAGAGGCGATTTCAACTCGAGTTAAGGCCTGGAATAGTGGTTTTTCCCTGATCTTTGACCAATCTTCCAGGAAAACAAGGTCAAATATGAAATTCTTGTCCAGAAATTACTGTTTCTGCTCGTTCAGACACATGGTGACGAGGA
>JAOUKO010000425.1 GCA_029882525.1 Candidatus Aminicenantota bacterium | reverse complement strand
CCCCATCTTCTTCAACGATGTTCTCACCAACTACATCTACACCACAGAGAGGCAGGCGAAAAAGATTGCCGGATACTTCACTCTGCTCGCCCTATTGATATCCAGTCTCGGACTTTTTGGCCTTGCAGCTTTTATGGCGGAACGGCGCACCAAGGAGATCGGTATCCGCAAGGTCGTTGGTGCTTCAATCAAGGACGTAGTGTTCATGCTGTCCAAAGACTTTTCCAAATGGGTCTTGGTGTCCAATGTCATAGCCTGGCCTGTTGCTTATTTCGTGATGAGGAAAATCCTCGAACGCTACGCCTACAGAACGCACATCGGGCTGGAAATATTCGTGTTATCCGGACTGGCGGCCCTCTTTATCGCGCTGCTGACTGTCAGCTACCAAGCTGTCAAATCCGCCAGGGCCAATCCTGCCGACTCCCTCCGCTACGAGTAGTCCTGGGGCGCGTATCTATCCAGGATTCTTATATTGTTCGAACCTGCATCAAGCTTTGGCCATTTGAGCATTTTTGTTCAATGACAATCCAATCATTCACTCTTTTTTTCTTTGACTCGATCATTTTTGATTGATATTCTTTCTTCGTAAAATTCATGGGGAAATGGATGAGGAAACTCCCCTGTAAAAGGAATAACACCATGAGAAATCAAAAGATGTTTATGCGAATATTTTTTTCTGGAGTATTTGTGTTTATTTTTTCAGCTCTTTTTTTGAGAGCGACAGAAATTCCATTCAGCGAATTGAGGATAAACGCCAAACGGCTTGAACAGCGGATTATGAAGCTTGCCGAGTTTGGCAACAATGATCAAGGCGGAGTCAGCCGTGTCGCCTTCAGTGAGGCAGATATCCAGGGCCGGGATTATCTCCTCTCACTGATGGAAGAAGCCGGATTGAAAATCCGGATTGATGGAGCCGGGAATATTATCGGCCGGAGAGAAGGCCGCAACCCAGAGCTTCCGCCCATTCTCTTCGGGTCACATTCCGACTCTGTGCCTGATGGGGGAATCTACGATGGGGCTTTAGGTGTATTAGGAGCGATCGAGTGTATCCAGACACTTGAAGAAAAGAAAATAATAACGCAGCACTCCCTGGAAGTGATTGTTTTTACGGATGAAGAAGGGGGGCTGATAGGAAGTAAAGCTCTGATCGGGATGCTGACAGAGGCGGCACTGGAAGTCGTCAGCCACAGCGGAAAAACCGTGAAAGAAGGGATTGCAGCAGTAGGCGGCAGCCCGGGTAAACTGGCGAATGCGGTCAGAAAAAAGAGGGATTTCAAGGCCTTTATAGAGCTCCACATAGAACAGGGGAAGGTCCTTGAATCCAGAAATATTGATATTGGAGTTGTTGAAGGAATCGTGGGAATCAAATGGTGGGAGGTGACGGTTGATGGCTTTTCAAATCATGCGGGAACAACGCCGATGAATATGCGTCAGGATGCACTATTGGCTGCAGCTCACCTGATTATCGCCGTGAACCGCGTGGTCACCTCAGTTGAAGGCGGCCAGGTCGGAACAGTCGGTCGGATCAAAGCTGAGCCCGGCGCGCCGAATGTCATTCCCGGAAAAGTCATCATGAGCCTTGAACTGCGGGACCTTCAGGAAGAAAAAATCGATAGGCTTTATGAAAAAATCAAGGAAGAAGCCAGAGCTGTTGAAAAAAAGACAGGGACCAGGATCACGTTTTCCCCGATTGAAGCCACTGCGGTTCCTGCTCTTACTAATCCCCGTATTCAGAAATATCTCATGGAAGCTGCCCATGAACTGGGCTTAACCTTCCTTCTCATGCCCAGCGGAGCAGGACATGATGCCCAGAATTTAGCCAGGATTGCTCCCACCGGAATGATATTTGTTCCGAGTGTAGGGGGGATCAGTCATTCTCCCAAAGAGTACACCCGTCCTGAAGATATGGAAAACGGAGTCAACGTGCTCCTCCATGTGATTCTCAAAATAGACCAAAATTTCAAGGCTGGTGGATGGTTCAATTCGAGGCGAAAGCTCTGAGACTTTCCGTCAAGCTTCGGGCAAGTATGGACATATGATTTTCTTCAGGCATTTTCACATATTTCCACATCAAACCTTCTGGTTTGTTTTTGTCGAGAATTCTTAAAAATTCCACGATCTCAGGAATCAGATTTGGTTCATCACCAACACAAATGTACAGAAAATTGGTCTGTTTGTTTCTTTTTTTCAAAAAGGATTCCGTGTTTTTTAATATATATCTTTGATCCCCGTCGTATACCATCCAGGGACTGCTGACAAGCACAGAATGAAAAACATCCGGTTCTTTAAGAAGGGCGTACAAGGCGAACAGCCCTCCGATGGAATGGGACCAAAACAGCCTTTGATGAGCTGTCCTGTAG
>JAOUKO010000098.1 GCA_029882525.1 Candidatus Aminicenantota bacterium | reverse complement strand
CCATGAATTCACAGTGTGACTTCTCATGCCCGGGAAGCATGCGGATTGTGTCTCAACGCTTGGTCAGTTTCTTCACGGCATCTATTATATGTCTGGCGCTTATGCCGTATTTGTCCAAGAGCTCGTCCGGCTCCCCCGAGCGAGGCAAGTCCCTCACAGCCAGATGAACGACCTCTGACTTCCCGCCCAGAACACCTGCCACTGCCTCTCCTAAGCCACCGTGAGGAAAATGGTCTTCAGCCACAACTACTTTCTTGCCGGTATTCTCAACGGCCTTGGTGATTCCTTCTCTATCCACCGGCTGGAGAGAATAGGCATCGATGATCCTGATGGAGATTCCTTCTTTCTTCAACTCCTCATAAGCTTTCAGGGCCTCATGCACAGTGATCCCGGCTGCGACCACTATGGCCGCGTCATTCTGACTCTTCCTGATGACTTTTGAGCCTCCGACCGGGAATTCTTCATTGGCGCTGTAGATGAGAGGAGTTGCGGGCCGCGTTGTCCTCAGATAGCACATCCCTTTGTACCTGGCCATCGCTTCCATACAGGCTTCTGTGGAAAAGCCATCGCAGGGATAAAGGACTGCGCAACCAGGAATCGACCGGAACATAGCCAAATCCTCGAGCCCCATCTGGGAAGGCCCGTCCGCTCCGATGCTCACCCCTGAATGTGACCCACAGAACTTGATATTGGAAAAGGAATACGCCGCCATCCTGACCTGGTCATGGGCTCGAGTCAAGAAGGCTGAAAAAGTGGCGATAAAAGGAATAAAGCCTTTGGCCGCCAAGCCGAGGCCCATCCCGACCATGTTCTGTTCTGCGATATAAGACTGGAATGACCTTTGGGGAAAAGCGTCAAAAAAATCCTCGGCATAAGTGGAATTCTTCACGTCACCGTCCAGGGAAACAACAGCATCATTGACTCGGCCAAGGCTGAGGAGAGCGTTGCCGTAAGCGCGCCGGGTGGCCACCTTATCCTTGTAGGGAGTTCTCTTGAAGTTGAATCTTTTGGTGAGTTGAAAATTGGGTGCTTTTCTCGGTTTTTTCACGTACTTCCTGGCATTAATAGCAGGCATAGGGCCTAATACCTCCAGAGCCCTTTTCATCTCATCAACCTTCAAGGGTTTTCCGTGCCAGCCGTTTTTGTCCTCGGCGAAAGGAATCCCTTTCCCCTTTATCGTTTTGGCCAGGATCACAGTCGGTTTTTTATTTTCTCTTGCCCTTTTCAAGGCACTTAATATCTCATTGATCTTATGACCGTCTATGGAAACCGTCTCCCAGCCAAAGGCTCTGAATTTTCTGTCATAAGCCTTGATATCATGTCCATGCATCGTTTCCCCTGACTGTCCCAATCTATTTATATCCACTATAGCACAGAGATTGCTGAGCTTAAGATAGGAAGCGGTGTTGCAGGCTTCCCAAACAGCTCCCTCCGCGCATTCCGCATCACCCATGACAACATAGACCCTTCCAGGAGATCTTCCCAATTTCATGGCCAGAGCCAATCCCACTCCGGCTGAGAGCCCCTGTCCTAGAGAACCGGTGGCAGCCTTTACCCATTTCATGCGGGGGGTGGGGTGACCTTCAAGAACGCTGGTGATCTTTCTGAGGGACATCAAGCTCTTCTCAGGGATGATCCCGGCTTCCGCGTAGGCAGCCCAGAGAATCGGGGCGGCGTGTCCTTTGGAAAGGACGAGTTCATCATTATTCCAATCATGAGGATCTTGAGGATTGTATCTCATCTCGTCAAAGAACAGGCAGGCTATCAAGTCGGCCATGGACAAGCAGGTTGTCGGATGGCCGGACCCGGCTTTGGTCGTCATTTTTACGGAATGAATCCGCAATCTCCTGGCTATTTGTTCTAAGGCTTCCTTTTTATCCATGTGGGTCTATCCTCCTTTTTTCCTTTTTATTGAAAGGAATATCCTATCTTCAAGAAGAAAGTGTTTCCCGGCCCGTAGCTTTCTCCGAACCTGGCTCTGCCGACCTGGTAGACGAGCTGAATAAACCCTAAAGGCGGCAGGATTTGATAATTCACCAGCAGTTCCAGGTTGAACTTTTTGATCATAGCATGATATTGATAAAACACCTTCACAAAAAGCTTTTCATTGAAAGTATTGATAGCTCTGATCGAGCTCACAAAATCGTTCATCCCTGACCGCCCGAACATGTAGTAGGTACGTGCCATATTAAACTCTACATCTAAAGACTTTGAGACATGGATGTTTTTTCGGATATCCAGCATATTGAAGTTCCAGCCGAAGTTCTTTCCGACGGTGACAGAAAGGATGGCATACTCCCATTCCCGGGCGTTAAAGGCCACACCCAGCGTGGTGCGATGGTTCCTGAAATCCTTCTCATAAAGCAGGTTATCCTGCGCCTTAAATTCCTGGAAGTGCTGGGCACTCAGCGTGAATTTGCTCTTGAATTCAGCCGAAATTCCTTGCTCAAACTGCCAGCTGCGCAAATTTCCATCCACACTCCAAAAAACATTGTAATTGGAGTCGTATTTGAACTCCTCGACTTTTCCCTTATCTCTGATAAAAGTGATGCCTAACCCAGAATCCAGTTCCCTCCGATTATCATCCTGGATGAACCCTACCTCATTCACATTATCACCAAAGTTCTGACCTAAATGGAGGTAGCTCAAATGAACCCGGAATATTTTAGACTCATAGCTGGGGCGGATAAAGTAAGCGATGTTTTCTTCCTCAAAATCTCCATAACTGTAGGCGAATTGACCGGAAATACCAAAATTCTTTCCGAAGCGGAGCGAAGCGTCGATCCCGGCTGCCCCGATGTTTTTTCCGCTAATCGACTTGTTCGCAGCCAGAATGCCGATGGATGAGGACTTCAAAAAGCCAGTCTTGAAGCGAACCACTGAAAAATTGGCTGGATCCTGATTCGTTAAGACATCTTCTTTGGTCTGGACGCTCATCCCCGAAAACTCAAAACCACCAGACCTTCCGTTGAGCTTGAATCCTCCGTAGATGTCGTAAATTCTCTTGGTATAGAACAGTCTGATTTCCTGGTCATAATGTCTCGAGCCCCCCAGGAAGAAATCTCTCTTTTCAGGAATATAAAGCTCATATCTTGTCAGGTTGACCTGTTCCTCATCAGCTTCCACGGTACCGAAATCAGGATAAACAGTTAGCTGAGCCGAGACCGTCGGGCTGAAATCATAACTCATGTTTAGCCCCGCCCCCAATTCCTTTTTCTCTTCTTCCTCAATGGAAGAGATGACATGAGGTGAAATTTTAAGTTTTTTCTCCGCTTCAGCCAGGCCGATTTTTTCCAACTGGCCGAGCTGTGATATCTTGAAAGCGGGGTCCAGTGCTCCTGACCAAAAACTGGTCTCCAGCATGCGGGGGACTATCCTTGAGAGGCTGATTCCTACGACTTTTTCTGCTTTGGGTTGATATTCTAAACAGGTCAAATCAATGGCGATCTCCGCATTCCATCCAGAATCTGTCTTTCGGGCCACAGATTTCCAATTTCCATTCCAGGTCGAATCAGCAGACCGGCCATCCAAATTGACTTTTCCGTCAGACTGAGTTCCGTTGAGATTGGTCCCAAAATAATAATAGTGATCCCTATCATAGGCAGCCTCGATCAGCACGAACACAGAGTCATCGTCCCTCAGATCCATATCTCTTTCAGTAGCATAAGATTCGATTTTATCGGGTTGGGAATCAAAACAGAGGAAACCGATGTAGATATAATCATCGTCGAATAGGATCTTGACCGATGTGCTGGCAGATTCGGACCCGCTTCTCCAGGACTTAACCTGCAGGAGGTCATTTGCTTCCGGTGCTTTCTCCCAAGCCGGCTCGTCAAGAATGCCATCCACTTCTATCGATTCAACTATCCTCAGGGAAAAAAAAGCTTTTTTTTCTTGTTGGGCGATAATCAGGTTGGAGAGGATTAAGACTGACAGAAAAATGAGTGCGGTCTTCTTTATTTCATTCGGCATAGAGGAAAATATCTACCACTTTTTGCACAAAAGTGCAATGAAACTTTGCGCTGAGTACCTTTATTTCCTTGAGGAGAGAAACATTTGACCTAATGGGGAGGTGCGGCGACGGTTCCTCTCCATCCGAAGCCCATGGTGGGGGGTGGGAGGGTCTTGGCTAGGATGGAGGAGAACCGGCGCTGTTAGAGATTACACCTTCATTATTAAATGTCATGGAAATAAAGCTTCTCTGCAAGGAGATGCAAAGGTTTAAAACATATAAGCAATCTTCAAGAAGAGAGTATGGCCCTGCGTGCCTGCCTCGCCAAAACGGGCAGTCCCCTTTTGATAAGCCAGCTGGATCAAGCCAAAGGGGGGCTGAAACCGGTAGACAAAGAGCACCTGGATATTCTGCTTATCGATGGAGGTGTTCTCCTGGTAGAAGATTTTGATAAAGAGGTCATTCGTAAAATAATAGGTCGCCCGGAGGACATGGATCCAGGTGCTTTCCTCCTCAGGATCAGGCTCGAACATCAAGCGGGTCAACGAGTACTGGAAGGAAAAATCTTGTGTTATTTTATAGTTCAAGCGGCCTTCAACCAGTTGGAAATCCAGGTCAAAATTGCGTCCAAAACCATAAGAAATGCTGGCATGCTGCCATTCCCGGGTGTTGTAACCCAGCTCAAACTCGGTTTCATGATTTCTGAAATCTTTCTCAAAAAACTCGTCATCCTGGCCTTTGAACTCCTGATGATGCTCGGCAGCAAAAGAGAATTTATTCTTAAGGTCAAAGGTCAGTTCCTCATCGACCTGCCAGCTCCTCAGGTTTCCGTCCAATCCCCAGTAGATGTTATAGTTGGAACCGTACTCGATGCGGTCAAAAATTCCTTTTTTCAGCCAGAATGTTTTCTCTATAGCTGAATCCAGCTCCCTCCGGTTATCGTCCCGAATAAAACCGACGTCGTTGGCGTTGTCGCGGAAGTTTCTTCCCAGTTGAGTGTAGCGAAGATGGATATGAAACGTGGCGGAGTCATAGCTCGGCCGGAGGAAAAAAGCGACATTGTCCCGGTTATGATCGCCGTAGCTCAGAGCAAACTGCCCGGTGAAATTGAATTTATCCGTAAAATAGAGGGAGGTGTCGATCCCGGCTGTCCCTGTGCTTTTGCCCACAACAAGCTTATTGGCAGCGAGAAAGCCGATGGTGGACGATTTCATCACATCCTTTTTGAGCCGAAAAACAGAGAAATTGGCAGAGTCAACTCCTTCCTCTTCATTCTTGCTCGTTTGAGCGCTCAAGGCCGCAAACTCATAACCACCGGATTTTCCGTAGAGCTTCGCACCTCCGTAGATATCGGAAATCCTTCTTGTATAGAATAACTGAATCCTCTGCTGATATATCTCCGCCCCCTCCAGGAAGAAATTCCTCTTCTCCGCAAGGCTGAGCTCGAAGCGGGTCAGGTTGATCTGTTCCTGGTCAGCCTCGACCGTGGCAAAGTCGGGGTTGACGGTGAGGTTGCCTGAGACCATCTGGCTGAAGGCGTAACGGGCATCCAGGCCGCTTTCGAATTCTGATTTTTCTCCCTCCTCGACTTTAGAGATGATGTGAGGGATAATCTGTGCCTTTTTTTCAGCTCTCTCCAGGTCGAGGCCCTCTAGCTCGCCATATTGAGAGACTTTGTGTGTGGACTCAAGAGGGCCTGCCCAAAGGCTCTGTTCCAGAAGACGGGGGATTTCTCTTCCCAAATTCAGTCCCCAGGTCCTGTTCCTTCCCGGTTTGTATTTGAGGCAGCTCAAGTCCACAGCGATCTCCACGGTCCAACCGAAATCGGTTTTTCGTCCGCCTGATTTCCAGATCCCGTCCCAGTTTTCGTCTTTGGTTCGCCCGTTTTCGGTTATTCGGCCATCCCGCTGAGCCCCGATCATATTCGTTGTAAAGAAATAACAGTTTCTCCGGTCATGATAGGTATCGATCAAAACATAAACCGAATCATCTGTGGTGATTTCAGCATCTCTTTTGGTGACTCGAGCCACCACTTTATCAGGTTCAGGGTCTTCGCAGATAAACCCAAAATAGACGAAGCTCTCGTTATACAGGATTTTTACCCGGGTTCTCATTGAGGAAGGCTTCCCCCAGTCCGGAGCGAACTGGATGAAATCATCGGCTTCAGGAGCCTTTTCCCAGGAAGTTTCGTTTAAAATGCCATCCACCTTGATGGCTTCGTCTGTCTTGAGGGCAGAAGTTCTTTTGACCTCCTGCTGACCGAAGGCCAAGAGGGAAATCGTCAAAAGAAGGAGGTGCGTAAGAAATAACTTTCTCATGCCGTTAAGCGAGGAGTATTTCTATCACACTCAACCTTCCTGTTCAACGTATTTTCACCAGAGAATTAAGCAAAAGGATGTCGCCAAGGAAAAAGGGACTGGGCCTTTTAATCCTTGGCTTTCTTCCAAAGTAATACATAAATTGGGGACAATAAATTGGGGACTGTCCCATTCTATCCTTATTTTAAGAAAGAGAGGGACTGTCCCTTTTTTGCGAAAAAGTAGGCTATCCCCTTTTCCGCCCAGATTACTTATTCAGCCGGTCGAGCTGGTGCTTAGCCCAAATATGGTTGATGTTCAATTCCAGGGCCTTTTTGAATTGAGCCCGGGCTTCTTCTTTATTCCCTCTCCCCAGGCAGCCTAATCCCAGAAGGTAATGAGCCTGGGCTCTGCGGCGTATTGCGGATTGCCTTTCTCCGAATTTGGCGAAGAAATCCAGGGAAGTGGCTTCCTGGAGCCTCTGCTTTCCGAGGCCTGCCAGGTCCTCAAAGATCTGACTGGCCTTCTTCTCCTGACCGAGCTTCTGAAAAGCCAGCCCTTGATAATAGGACATCTCTGACAGCCCATACGGCATGGCCACCAGATCTTCATAATATCCTCTGCCTTTCTCGATATCGCCTGTTGTCTCATAAACTGTCCCTATAAAATAGTAAACCTGAGCAGCCCGTCCTCCGCTGTCAGGGCGACCGACCTCCAGGTTCTCCGGATATTCAAGCGAGGCCGAAAATGACTGGAGAGCTTCGTCGTAGCGGCCCGTAGTGAAATGCGCAAGTCCCTTCAGCAAATGGGCATCCACATAGACATTATGGATCTGACCGCCGCCTTCCCAGACATGGAAGTGATGCGTGGCCAGGAGATGGATAGCTCGGTCAAGCTTTCCCACCTGGACAAGAAGCAGGATCTCGCGGGAGAGGGCATCGTCCCGCTGGAGCACGGTCTCTTGATTCTTCTCCAGCAGGGCCAGCCTCTTCTCAGGAGAAACTCCTCCTGCCTCATAAAGGAGGTCCAGCTCATAGAAGAATCTCGCGTCTAGTTTATTGGACTCAACAGCTTTTTCCAGACTGGCGATGGCCTTTGGTACGTCGTTTTCCACCAGGGAATAGGCTAATCCGAGGTTTCTGTGGACCACGGGAAAACTCTCATCCAGGCTTCTGGACCGCTCCCATTCCTTCATGGCCTCCTCGGGTTGAAGGTCATAAAGGAGGTTTCCAAGATAATAAGGAGCCCTGGCATCCTGGGGATTCCGTTCCTGAGCCCTCCGCAGCACTTCGATGGACTCCAGACGGAAAGGGAAACAGTAATCCGGAGGCATCCGGGAGGCGCTCTGGTAGTATTTCAGCGCTTCTTCCAGATCTCCCCTTTCCTCGAGAAAATAGCCCAGATAATAGTGAAGAAGCGGATAGTCGGAGGAGCCTTTGACATCCTCCTCAACTAGGCGCAAAAGGACCTCTATGGCTTCGTTCACCAAACCGCAGTTCCCGTAATCCACTGCCAGCTCAAGATAATTCTGGATGGAATCTCTCATCAGGTTTTTTAAAGAATTCCTGGCGGTCAGCACCTCCCGCTTCAACCCTTTGGCGGCTTTGACAAGATAAAGTTCGTTCCCCGCCCAGAAATCCAGAGGGTCAAAACCCAAAACCTTGGCACAGACCTCCTCTGCCTCATCCAGTCTGCCCATTCTCCTGAGCAGCGCGGCCTTAAAATTCAGGGCCCTGGTGTTCCAAGCATTCAAAGAGAGAGAACGCTCCAGAAAGTCGAGAGCCTGCAGCGCATCACCCTTCTGTCTGGCCAGTTCTGCCAGAGAATAATAGCTGGCTCCGCTCCACGCCTGACTCCAGGCAGCTTTATAGAATGCGTCATAGGCCGCATCAAGCCGGCCAAGAGCCCGGAGGGCTGCTCCCAGATAGTAGAAAGCTTCCCCATCTTTGGGGCTGGTATGGTTTCTGGTGACCCGCTGGACAGCTTTTTCCAGCTTTTCCGCCGCCTCCTTGAACATCCCCCTCTTCAAGTAGAGAATCCCGAGGGCCGTATTCGCTCTGGAATCGCCGGGGTCTCTCTTCAATGCCTCTTCGTAATAGGGAGAAGGCTCAAATGCAGGATTGTGGAACTGTTCCAGCCGCAACCCGGTGAGGTAAAGTTCCTCGCTGGGTTTTATTTCCTCCGGAGACATGGGCGGCTTGACCGTCTCGGGCATGGGCGCTCCTTTCTTTTTTTTTGGTCGATAGCTGACCAAGACTTTGCCAGAGGAGTCGTAAAGCACAGCCCAAAGCTCCTCTTCTTTTACACCAGGGGGGAGGTCCACCTCCTTCAGGAAGGGCTTCTGCGGGGAGATATCCACTTTCTTCTCGAAGATGACCCTGTCCCCGGCTTCAAGGACAACGAGGGCTCCCTGGTGTTCATCGCTCGTGCAGAATCCCAACCGCGCTTTTTGCCCTGTAGGGATCTCCAGGTTCACTGCTGCCTGGCAGTTGGCGTTTTTCACGCCGCCGATGCGCTTGACCGGATACCAGTACTGCTTGAAAGCTCTCACTTCGTAAGGCTGGAGCCAGCTGTAGTCGGGCTGATTATCCGAAAAAGCCCCGACCATGAGCTCGATGTAAGGCCCATCAGTCTCGGTCAAGATCCTCTCCCACATCTGGCCTCTTTCCCCGGTTCCCCACGTCCAGAACTTCTTGCCGGGGACGATATGATGGTCGGCAACGTGCACGACGCCGGCGCTTTTCATGTGGTCATATCCGGCAAGCCAATCATCTTCGTAATTCCAGGCAAAAAAGGAAGTGGCCTGGGGATGGTTCTTCCACCAGCTGACGTCCACCCCCTTTGTGTAATCCACTCTGTTGAAAGTCGCGTATGATATCGGCCAGCGCGAAAACTGGTTTTTTCCATGGTAGGTGGCGTATTCTGTTCCTGGAGGGAAGATGATTTGATAATCCGGGTTGGTGTGAACGGCCACGTTCGCCCAGCATAAAAAGGAATGGGCAAAAGGCGTCCGGTTAAAAAGCTTGACCGTGGCTTCCAGCATGGAGCTCCCGGGATAAAGGGTCAAGCCGATGACCCATTTCATCCGGTGGCGAAGCTCTATCTCTCCTACCCAGACAGTCTTGCTTCCATCCGGGTTTTCAGTGATCGTGTGATCGATGGACATAAAGCCCGTGGCCCGGTGATGATGAGGGAAATTCCACTCCACGCCTCCTGAGATCCAGGCACCGAGC
>JAOUKO010000097.1 GCA_029882525.1 Candidatus Aminicenantota bacterium | reverse complement strand
GCCGTCGATTGGAACAACCCCAAAGACGGGAGCCGCGTCCAGGGAATAGTGGTCAAACCCGTCAATTTTTCCTCCGATAAGCGGTTTCCTCTCGTTGTCTGGCTTCACGGCGGGCCCGCCTACAACTGGAGCATCGGTGTCCATATGACGAATTGGGCTCAATTATTTGCTTCTCAAGGCTACATGGTTTTCCTTCCCAATTTCAGAGGAAGCTCGGGGTACGGCATGAAATGGATGATGGCCAATGTGGAGAACTGGGGAGAAGGACCCATGAGCGATGTGATGAGCGGAGTGGATCATCTCATAGATAAAGGCTGGGTGGATGAGGACAGGCTGCTCATAGGAGGTGCAAGCTACGGAGGATATTTGACATCTTGGATCATTACCCAGACAAACAGATTCAAGGCAGCCTATGTTTCGGCGGGAGTTTGCGATTTGGTGACAGAATATGCGCTTACTGACGAGCCCTCTTTTCTCATAGGTTATTTCAACAGCTCCCCTTACGAAAATCCTCAAATCTACCGGAAAAACTCACCTCTTACTTACGCCTCCCAGGTGAAAACCCCGGTTCTTATTGTTCATGGAGAGAGAGATTTGCGGGTGCCTGTCTCCCAGGCCTACGAATTTTACTCAGCCTTAAAGCATCTTGGGGCTCCGGCTAAACTGGTCATTTATCCGAGAGAATACCACGGCATAACAGAATACACTCATCAGATGGATGTGATGAATAAAACCGTGGAATGGTTTAGAAAACACTTAAAGCGGTAAAGCATCTTTTTTCCGGGATGCCTATGATTTTTCTTTAGATGGGTTCTGTCTAAATGAATGACTATTACAGCCAATTGATACGTTGTCCTGAAATTTCAGTGAGCAGTATAAGCCATTGAACGGCTTCAGGGACACATCTCGCGTCCTCAAGCCGTGCTTGACATCTTTTTGAGTCCTGATTTAAAATCAATTAATAAGGTTGGACGGGAAATCTAGCTAAAAACTCGCAATCAGACATCGCTGCCGAAAGGGAAATTCTTAGACCAAAAAAATTTTAGGAGTAAATAATGAAAAAAAAGTCATTTTTCAAAATTTTTCTCCTTTTCTTCTTCATGCTGGCTTTTTCGCTCCAAGGCTTTTCCAAAACGGAGGTCATTACCAGCAATTGGGTTACTTCTCCACTAACAATCGACGGATTCAATGAAGACTGGGAAAATGATGCTTTGAATTTCGAGAAAAAAGTCGATGTTGACTTCGCTTTCAGGAATGATGCCGAGAATTTATACATTCTCTTTATATTCAAGGACCCCAAATATTTGAGTTCGATCAATGCGACTGGAATGACAATCTGGTTCGATACAGAAGGCAAAAAGAAAAAAAATTACGGCTTAATGTTTATAAAGAAGCAGGTCTCAGCCGATGCGTTCATTTCCATTTTAGAAAAACAAAAAGGGACACTTTCTGAAGTAGAAAAGAATAACATCCGGGCTAACCCTCAATACTTTCTCCATAACATAAAAGTCGTTAGTAAAGGAGGCAAATCCGTATCTCAAC
This sequence comes from Candidatus Aminicenantota bacterium, assembly GCA_029882525.1. Classification (GTDB taxonomy): domain Bacteria; phylum Acidobacteriota; class Aminicenantia; order Aminicenantales; family Aminicenantaceae; genus SOIA01. The sequence goes on along the minus strand of JAOUKO010000097.1, from coordinate 7,967 downwards.
AAGCAGATAGCGGTGATGAGGATATTGCTATTTTCAGGACAATGCAGCAAGAAAAAACAGTCATGTATGAATTTGCTGTTCCTCTGAAGAGAATGACAGAACAAGATCATGGAATTGGAACGGAACCTGGAAAAATTGTGAAAGTTGGTTTTGAATGGGGTGGCTTGACGGATGAGATGAAAAAGGCAAGAGCAGAAGGCCACAGTGTCCCCGGAACAGAACCGATGAGGAAAGGGGAGTCTGCTGATTCATGGGCAACGAGAGCTACGGGATTTGAAGAGGACTCAAGAACAGGTCGAACTCCCCTGCAGTATTCTTTCTGGGTGGATGTTCAATTGGCCAAGAGCCAGTAAATCAAATTTTTATTCACATTTCCCAAATAAGCGCAGCAAGATACATCCGTCATCATTCGAGGACAGATATAAGACGATTGCTCTTCTCGTGCCTGGGGATCTTTTGGCATATTTCTTGTCTCTAGGGGGAAGGGAGGAAGCAGAGGTCAAAGAATCATTGAAAGCGTTAAAAAAGAAAGGTCATAAAGTGCTATAATAACAAAAAAGTCAGTGAGGGAATGATCATGAGAAAAACAACTTTTTTGATCTTATTTTCCTTAATTTTTCTGGCTATTTTTTGTGTCCTACACGGATTTGAAAAACAGCAAGAACAGATCCAGCCTGAAAGGCATAAAGTAGAAGTCCGACTTGTTTTGGTTGATGTGCTCGTCACAAAAGACGGGAAATTTGTCACGGATTTGACAAAGGATGATTTTGAGGTCTTCGAAGACGGAAAAAGGGTGCCGATCAATTCATTCGAGCTCATAAGCTTTGAAGAGACAAGATTAGTGGCTCCAGAAGAAAAGCCAGAAGAGGAGATCTCTCCAGGCCTACATAAGAAGCAGCTTGTTGTTGTGTTTGATGGAGTGTGTTCCTGGCAAAGAAACATCGAGGAAGGATCGAGAAAGATCGTTGATCAGCTCGTTTCTCTGACAAAGCTTGGCAATGAAGTGATGATTCTTCAGTTGAGCGAGCAGAAGGGTCTGCAGGTTCTTCAGCCTTTCACCACGAGTGAAGAACTGCTGAAGAAAGCCATCTTAAAGGCTTCGGCAAATATCTGGCTGGATAAGTCCGATGATGCTTTGAAAATGTGGGAGGAATTGAGAGTTGAAGTAGATGAGGAGATGGGTTTGATCGAAAGGTACGATGAAAGACTCCATCCGGTTTTGGAGGAGGAATACCTTTTCATACAAAAAAGAAGATTCGCAAAAACAATAGGTGGAATCTTTTCGGCTGTAAACATGATAAAAGACCTGCCCGGGAGAAAGTCAATCCTTCTTGTCAGTGACGGTTTTCCAGATCTCACCTCTAAGACTCTCGACAGCAAGGTTGATGAAACCACCCCGGAGCGTACGGATAGCAAAGCCAGATCCACCCACTTAGATATGAGAAGAGACGTGGGAGCCATAACCACATTTGACCCCTTTAACATACTCGAGAGAAAAAAGCTTCTGACCGGGGAAGAGATAATCCGGGAACTGATCAATTATGCCAATGCTCAGAATATTTCCATCTATTCATTGGACCCTGATACATTTACAAGATATTTCATTACCACCACTGCAGAATTAGGCCCCAGAGAAAAAATGACATCCCTTGAATTCCGGCTCGATGACAAAATCAAGCGCATACAGAATTTGACCTGGCTGTCCGAAGACACGGGCGCAGTCTCCCTAAAGGGTGCCCAAAAATACGACAGGTTTTATGAAGTCCTAAGCACGGATTTGAATTATTATTATGAACTGAGTTTTTATCCCCAAAGACCGGAAGCTGACAACGAGTACCATAAGATAAAAGTCGTGGCGAACCGACCTGGCGTTGAAGTGCGTTTCAGAAAAGGCTACACGGATTATACCGGGAGCGATAAAGAGAAAATCCTTCTCGTTTCCGCATTTCATAATCCTGCATTATTCAAGCAGCTGCCTTTCGAAGCTGAGTTTATTCCTCTTCATAAAGACTCGAAGACATACGTGTGCTGGATGAACATAGCCCTTCCCACTCGAGAATTATTTGCAGACAGGATCATTGAGCATGCTCCTAAGACATTTAAGCTCCATGTCTGGGTTAAAGACAGATCAAAAGGGGATAGGGCTTTCGGGGGGCAGATCAATCTTCCTTTTAACATGGATTCCTCGTTCATGGATACCATAAAAGCCACGGATTACCTCTGTTTCCACTACAAAGGACCGGAGATTAAATTCGGCGAGAAGGAATATGACGTCATCTTTGCTCTCTATGATGACCAGCAGGAGGAAATCGGAACATGGGAATCTTCCCTTTCTCTTCCAGAGTTTAAGGGTGATGAAAAGGGCGCTATCATCAATTGTACCCTGGGACTCATGAGTTCGAACCCGAAAAAAGGGAAAAATTCCTTTTCTCTTTCTCAAGATGATGGAAGCCTTGAATATGGCGAAATAAAGCTTTTTCCAACTGTTACCAACAGATTCCAGCGGATGCAGGATGCCTCTGTTTTTCTCCAGATTTATTTTCCTCAAGGGAAGACTGAGGTCAGCCCTAAATTTGTAGTTTCTGGAGAGGGAAGATTAACCCAACGGATACCGGCAGAACTGGTGGCGGAAGAGTGGAATAACAAATCAAAAGTCTGGAGTGGCCTCTTTGACCTCCATCTCAGAAATGTGATTTATGGGGAATACACTTTAACGATCGAGATCCCTGATCCCGGGGAGGGAGAAGCCCTAAGAAGGGAAGTAAGGCTAACCAAGCTCCGTTATTAATATAAAAGCAATGAATGCCATATAGATGCAACAGGTGTCGAATAAATGCAATGAATGTTTTCATACTGTCATTGCGAATGACCGAAGGGAATGTGGCAATCTCTTTAAGGAATTGCTTCGTCATTTCATTTCTCGCAATGACCGAGTGTTTAATGCACATGATCCAGTCTGTTGAATTAAATATAAATAAGCAAAGCGGTTAATCTTAATACAGGTCTGCCATCCCGTCTTAGGGAGGGATGAACGATGGGAAAAATAACAGCTCAATCCATTTTCGTATTCATAGCGGTTCTCCTCATAAACAGCCATTTATTCCCCTCCCAGCCGGTGCATGAGGACATCTTAGGGAAAGCAGATTTGCTGCTGGACATGATGGAGTATGAGTCAGCCATCGTGAATTACCTGAAAGTTCTCTCCCAAGATCCTCAGCAGAGAGATGTCCGAAAAAAGATCAGCTATGCGTATTATCAATTGGGAAAGGTTGACGATGCCCTGAATTATATCAGAGAGGAATTGACTCTTTTCCCTGATAACGGGGATGCTTATGATTTTCTGACCTGCATTCTGTATAAGTTGAAAAGGCTGCAGGAGATGAACGATTTTCTGGAAAGCTTAGATTTTCCTGTCCGATTGACAGAGGAAAATCCTCATATCGGCGATTTGGCTTGCTTTATTCTGGGGATGCATTTTAAAGAGAGCAGAAGATATAACAGAGCAGAAGCTTATTTCAGAAATGCCATCGAGAAAGGACATGATCCTGTCAAATGCTATGTGCAGTTGATAGATATTGACCTTATTCAAGGGAAATTAGATCCCGCAGTCACGCCTGTAGGATACGGTCTTCGCAAAATTTTATCCGAAGCTTTTGAAGAATGCGGTCCTCAGCCTGAGTTCTACTTTATTTATGGACTGAGGTATTTTGAAAAAGCAAAATCGAATGTTACTTCCTTTGTTCCTCTATTTCGCAGCTTTATAAGATTTTTTGAGATTGCTTCAGAACTTAAGCCTAACTTTAAAGATGCGTTCTACAACCTGGCCTGCATCAGCTACAATTTTAATGATCCTAAAAAAGCTTCAGAGTATTTTCGGAAAGTCATTGAAATCGACCCTGAAGATGCCGAGGTGAAATTCTATTTAAATTGCTGTCAGAGAAAGCTAGATCCATCCCTGGATAAGAAACTCCTCTCAGAGCAATGTCCCCAATGGATAGATTTGTCCCGAGATTTTATCGATAACCCGGATAGAGAATATGAATACAAATACCATAATGATATAGAATTTGTCTTTGAAAACATCAATCATCTGGCTCTTGAATACATTAAAGTGGGCAAGTTTCAGGAAGGTTTGAAAAGATTCCGCAATGGATTGAAAATTAACCCTGATTCCCCTGGGATACACTTCAACATGGGTTTGGTGTATTCCTGGCTGGATGATTTTGAAGAGGCTGAAAAACACACGCTCCTGGCCCTAAGAGAGAAGGGCTTTATTGGAAGAGTCCCCGATTCGAGAAAACGGGAAATCTTGAGGAAAACGAAGGCAAATAAACAAAAAACTATCACCGTTCCTCTTGCTGAATGGACCTTTTACGTAGCTTTAAAGGAAGGGAATTATTTTTTGGATGCTTATAATACTTTGGGGACTCTCTATTTTGAGAGAGAAGAATTTGAAAAAGCGATCTTGGCTTTTCAAAAAGTCATTGAGATCTATCAGGGAGACGCGATGGGACACTATAATCTCGGATGTGCCTACTGGGCAATCGATGATTGGGAAAATGCTGAAAAAGAATGGAAAGATGCCATCAAGTATGAAGGAGAGATGAAAAGGATGGAAAAGAGAGGGCAGATTTCAAGAGATCAGCTTGATGTATCCTTGATCGTGTTCTATAGGCCGGTCGCCTTCCGGGCGCACAAATCCCTGGGGAGGCTGTACCTTGAGCAAAATTTAAAAGAAAAAGCCCTTCTGGAATTTGAAAGAGCACTCAAACTGGAGCCGGAGGACCCTGAACCTTATTACGAGATCGGAAAGATATACGAGGATAAATCAGAATACGAAGAAAAATATTTCCGAAAAGCCGTATCCTATTACGAGAGATACCTTTATCTAGGGGGAGAAAAGGAAGCTGAAGTAAAGGAAAGATTGAAGGCATTAAAAAAAATATTTTGATAGCGTGAACAGATTGTGAGTTTTTGGCACAGATATTGTGCATGATTTTCCTGTATAAGTCCTGCTTCTGTCTCTTGAAATTATTTTCTGTTAAGCCTAACTTAGATAGTAGAGATCATAAATTGTGAATGGAAAGGAGTATTAGCTGTGAAAAGAAAATTAACCATTTCTGTTTTGATAGTCGCAGCAGCCATTGCTCTTTATGGGGATAAAAAGGAAAAGGCCACCAATCTCCCCCCTGTTTACGAAAAGTGGCTAAATGAAGAAGTCGTTTATATTATCACACCCAAGGAAAGGGAAGTTTTTTTGATGCTTCAAACAGACAGAGAGAGAGACCTGTTCAGAGAAGCATTCTGGAAACAACGGGATCAACTTTTTGGCAGGCCAGAAGGCGAATCCAGGAAAGAGCATTACCGCCGCTTGGATTATGTGAACCACTTTTTTGGCCGGGGAACGCCAAAACCAGGATGGAAAACCGACCGGGGGCGCATGTACATCGTACTGGGCGAGCCAAATGACATCCAAAAGTTCGAAGGCAAAACCCAGGTTTATCCCACCGAAGTCTGGTTTTACCAGGGCAAGACAGATTTTGGACTTCCACCTGGTTTTAATCTTGTTTTTTACCAGGAAAATTTCACAGGAGAATACAGGCTTTATAGCCCTGCTAGAGATGGGCCCCAGGCGTTGTTAACGAGCTATTATGGAGACCCTTTGAATTACTCGAATGCATATAAACAGCTCTACGAATTTGAGCCTGATTTGGCTGAGGTCTCTATTTCTCTCATTCCGGGAGAGGGAAATGTTTATACAGGTCGTCCGTCCTTGTCTTCGGATATACTGATCCAGAGAATAGAGACAGTCCCTGTGAGACAGATGAAAGACAGATATGCTCAAAAGTTCCTCGAATATAAGGATGTTATTGAAGTAGAATATTCAACCAATTACATCGGGAACGATTCCTCGGTCGAAGTGATTAAAGATCCCTCGGGCATATATTTTGTCCATTATGCCATCGAACCGGAAAGGCTATCTGTGGATTCTTACGAAAACAAATACTTCACTACTCTGAGAGTAAACGGAACTGTCTCGAATATGGATGACAAGATCATATATCAGTTCGAAAAGGATTTTTTTCTCAATTTTGATGAAGAAAGAATCAAGAGTGTGAGCCGCCAGCCTCTGAGTATGCGTGACATGTTTCCTCTCATTCCTGGAAATTACAAGATCTCTATTCTGGTTAAAAATGAAGCCTCAAAAGAATTCACTTCCCTGGAGAGAACCCTGGTCATTCCTGAAGAAGAGGATGGTTTACAGATGACATCTCTTATCCTGGGCTATAACATGAAGAAAAATGAGAAACAGCAAGGCGGTCTCAGGCCTTTCCAAATAGGAAACAATCAGATTTATGTTCATGCGAACAGGATCTTTCTCAGACAAGACACTCTGGTAGCCGCTTTCCAGGTCCACGGTATGAATCAAGCTTTAAGAGAAAAAGGAGAGATAAAGTTTATTTTCTTTAAAGGTGGAGAGGAATTTCACACTTTTACAAAGAAAATCCCGGAGTACTCAGACCTGCCGAATATTCTGGAACAATTCCCTCTTCGCGATTTTACTCCATCCCACTACAGGATCCAGGTTTCTCTTCTTGTCGAAGGGAGGGAGGTGCTTTCTGAGAGCGAAGATTTTGATATCACCTATGCAGAAGCCATACCGCGTCCCTGGGTTTACTCTAAAGTATTAGCTGAAATCGAGGATCCTGTTTATTCATGTATCATAGGCACCCAACTCTACAACACCGGCAAAATAGCCGAAGCCCGGGGTCACCTTGAGAAAGCATTCCAGAAAAATCCGAATTCGGTCGATTTTGCTCTGAATCTGGCCCGTGTTTATCTGACTTTGGCTGAGTGGAAAAAAATAGAATCCATCTTGCTTCCTTTTTCAAACCTGCCTGAGCCTCCTGTGTTTGAACTGTTCGTTATTCTGGGCAAGTCCTACCAGAATTCTGGAGAGCTCAATAAGGCTATCGCAATATTTGACAAAGCCATTTCCTATTACGGATTGAACATCAACCTGTTGAATTCCATAGGTGAATGCTATTTCCAGCTGCGCATCCCGGATGAAGCCCTGGCAGCATGGGAGAAATCCCTGGAACTCAACCCGGATCAACCTGAAATCCAGAGGAAGGTCAAAATACTGAAGGAGAAAAAATAACGCGGATGCCTATTTTGGAGAAAAGGTCAAATATGCCCAGAGTCTTTCTGGGTGTATTCCTCTCTCTTCTCGCTGCCTGTTTTCTCACCTTCTTTTCCTCTTCCTGCCGGCTCTACAGACTGGAGAGAAGGCTTGATCCGGTGAATGCTGAGTTTCTCTCCAAGGTCAGGTATACCATCACCAGAAAAGAGAGAAAAATTTTTCTCGAGTTGCCTGCCTCAGAAAAGGAGGCATTTCAAGAAGAGTTCTGGAAGATACGTGACCCTAATCCTAAGACAGAGGAAAACGAATTCAAGATGATGTATTTCGAACGGATTGAAACGTCGAATGAGCTCTTTGTGAGCGAGGGAAGGCCGGGATGGCTCACAGACAGGGGTAGGATTTATGTCCTTTTCGGCCCTCCCTGGGATAGAATTACCTATCCTATGGGAAGTGATTCTTGGAGCCGGTGCCGGGAAATCTGGTATTATGGAGGTTTTCCAGTTTTATTTATTGATTCAACATGCACAGGGCAGTATAAGCTGGTCACTTACGACTTGACAGCGCTGAGGAATTTGAACCTGATGTACATGCACGAGTTCAGCAAAGCTCAAGATCGAGCCCTGGAGGCCCCCAAAAAAGCAAGAGAATTTTTTGACTTCAACTGGAGAGTTAAGAAAGAGATTATTGCGGAAAATAGAGCAGAAGGCATTATTGAGATAGAAATCCCTTATGAAGGTATCTGGTTTAATGCTGAGGACGATATGCTGAAAACGGTGCTGGACGTTCAGCTGGAGTTAAAAGATTTTGAAGCCAATATCATCTG
>JAOUKO010000424.1 GCA_029882525.1 Candidatus Aminicenantota bacterium | reverse complement strand
AATCATTTATAGATTCTGAACACATGACCTCATGGATTTTTATTTGATACAAAATCGTATGAAATCTTTAGATCAGTTCCGGGAAAGCAGCACTCTGTTTCATTAAGAAACTCTATCAATTTCTTTATCACTCGATCTTTTTTATGGGTATCAAGATAATGTAACTTTACGGCTAAGATTTTATTCTTAGGATCAGGATAGATGTCAGCGGATGTTTGAAAAATATTTTTTGCGATATTCCGGGCTGTATCTTTATCATGCTTTGAGAGGTGCGGTTTCATTATGTTTGCAATAGCAGTTTCAGCCCTGTAGGCGATCATCTTGATTATATCTATAAATTTTTTTCGTCCTCCATGAAACATTTTGAATTTGAACTTCTCTGGAAGTTCTTTCACCGTAATATGTTTGGCCGTATTTTTCTTTTGTTCCTTTTTTCTCTGAACGGTATCGGTCAACTCCTCAATTTCTTTAGTCAGTTCCCCTTGCCTGGCTTCATATCTTTTGATGTCTTTTTCACTGGGGGTATCTCTTAAAGACATTTCCTTTCTTTTTAGATGCTTACGTCCGAGTTTTCCGGCAGCGGAACGAATCTCTTTTTCAAGTTGCCGATACTTTGGATTCACCACCTTTACCGTCTCATCGACATTCGTCTTCTCATATGAGCTAAGTGCATCAATATTATACTCTTGGCGGCCATATCTAAAAAAGTTTTCCTGAGACTTTCTGCAGTCCATATGCATTAAAATATGTTCAGAAGAAACATGAAAATCCATGGAATAGACAGATATCTGGTGGCCGGTTTCTGTTAATTCTCTAACCTCCCTTATCCAAAAATCTTTTAAGTGACAAACACCACGTTCGGCGATATTCACTTCTTTAGAGGTTTCAAAAGGAGTATCTATAGCAATCGTGCTAAATTCAGTTTCGGGCCAGTCATCTTTAGGATATTTATTATAGGTTTGACAAGCTATTCTATGTTCATCCCAGAGTTCTTTGAATAGCTAATGCTGAAACCTTCCCGATCAAAGATTATTATGAACCGGCATAATCTTTTATCTTTTTTTAACTCTTCTTCCGATGGCTGATTCGGCACCGTTTTAAGCAATGCCGGAATAATTTCCTCTTTCAACATGCTGATCAAACCCTTTGAAAAAGGCGTGGTTACACAAAAAAAGGGACTTCCCGTCTGGTCATTTACCCAATAGTCTGTCATTCCCCTCAAGCATAACTTTTGCCGTGGAACATACCGGTATGGCAAGTTCGCAACATCACCAAAATAGGTTCGCACATGGCCATCAACAAAAAAATGGCCAATCACACCTTCCGGAGCACTCATCCAGTCTCGTGAACGTCTCGCTCTCCAGTCATCTAAATTCTTTTCGTTGGTGTCATGTGACAATAAGTCAATTTTATTACGTAACGTTTTCATTTCAGGTATTCTATCCAGACCAAGTAGACATCCCCATTCCCCCGGAGAAACCTCGCTTAAACGATTTATGTTTTTTACTCTCGCTAAGGCCATGAACGCAATCACAAGAAAAATATCCTCTACTCGGTAGTAGCCCGATTTGAAGTCAAACAGATTGAGAGAATCCAAAAGACCATTCGCTAATAAAGCAGGCAAAGCAAGCAACACCCCTCCATTATCGACATCGAGAGCCTTCTCGAACTTGGTTGTGGCCGATGAGGACAAGCCAAGTGCAGCTGTAACACGCTCTGTTGAATTCGAGCAAGCTTTTCCTAATTTCTGGTGGCTGTCCAGAATATTACGATCGCTTTTGCAATTGATCTCATATTTAGCCTTTTTTTTTCTGTAAGCTTCCCGGCCTGAATCGCTTTGGAAAGTGTGTTTGTTTTTATCCAAAGCCTCTGAGCAGTGTCCGATCGGGATTCTCCTTCATCCAGTAATTTTTGAGCTTCCTCAAGCACCTCATCTGTCAGTACTTTAGGTCCCCGTGTAGCGCGTTCTTTGATAAAAGCACTTATGCCCCCAATACGGTATTTTTTCACAATTCGTTTTACTGAAATCGAAGTGACTCCAAAGGCCTTTACTATCTCAAAATTGCGGCAATGCCCGTAGAAGATTAATTGAGCTATTATAAGTTGGAAAGATTGCTTCTCATTCGCTAAATGACTATAGAGCGGGTGGCAAAATAAGTAATAATAAACCGTTCCACTTTCTTCATTATACTCATAATGAATTTTCTCGTTTATATGATTTTCTCCCACTATGAAGAGCGGTAATATTTGCTGTCCCATTTTTATAATATCCCAGATTTTTTAGTCTATAATATGATAAAAGAGGGGCATTTGAAAATCCAGATTTTGATTTTTTTACCCTTACGGGTCATGTGTTCAGAGACTCTTCAAACTGGAG
>JAOUKO010000423.1 GCA_029882525.1 Candidatus Aminicenantota bacterium | reverse complement strand
TCTCCTCTGTATCCGGAGTGGGGTCCCTCTTGGCCCAAAAGTCCTGGATGAATTCCTTCCTTGACTCTTTGTCTGGAAGATGGTTGAAAATATTTTTCTCCACCCTGGTCATGATGAGCGAGGCATATTCATAAAAATCCTGACTTTCAGGATCAAGGGCTATTCTTTGCCCTGTTCCGCCGCAGCACACCATTCCCAAAACAACGAGGACAACAGCGGACAATAACAGAAAAGATTTTATTTTTGTCTGCATTTTTTTATCAACTCCTCCAATCTCTCCTTTTCCGGGGGAGAGATAAATCGAGAAAATTTATCTCTATAACTCACGAATAAGCCAAGAGCCTTTGCTTTATCCCCTTTATTCAAATACGCCAGGCCAAGGTTGTAAAGGGCACGACCAGAGTCAGGCTCTATTTCCAACGCTTTCTCCAAGCAGTAAATGGCTCCGTCTAAATCTCCAGCCAGCAGATAGGCGCCTCCTAAACCGTTATATGCGGATGCATAGTCAGGCTCGAGTTCAATAGCTTTTTTAAAATTTTGAAGAGCATTCTGGAAAGCCAGCCGGTCTCTTTTTTCTATGAAAATCAAAAGATAGGTCGACCCGAGGTTATTGTAGACAGTATGATGTCTATCGTCTATGGCGGCAGCCGCTTCATACGCTTCCAGGGCCTTCTCGAGATCCCTTTTTCCCGAGTAAGCCGAGCCCAAATAATTCCATATCTCCGGGTCAAACTCCATCTGGCGAAAACTATTCGTTTGGACGAGTTCAATGACCTCGTCAAACATTTTGACGTTGAGCAGATAATTGGCATAGGTCGAAAAAATTCCATAGCTCAAAGGGAAATCTTCAAACCCGCCCTTGAGCAATTCAAGAGCCTCCTTCATTCTGCCCTGTTCCTTGTAGAGGATGGCGAGGTTAGTATAGGCTAGATCTACACCTTTTTTCTCAGTGATAATCTCTTTCAACATCGAGATCGCCTCATCAACTCGTCCCTCCCTGTAAAGAACCATAGCTTCCTTGGCTTTATTCTCATTGGGCAAAAGAACCTTTATATCATCTGAGGGGCCGAAATTCTCCTTCATGGAGAGCTGAGGGCTCGATATGTATCCCAGACTTCTCAGTTTTTCCAGGTCTCCTCTGTCGATTCTCCGCTCGACCTTTCCCTCCTCTTCAGGAAGAGATTGATCCTCCATGATATCCGCAAGCTGCTTTCTGTATCCTGCCAGCTTTTTTGTTGCGGCAAGATTATTGAGCTCATCAAAATCCTTTTTCAGATCATAAACCTCAGGGATAGGTGTTTCTATATACTTTTCCTCCTCATAAATATACCCTCTCAAGGGAGCCCATTGACGACTGTAATACGGATACAGTGATTCAAAATAGACTGGCCTTTTGGGCAGCTTTTTTCCTTTGATGGCAGGGAGGAGTGAAAGCCCTTGAAGAAAAGGCTCCTTTTCGATCCTTAAAACATCACAGACGGTTGGAAAAATATCCGTGTGGGTGACCAATTGGGTGACCCGACCTTTATTCTCACCGGGAATGGTAACGATCAATGGAATCCAGATTGTGCTGTTGTAGGCAAAATAGCCGTGGGTGAGTTCTCCATGCTCACCCAATCCCTCACCATGATCCCCGGTAAGTACGATTATAGTATTCCCTGCTAAGTCGTTAGTGTGAATATAGTCGAACAGCCTTCCCAGGACAGAGTCAACATAAGCCACCTCTCCGTCATAAAGATGCTCTTTGTATAGAGTATGGAAAGGCTCTGGAGGATCATAGGGATGATGGGGGTCCCAACAATGAACCCAGAGAAACCAGGGAGCGGACTGCTCCTTCAGCCACTCTAAAGCTCTATCCACGACGATCTCCGCCTTTCGCTCAACATAGGAAAACTTTTGATAACGGTCGCCCCTGTAATCATCGTCATAAACGTCAAATCCCTGGGCAAGTCCAAATTTTGAATCAAGGGGAAAGGCTCCGATGAACGCACCGGTTGAATAGCCGTTACTCTTCAAATGCTCGGCTAGAGTCAAAAATCTATCTTCGAGGATAAAGGTGCTGTTATCGTGAACACCATGATAAAGGGGCACTGTTCCTGAAAGTATGTTGACATGGGAAGGGAAGGTCGTGGAAGTATGGGCAAAGGCTTTAGTGAACAGAATTCCTTTCTCAGCCAGACTATCGATATTCGGTGTTTCCAGATGTTCTCTGCTGTAGCAGCTCAACCTGTCTGGTCTCAAGGTATCTATGGTGATGAGAAGGACATTGAGACCGGCTTGACTCCTGCCTCTATCTGAATGCGGATGGAGAGCTGACAGGAATATGCAGAGAAAAACAAAGATGAAGAAAAACCTCACATGCTTCCGCATCCTCATTGAGGGCTCTTACCCGGTCCT
>JAOUKO010000422.1 GCA_029882525.1 Candidatus Aminicenantota bacterium | reverse complement strand
TTGTACGAATTCATCCGAAGGTTGCATGTCGCCAGCCAATTCTGTGTAATGTGACTGACGTCAACTATTTTTTCTCTCCAACGACAACGAAAATTCCCGTTTTTACACATAATTGACCCTTTGATTAGCAAGCCCTTCAAAACGATCCTCTCAGATGCCCTACAATCGATTTTCTTTGGTCGAGGCACACTCAGGCCTTTCCTTTTTTTCCCTGTTTTGCCGCTTCCATCCGGTAACTGGGGATGTTCATCTCCAGGATGATACTGTGGTGCACAAGACGGTCTATAGCAGCAGCCGTGGTCATCGGATCTTTAAAGATAGATTCCCACTTAGAGAAGGGAAGATTTGATGTGATCATAATGCTGCCCTGTTCATAGCGGTAATTCATCAGGGTAAAGAGAACCTCCATCTCTTCCCGAGTTTGTTGGACATATCCAAAATCATCGATGATGACGACATCGAAGCGGGCCAGTTTCTTAAGTATTTTAGGCAGCTCTAAATCTCGCTTGGCTATCAACAGTTCCTGGACCAAAAGGCTGGATGTGGTATAAAGAACGCGGCGGTTCTGGTGCACAAGATCAAGTCCAAGGGCGCATAGCAAATGGGTCTTACCGCTGCCGGGATTCCCGAAGGCCAGGATGTTTTCTCTCCGGTCTACGAAGGATCCATCCCGGAGAGCTTTGACCTGGTGCTGAAGTTTAAGCGGCAGCCTTTTCAGTTCAAAGGTGTCGAAGTTTTTCTCCAACGGCAGTTTCGAATCTCTCAACAGGCGGGCGATACGCTTGTTGTGTCGAACCTCACATTCCTTAAGCACGAGTTCCAGTAGATACTCCTCATACCTGAGAGTTTGTTCTTCGGCCGTACGGGCCAGCTCTTCATAATAGAGCCGCATCCCTGAGAGACAGAGGTTTTTTAGACACGATTCCAGCTCCTTTTTATGTTTGATCACAGGAAGCCTCCTCGAGCAGTTGGTCGTAATGGCCAAGATCAACCTCTGTGACTTTTACCTCCCGGGGAGGAGCGAGCTTGTGGTTGGAATTAAGGATCTCCTTTATCGCCTCAAGACTCACAGTCTCCTGCTTTTCAAAAAGCATCCTCAATGCTTCATCCACTCCAGACTCTGTCTCTCTAGCTGCTAACTACAGGATATTCAGGTATTCCTTGTCGGCCCGGGCCGGATTCTTTTTGCGTAACTCATCGTAAACCATACGGAAACGGGTGGTCGGGAAGAGATCTTCTTTATACCGGTAGCTTTCAAAGGCGCCGGGCTTGCGTACCAGCCAGTCGATAATATGCCGGTATTGTATCCGATGCTGTCTTTTTCCCCGAAGCCGAAGGATCCGCTCTATCATTTTCTGACCATAATAGATATCAAAATATTCGGCATAGAGCTTTATGCGAACCCTCTCCTTGATCAGCCGGCTGGAAACCGAATAAGTGTTGTCAGCCACCCTTGCCGTGCTGGCAGGCCCCACCCTGACTTCAAGCCAGCGAAAATCATCCAACCGCCGCTGAGCCAGTCGCCGCAGAACCTTTAACTCTTCGGCTAAACGATCCTTTCGTCCAGCATTAAGTTGAGAGAATAATTTCTGCACAAAAGCAGCGTATTCCTCCCGACTCGAAAAATCCCGGCTCCCCCTCAGCATCAAGGCCTGATCCAAGGCCCGCTTGAACCGGTGATGCCGCTGTTCCACATCTCCTTTCTCATGGGGTTCACCACCTTGGGTCTTTATTCCTTCTAGACCATAATGCCGTAATAAAGCCTGGTAGCGAGCGGTAAACTCCTCAGGATTGCACTCCTTATGCACTGCAGCCGAGAGTCGGTCCGTTCTGTGCCGCCGAGGCATCCCACCCAACTCCCATAACGCATTCTGCAGCCCTTCACTTAAACTCTCAAAGCTTTCGGAAAAACAGAGTGTTCCAGCTTCCCAGTTGGAATATGTCAGCACAAAATGGTAGATCAGATGATCGAAACGGGCTCCTTGGATTGTAACCCCAAGAGAGTTCATACAGGTAAAGTCAGACTCACAGATATCGCCAGGATGATGTTCCTGGGGGAAAAAGACCTCCTTCCCGGGACCCTCCAATACCCGCCAGCGCTTGACTTTCCTCTGGAATGTCCTCAATTGGCCGTCTGAAAAGAGCCCAGGACACTCCCGTTGGAAATGCTCAAAAAGGCTCTTAGCTTCAAGCCCCGGATTTAAACCCAAAAACTCTTTTGCCTCCTCCCAGATCATTGAAAAAGGATCATCCCGTGTCTGCCAAGTGCGCGGACCTTTCACTTGACTCGGCAGTTTTTGAAGACGGATATACTTTCTTGCTGTCTTCTCATCCATCCCGGCTTTCGCCGCCGCAGCCGATTTAGTTTTTTCCCTGTTCCGTATCTCCATTAATTTCCTCA
>JAOUKO010000096.1 GCA_029882525.1 Candidatus Aminicenantota bacterium | reverse complement strand
TCTCGATTTCCTCTCCCTCACCCTTCAGGAGCTGGGAGTAGTCCAGTTCTTCTACAGTAAGATGAGAAATTTTTTCTTCCTTTAAAATGTTGTTTAGCCCACCCTCTTTTAGAATGACTTCAGGGGGAAGATAGACCATAGTCAGAAAAGTCAACAGCTCTTCAATGGTTATTCCCTTCCGGACCTCTATGCTTTGTATTTTCCGGAAATGAAAAATATGGGCGAGCTCCTCAAATATTTTCTCTTTCTCAAAATACTTATCTTCTGCCAACAAGGATTTAGAGGTAAAAGAAATCTTTAAAGGAGAAACCGCATCAAAGACAATATCCATTTTTCTCTTAACATCCCTGACAGACCTGATGAACCAAGGATGATCTTTAAAATAAAGCGAAGCATATTTGAGGGACATGCTTAAGCTTTTAAAGAAGTCTTCCAAAGCTTTTTCTTTGTTCATGTCTCGTTTTTAGGGGGGAAATACAAAGTGACTTGGATAGCCTACTGCTTGAACTTCAGACATTCCTGGATTTTGCATGTCACTTTCTAAAGCCTTATCCCCGTATGAAGAGCTATGCCTTAGAGTTGGAGAATAAAAGAAATGAGAAATATGCCTCGAATGTTTAGGCATTAATGGATCCCCGCTTAACCTTGCGCAAAAATATTAACGAATTTTATTTATAAAATCAAGTAAAAATTAAAAAAATTTTTAAAAATGGCAAAAAGCCTTGGATATAATATTTTCCTCTTTTGCGCTTGTTTTTTTAGTTATTTTTGTTTTTATAGGCAAATAATTTATTTCTGGCTAAGAATTTTTTTTCTAATTCAATGATTTTTTTCAATTTTTCTGCTCTATTATGATCTTTTTTCCCTCCAAAAGGGTTAAATTGGACTCCAACCTGATATTTATAATTTACCATAGGATTTAAGGATATCCATTTTATCCGCCCTTTGAGATTCAGGTAAGATCTTTCTCCGGGAATGTATATTTGCAATGATATTTTTTTTATGCTCGTTGAGAGAAGTTTCCGGCACAGAAACCGAACTCCACCACGGCTGAGATCGACGACAGGGCAGAATTCTTCAGAATATTTCTTTCTATAGAATAAAAAATGCCTCTGAATGATATTGACTGTTGCTCTTGGGATCTTAAGGCGTTTAAATCTCTTTCTTTCCTTCCCATCGTATTCCATGACTGCCTTTTTTTACGTTATTAGCCTAAATAAAATTCACCAAGTACAATCATCTTCATGTCAAATAAGACCAAGGCCTAATCTAGGATAGGATCACCAATGACTTCGATTTGAGAAATCGCAATTTTTCCTGAGTCAACAAGATAAGAATCCCAGTTATCGAAAAAAAATTGAGACGCATTATAGCAATGGAGATTAAGGTCGCCCATCTGTACATATCCCTTTACTTTTAGCCAAAAGAATATCAATTATTGAAAGATGTGTCAATTGAGGGAGTGAAAGGGAGTGAAAAAATTGTGTAAGTTTTTAAGGTTGATTCATACTCTCTCATACTATATCCTTTCTATGGTCAACAAGAAATAAAAAAATGAATCTCATCGCAGGGCTTTGAAATTTAAATTTTCAGATATATTATAAAACTGTATGCAACGATTTTCTTCTGTTGATAGTTTTTTAACCTGAATAATTCAGGTTAACCAGAGATTAGAAAGGAGAAAGACAAAATGAAAAAGTTGTTTCAGTTGAACGTCTACATCACCAGCCTATTGCTTATCTTCTCAGCATTCCTCTCCGCTCAAAAAGTTGAAACAGTGGACGGAGTCCGCGTTGTCCATAATGAGAAAAGCGGAAAGTGGGGGAAGAATCCCAAAGTCTCTCTAGAATTTGTCAGGAGAATTGGCGAACTGGAGACTGAAGACGAGAATATCGCCTTTCATATCCCTTCCGATATCGCCATCGACGACCAGGGCAATATCTATGTTTTGGATGCCGGCAATCACCGCATCCAGAAATTTGATCCCGACGGCAAATATCTGGCAACTTTCGGGAGAAGGGGACAGGGGCCGGGCGAATTCTTCATGCCTTCATCGCTCGACCTCGATTACCAGGGATACATGTATGTCTCCGACCCTCAGAATCAGAGAGTGCAAATCCTTAAACCGGATGGCACAGAGCATAAAACCATTTCCTTCCACCAGACTCCTGCAGGGATTGTCAGACTCAACAAGTCAGGCGAGTTGGTTATGGGGAAAGGCGGAATCATGGTCCGTATGGGAGGTAGTGAAAGCGATTCGCAAGGCCTGCCAAAGGTCATAAAAGTGCTAGACCTGGAAGGGAATGTCCAAAGAGAGTTTGGGGAGGCGAAGAAATTCAAGGACGAGTTTATCGAGAGAAATGCCAACTCTTTTCATTTTGCCCTTGATAAGGATAACAACGTTTATGTCGCTTTCGATTTTCAGAACCGCATAGAGAAATACTCTCCTGAGGGACAAATACTCTGGAGTTCTGATAGAGATCTCAGCTACAGCACAGACCTTTCCAAGCTCAAAGCCGATGTTAAAAGAACCGGAGGCAATATCAACATCCAGATGCCGCAGATGAATAGGTGTTCCAACGGCATAGCTGTTGATGGCAAAGGCAGAGTCTGGGTTGTCAATCTGAAAAGACAGATGGAAGAGGAAGAAAGAGTGGGCACCCGCTTGGGTGTGACGATGGCGGGCGGACAGAGATCAATATCCATGTCTTTCGAAGGAGCCACTGATCTCAGAGAGACTGATATGTATCAACTGGAGATCTATGACCAGGAGGGGATTTTGCTGGGGACCATGCCTTTGACTCACTTCGTGGATGATATTTGGATAGTAAAGGACAGGGTCTTTATGCTAGATAAGATGAGGGGAGCCCAGTTCTACGAATACAGAATCATCGAAAAATAGTTAAAAAAGAATAGATTTTTCACCTCATTAATTTTGCTTCATTATTGAATTTGTCATAAAGCGCCTGAATCAATGTAATTGCGAGCGACTGAAAGGAGCGCGGCAATCTCACCACATTGTTAATTATGAGATTGCTTCGCTGCGCTCGCAATGACAGGAAGAATTCATTCTTTACGAAAAAAATACATTTTCACAAGGAAGATTCATTCTAAGCGAAAGGGACTTGCTATTTTAAGTCAGGGAGTATTATTTAAAGATAAGGAGCACTAAGCAAAAATTGAGAGAGGTTCTCCCTATTTCTGCTGGGATCTGCGGATCAAGTCGTCGAGTCTTTTCTTTTCCGCTGCGGATAATCTGTCATAGTATACTTTTTTATACCTCTGAAAATACGCCAGAGCTTGTGTTTTGTTGCCTTTTGCCAGATAGGATAGCCCCAGGTTATACAGAGGATAAGCAAAGTCAGGCTTGAGCTCAACAGCCTTTTCCCAGCAGAGAATCGCAGCATCAAGATCTCCTGCCTGCCCGTAGGCGCTTCCCAGGCCATTATAAGCTGAAGCGTAGTTCGGGTCGAGCTCAATGGCTTTCTTGAAATTATCAAGGGCGTTCTGGTAATCACTCGAGCTTTTGGATTGATTGAAACGGGAGAGATAGAGGGAGCCGAGGTTGTTGAAGACTATCGAATAGTTGTTATCCAGGGCCAGTGCTTTCTGATACGCTTCCAGGGCCTTCTCGTAATCCCCCTTGCTCCAGTAAGCCACACCCAGATAGTTCCAGAGCTCAGGGTCATAATCTATCATTGCCAGACCCTGTCCGATGATCTCGATGGCAGCATCGTATTGTCCGGCTTCAACCAGAAGAATGCCGTAGGTGCTTATGATCTTGTAGCTGGAAGGATTATGCTCAAGACCTTCTCTGAGGATGTTGACAGCCTCCTTTATTCTTCTCTGTTCTTTAAGGACAGTCGCCAGGTAAGAATAAGCATGGTCAAAATCCTTCCTGTCCGCGATGATCTCCTGGAAAAGCTGGATTCCCTCATCAATGCGGCCGTGGTGATAAGCGCCCATAGCTTGAGTCAGCTTGCTCTGAAAGGGGAGGAGGGTTTTCAAATCATCATCAGGCGTGAATTTGGTTTTTCTGGAAGCCTGAATACTGGAAACGTAGCCCAGACTTTTTAGCTTTTGAAGAGCCTCTCTGTCAACTTTCTGTTTGCCTGCCATTTTATCCGCATAGGACTGCTCATCCGTGATTCTGTCGAGCTGGGACTTGTATTTGCTCAGATTTTCCCTGGGCGCAAGGTTTTCCAGTTCGTCGAAATCTTTTTCCAGGTCGTAAAATTCCGGGATAGGGGAGTCGATGAATTTCTGGCCGTCCTCGATATACCCTCTCAGTGGTGCCCAGCCACGGCTGTAATAAGGATACAGGGACTCAAAATAGATCGGCCGCCGGGATATTCTTCTGCCTCTTAAGGCGGAAGAAAGGGAAACACCCTGGAGAAAGGATGGTTTTTCTACATTCAGAATATCGCAGACCGTAGGAAAAATATCCACATGGCAGACTTCCTGGTCTGATGTTCCCGGTTTCAAACCGGAATAGGAAATGATCAGAGGAACCCAGATGGTCGAGTTATAGGCAAAATAGCCGTGAGTCGATTCCCCGTGCTGTCCGAGCGACTCGCCGTGGTCTCCAGTGAAGATGACCAGCGTGTTATCCGACAGATCATTCTCTTCCAGGTAATCGAACAGTTTCCCAAGGGCAAAATCAACATAGGCGACTTCTCCGTTGTATGGATCATCCTTGTACTGAGTCTTAAAAGGTTCGGGCGGTTCGTAGCGCTGATGGGGGTCGAAGCAGTGAACCCAGAGAAACCAGGGATTTTTAGGCAGGTTTTTAAGCCAGTCTAAAGCTCTATCGACGACGACCTCAGCTTTTCTTTCCACAAAGGCGAAGACCTGGGAGACATCGCTCCCATAGTTGTCATCATAGACATCGAAGCCTTGAGTCAGACCGAACCTCGAGTCCAGGGGAAAGGCACCGACAAAAGCTCCGGTGGCATACCCATGGCTTTTTAAATGCTCGGCCAGCGTCAAAAACTCGTCGCTGACGATGAAGTTTGAGTTGTCATGAACGCCGTGGTAAAGAGGTGTTGTGCCGAGAAGGATGTTGGTGTGAGAAGGCAGGGTGGTGGGTGTATGGGCGTATGCTTTGGTAAAGAGAACTCCTCTTTCGGCCAGGCTGTCTATGTGAGGGGTCTGCAGATGCTCGCTGCTGTAGCAGCTCAGCCTGTCCGGACGGAGCGTATCGATGGTGATGAGGAGTAAATTGTAAGAGGATTCTTGAGAGGATGATTTAGAGGATAATGGCAGGATAGCAAATAAAACTGCTAGAAAAATGACTAGAAATGCGTATGTATATTTTCTTCTCATTCTGTCTTCTTAATCGAACTCCAAGAGATTGCCACGCTTCGCCCGCAATGACAATTTTGAAGTATCCTTTTAATCCTAATATATTTTAAACCAAGTCCATTGGGATAAGCTCAATTCATTAATACTTACACCAGTTTATATTTTAACGCTTGCAGCAAAAAAAAGAAGCCCCTTCCGAAGATTCCGGAAGGGGCTTCGAACTTGTACTCTCTGCGTGGACTAGAAGCTGAACCTGATTCCGAACCTGAAGACTCTGGGATTGAGAATTCTCAGATCATTGTCGAAGTCGGGCGAGTCAATGCTGGTCTCTTTCTTGAGAGAATGAGCGGAGTTGGTGATGTTGAAGGCATCTGCAGACAGGACCACTCTGGTTCCTTCAGAGATTTCGAAGATTTTTTCCAGCCTGAAATTGAGAACCCAGAAAGCGGGAAGACGCTCATCTCCGAACTTTCCTCCGCCATCAGGGCTTCCGTAGAGCTCGTTTATTCCCAATTCCTGCATATCAACAAGAACATAGGTTGGTTTGACAAATCCCTCCCGAGCGAGGAACACTCCACTGAAGGTTATGCCGTAGGGCAACTGGTAAAGCCCGGAGAGCTTGAACTGCCATCTGGAATTGACGAAAATACCCTCAACTCCCGAACCTCCGCTTTCATAGGCAGCGACTCCGCCTTCAAAATACTCCTCATTGTTGATGCCGTTTTTGACATTACTGGCAAAGACGTCATCGATCAGACCCAGGTATTCTCCCTTGAAGTATCTCTTCCAGTCAGAATAGGTAAATGAGCCGCTCATCATCCATTTGTTCGACAGTCTCTTTGTCCAGACAAGCTGAAAACCAAGGTAGCGGTCAAAAGCGTCCTGATGATTCGTCCGGTACTGATATGGGAAGGACACAGTGCGGCCGTAGTAGTCGTAGTCAACCGTGTTATCATGGCCAGCCACATAGTAGTTGTCCGCTGTTTCAAAGTCTCCGTTGGTATCCATGAACCGTGTCCAGGTCTGCCGGTGGTATCTTTTGTAGAAGAGTTCCAATCGGGCGGCAAAATCTGTGAAGAGCTCCTTCTCGTAAGAAAGGCTGATCTCATCCAGGAGCGGGGAATTATAGTCGGGATCAAATTCGTTCACAGCTTCAACAGCACTGGGGTCAGTAATATTGACATTCGAGCTCCACAGCCAGAATGCGGGATCCATACGATTCTGCAGAGCTCCTGTTCCATCAAGCCCATAAAGCTCGGATTCCTGGACTCTTCCGTCCTGGACTCCGGTGTTGACAAAATCCTGGTAGCCATCCTGCCAGACCAGGTCGATCTCTGTCCAACCTAATGGATTGATGAAGTCGGCCAGGTAGAATCCGGATTGAGAGCCGTAGCGTGCGATCGAGAATTTGATAACATCCTTCCCGTTTCCAAAGAGGTCATAAGCCAGGCTCAACCGGGGAGAAAATGTCTTCCAGGCGACTTCTGGATCAAATTCATCAATTTGGAGCGCGGGCATATAGTAAGCTATCCAGGGCGAAGCAGGGATGTCTGCGTTTTTGACAAGAGACTTCTCGTAGTCATACCTGATGCCCAGATTCACAGCCAATCTGCCGATGGTCATGGTGTCCTGCAAGAACGCGGAATACCGGTTGAACGAATAATTCACGACATAGTCTCTGTAGAGCCATGCCTCCCAGTATTCACCGGTGGGCATTGTCGCATCAGGGCCCCAATAGTTCAGGACCAGATTGCCCTCGTACAGGTCATAGGTGGTGACTGTCGAGTTCACATAGTCCACTCCGAACTTGAATTCGTGGTCTCCGCCCAGGACTCCCTCAACAAAATAGTTACCGCTGAGGGTGACATTCAGCTGGTTTCTGTCGGTTCCATAGTCGTCGGTGTTTCCCTGCATGTAGAAATCCGGCCATTCGATTTGCACCATGTAATCTCCGGAACCATCCGCGGTGTGCTCTTTTGTCGGATGGAGGTAGAACCCTCCGTCGGTATAGATGACTTTGGCGTTGAGGTAGAGGTTCCCGAACATCTGTTCCAGCTCACCCTTGTAGAAGTACCCGGGTCCATCCTGGTTCCAGACCGTGTCAGCTGCCTGTTGAGTGGCATCATACCAGTATCTTCCCCACTTCTGTTTGTTATCATACTCGATAAAAGCGTTGAACCTTGTGGAAGATGTCAGGTGGTAATCCAACCTTAAGTATCCTGAGGCTAGCCAGGTCTTGTCTGATGTTCCGGCCAAGGTCAGAGAGTCAATATCCTGAACACCCCATGAGCCGTAGAACCAGAATTTGTCTTTGACGATAGGCCCACCGAAGTTGGCACCGTAGAGATACAGCCTGTTGATTCCTGCGGCTGTATAGCCTTCGTCCTTTAAATCCTGAGGAACATTATCCGCCTGCCAGGCTTTTCTCTCGACATCGAGGTAGAACGTACCTGAATACTTGTTTCCACCTCGCTTCGAGACGAGGTTAATCTGAACACCACCCGTCTGGGACCCGATGTCATTGACACCGTAGTTGATCTGCAGCTCTTCGTAGCTGGCAATGTTCAAATAAGCCGGAGCCGCTCCCAGAGCGGAATTGTCAGTGATGTTCGCTCCGTCCAGGCTCCAGGTGTTGTCATCCTCTTTGGAGCCGTGACCGAAATAGGAAGACTGCTGTCCGGCTTCGTTTCCTCCGACGTCCTCTCTATCGACGAGCATTCCAGGGATGAGGGCCATCAAAACCCATGGATTCCTGGCCGTGGGCAGGTCCATGATCATTTCCTCGGTGATGTTCACGCCAACCTGGACCCGCTTTCTATCTATCACAGGATTCTCGGCAACGACGGTCACCTCTTCTGAGAGGGTTGTCATTTCCAAGGTGATATCGAGAATAACGTCCTTTCCAAAGGAAACAACAATATTCTCCTGGACATGAGTCTTGAATCCTGGGAGTTCGAGTTTCAGTACATAATCATCAGCGACAGGCAGGTTAACAAACCGGAAATTCCCTCTATCCGAGGAAACCATGGTCATAGTGACGATCTTTGAGCCGGTCAACGTTGCGGTGACACCAGGAAGAGGAGCGCCTTCTGTATCCTTTACGGCTCCCTTGATATCCCCAAACTCTTGAGCTGCAGCAAAGATTCCCACCATGAAGAACAAAATCAAAAATGGTGTGATCTTCTTCACTTTCTTTTCTCCTTTTCAATTCAAAAAATGAACTTTTACCCTGGAGTAAAATTTTTCACTCCACACCAGTACAGCTTTTTTTTATCGTATCTCCGTTCTCACCTCCTTTAATCATAGGAATATTATAAATTATATATCCTCTATATGCTAACTATATTTTTATTCTCATTCAATTTCTTATGGCTCACTTCTCCACATTCTGTATATACGAATATGTCTTTGTGTGGATATAGGCCATATCAACACTGATTGTTTAACGATTCTCAGGTCATCCATTTAAAAATGCTGCCCTCACAACTTTCATGACGAATAATTCAACCAGGAGGTTGCATCATAATAATTAGAAGTCCGATCTAAATTTAAACGATCGGTATCATTTATTTCTTGACACGATAAAAATAAAGAATGAGAGATCGTGATGAAATTTTGTTTCCCTGATTGGATTTCTTTTTTCTTATCCATATTAACCTCTGTCCGTCGAAACTGATTGAGAGCGCGCGCAGGGGAAGGCCCCTTCCGCCGTAAAGACGGAAGGGGCCAGGAGGTTAAGATTGTGTTTGCAGCTCATCTTAGAACATGAACTGTATCCCGAACCTAAAAACTCTCGGGTTGAGAATCCTCAGATCTTGACCGAAGTTGGGTGAAGTGATGCGAATTTCCTGCTTGAGCGAGTGAGCGGAATTGGTGATGTTGAAGGCATCTGCAGATAGAATCACTCTTGAGCTTTCAGAGATCTCGAATGTTTTTTCCAGCCTGAAGTTGAGGACCCAGAATGCAGGCAGACGATTATCTCCGAATTTCGTGTCGCTATCCTCAGTACTGCCGTAGAGCTCGATCCATCCCAGATTAGGAGCCAGAACAAGAACATTGTTCGGGCTGACATATCCTTCACGGGCAACGAACACGCCACTGAAGTTGATGCCCAAAGGCAATTGGTAAAGACCGGAGAGCTTGAACTGCCATCTGGAATTGACATAGATATCTCTGACGCCAGAGCCTGCGCTTTCAGGGGCAACCACTCCTCCGTCAAAATACTCTTCATTATTCAAACCCCAATACATATCGTTGCCCTGGATGTTGTCGATCACACCGAGGAATTCGCCTTTGTAGAACCTTTTCCAGTCTGCCCAG
>JAOUKO010000421.1 GCA_029882525.1 Candidatus Aminicenantota bacterium | reverse complement strand
GGTCGGAACGACCCATGCCCCTGCGGCAGCGGTTTGAAGTACAAGAAATGCTGCCTGGGCAGGTGATCCGGCTGGCAGTCGTCAGGTATCGATCAGATGTCAGCTCTTTAGCTTCTCTTTTAAGAACGCAATGGTCCGCTCCCAGGCAAGTTTGGCCGCTTCCTGGTGATAACGGGAACCTGTGTCGTTAAAAAATGCGTGCCCGGCTCCCTCATACATGTATATCTTGTATTCTACGGATGCTTTCTTCAGAGCGGCTTCGAATGCCTCAATGCCCGTATTGATGCGTTCGTCAAGACCCGCGTAATGCATCAGCAGAGAGGCTTTGATCTTAGGGACATCTTCAGGCGCTGGCTGACTGCCGTAGAAGGGAACCGCTGCTGTGAGGTCCGGAGAGTTGACGGCAACCTGGTTTGTCATTCCTCCTCCCCAACAGAATCCCATGCATCCGACCTTTCCTGTAGACTGAGGATGCGTCTTTAAATACTTGACCGCAGCCACATAATTTTTTATTGTTGCTTGGCTGTCCAGCTTCCGCATCAGCGATCGCGCCTCATCAACATCTTCCGGAGTTCCCCCCAGTGGTGACAGGGCATCCGGAGCAATGGCCAAAAATCCCTCCAAAGCGACGCGCCGGGCAACATCTTCGGTGTGGGGATTGAGACCTCTGTTTTCATGGATAACGATCACACCAGGCAGTTTCAAGTCTCCTTTTGGCCTGGCTAAATGAGCACGAACTTCGCCTGTTTCACCGGGATATTTGATATTTTCCACATGAAGGCGGGGGTCATCCTTGGGAACGACCTGGGCTTGGGCATAGTTATTCTCTATTAGAGGCAGCAGGGCGATGGCCGCAGCCGTGCTCCCAGCGAGCACAGCCAGTTTCTTGAGGAATTCACGCCGATCGAGGGATCCATTGGCGTAGTCATCGTATAAATCCAAAAATTTTTGATCCATAATCCTCCCTCCTTTTTTCTGTTGAATCATAAAATTTATTAAGGGATCAATCGGCCTTCTTCCAGGCAATTGTAATAATATTTTTTACTACATTAAAATTATGTTCATCTTTTGTCAATTTTTATGTTCCCTTCTGTGCCCTTCCTTCATTTTATATGAATATAACACGTACAGGCACATCCACGAACCACGAAAATGGATGATCTGGTGCCAAAATTGAAGTTATGAGGCCATTCTCTTAGTATTAAGGCCTAAGACTCCCTTTTAACACAAGGTAAACAAAGAGGTAGGAGGCTAGAAGTGGAAAGTTGACTTACCAGGGGTACATCTGGTATTCTGAGCTATCTCAAACCTGGTGGCGCTATCGTCTAGAGGCCTAGGACAGGTGGTTCTCAGCCATCAGACCGGGGTTCGAATCCCCGTAGCGCTGCCACCCTCCTCAGATTATAACATCAGTCATACTTCACTTCGACTTCCACGGTGAAAAATCTGTAGTTGTCATAGATGAAGTTGACGGTGTATCCAGGATGCTCTTTTCCGGCTTCAGTCAGGAATATTTCTTCGATGATCTGCTTGCTGGGAAATCGGACGCGGTTCTTTTCGACTTCATAATACACTAACCAGGATAAGTTCCTCTTGATACCTCCTGAACCAGAAGTGACCTTTTCTTCGAAGCCCGGGATGTACCTTGGGTCCCATTCAATCTTCAGGATACTGAAATCCTTTTCATCGACCCAGATTTTTCCGAAACTATAGTTTTCCTCCCGCTGTTCTGTTGGGGTAGCAGTGATGATTATGGCCTTCATGCCGTTTATCTCATCTTGACCGATTATTTCATAGTTGAAATGCCGCTGCCAGTACCGGCTTAAAAATCCTACGGGCCCGTAAACCAGAAATTTCGCTTTAAACCCTTTGATCTTCAGCTCCGCATTCTCCACATGTTTTTCTTTGTCCCTCTCTTTCAGGAGTATTCTTTTTTCTTCGAGCGTGTCTCCCTTTTTGATCATCTGATAATCGTAGACCCAGGAATGTGTTCTCTTGCCTTTTAGCATCAAATCCACTTTCTTGAAAGGGGTGGCTGAACCCATGTCTTTGGGATCAATTCTTTCTGTCTTTTTATAAGCATAGTTTTCTTCTTGGATGTTTTCATGACAGACAAAATCCAAGGCAATTTTTTTCAATCTTTCGCAGTAATCGGCTGTTTTCTTCAGAATGGTCTTTA
This sequence comes from Candidatus Aminicenantota bacterium, assembly GCA_029882525.1. Taxonomy (GTDB): domain Bacteria; phylum Acidobacteriota; class Aminicenantia; order Aminicenantales; family Aminicenantaceae; genus SOIA01. The sequence continues at coordinate 224 of JAOUKO010000421.1, read as the reverse complement.
GTTTTGCCTGGTCAGTTCCTGTCGTGACTTGCTGAGATAGGCAGAGCTCCCACATAATAGGGATAAGCAAGACTAGCAGAAGACAAAACTTTGTTTTTCGCATCCCCTTAAAATTTATATAACATAAATTTCAATTTATTGAAACCATAACCGCTATGGCTGGGGCCTGCAGGGTTGGAGTAGCCAATATTTTTCCAGGGAGGCTTGATTTTCCGATTGAAAAT
>JAOUKO010000095.1 GCA_029882525.1 Candidatus Aminicenantota bacterium | reverse complement strand
GAAAGCCCAGCGAGACAGAGCTTACTCCCCAGGAGATTGTCGCTGAGCTGGACAAGTACATCATCGGCCAGGGTGCCGCCAAAAAAGCGGTGGCCATAGCCTTGCGCAACCGCTACCGCCGGAGAAAGCTCCCTCCAGAGCTTGCCGACGAAATCGCTCCCAAGAACATACTCATGATCGGCCCTACGGGAGTCGGAAAGACCGAGATATCCCGGAGGCTGGCCAGGCTGACTTATTCTCCCTTCCTGAAGATCGAAGCCAGCAAATTCACCGAAATCGGCTATGTCGGCCGCGATGTCGAGTCCATGATCAGAGACCTGGTGCGGATCTCCGTGGACATGGTGAAATCGGAGAAGATCGAGGAAGTGAGGGAGAAAGCCGAGAGAAACGTGGAAGAGAAGATACTGGATCTGCTTCTTCCCCCGCTGCGGAGAAAAGCCGAGCCTGTTGACCCCAACGAACAGGTCCGTTTCCAGGAGACAAGGGAAAAATTGAGAAAGCAGCTCAGGGAAGGCGTGCTCGAAGACAGGATGGTCGAGATCGAGGTCAAAGAGAAGATGGCCCCGCCCCTGGAGATATTTTCCAACAGCGGGATGGAAGAGATCGGGATTCACATCCAGGAGATCATTCCCGGATTCCTGGGAGGAAAATCCAAGAGACGCCGGGCCAAGATAAAAGAGGCCCGGGATTATTTATTGGAAGACGAGCAGAAGCGGCTGATCGACATGGAACAGGTATCCAAGCTAGCTGTGGAACGGGTCGAACACTCGGGGATAATCTTTTTGGATGAAGTGGATAAGGTTGCCGGCCGGGAGACGGGCCACGGTCCGGAAGTCAGCCGGGAGGGTGTCCAGAGGGACCTCCTTCCCATAATCGAAGGCACGACCGTCAACACCCGCTACGGGCTGGTGCGGACAGACCATATTCTGTTTATCGGAGCAGGCGCCTTCCACGTGTCCAAGCCCTCCGACCTCATTCCCGAGCTCCAGGGAAGGTTTCCGATCCGGGTGGAACTCACGTCCCTGGACAAGGAAGATTTCATCAGGATCTTGACAGAGCCGGAGAACGCTCTTATCAAGCAGTACAGAGCCTTGATGGGAACCGAAGGCATCCAGGTTGAATTCAGCAATGATGCGGTCGACGAGATTGCTGAGATTGCGGAGAAAGTCAACGAAGATGCGGAGAATATCGGAGCCCGCCGCCTCCATACGGTCATGGAAAAGGTGATGGAGGAGATCTCCTTCAAGGCTCCGAACATAAGGAAGAAGAAAATCTTGATCGATAAAAAATATGTCAAAAAACAGCTTGAGGATATCATCGAAGACCAGGATCTGAGACGCTTCATCCTTTAATGAAGAAATTCTTCCCACTCCTCTTCCTCGCCTCCCTCCTGGTTTTGTTCCTTTCCTGCGGAAAAAAAGGGCCCATTCTTCCCCCGGTCCCCAAGATCATCCAGAAAGTCGAGGCTTTTGAGATAAGCCAGCGGGGAGAAAAGCTGCTGCTTGAATGGGAGAACCCTACGGCCTACATTGACGGCAGCCCGGTGTCCGAGATCACTGAGGTCGAGATCTGGGTCATGGAGATAGAAAAGGGAAGCGCTGAGAAAGAGGAAACCGAAGCAGAGGGACCAGCTAAAAAGAAGACAGGAAAAAGCGGGGAGGATAAAAAAGAAATACCTGAAAAAAGGAAAAATCTGACTCCGGAGGAGTTCGAAAAGAACGCCAGGCTTATTGCTTCCGTGGCGCGGGAAAAACTCTCTCAGCATCTAATCAATCCCGACAGCGAGCCCGGGATATACCGCTATTCCTACCTCCTGTCAGATAGAGATTTCAGGTTGGACAGGCTGGTTTTCGGCCTGAGAGTGAAGGGGAAAGGAAAAAGGAAATCAGAATTCTCGCGGCTGCTTTCCGTGAGACCCGCGGTCATCTCTCTGCCTCCCCGGGAGGTAAAGGCGTCTGTTTTCAAGGACCGGATCGAGCTCAGGTGGACAGCGGCTGATAAAAACTTTGACCAGAGCTCGCCAGCCAGCTTCAGGGGCTTTAATGTTTATCGGTTTGAGGAAAAGGGGCAGCTCCGCCGGCTGAATGAGAAGCTCATCAAAGAGGAAAAATTTGACGATAACGACTTTCTCCTCGGGAAGGTCTACCGCTATTTTGTCCGCGCATCTGCCACTGAACCCCCGCCTTTCATGGAAAGCGGGGATTCTGATGTTGTCGAAGTCCAGGCTGAGGACAAGTTCGCGCCAGCAGCCCCTTCCGGTTTGATCTCCATCGCAGCTGAGAGCTACATCTCCTTAACCTGGGATGATAACAAAGAAGCGGACCTGGCTGGCTACAGGGTGTGGAGAAGGATTGAGGGAGAGTCCGAATTCAAACTGCTCACTCCCCAGCCCATCCGGGGAAATGCGTTCAGCGATACCAAGGTTGAAAAGAATAAAAGATACGATTATGCTGTTACCGCCCTGGATAAGGCCGGGAACGAAAGCCCCAGATCAAAGAGTGTTTCAGAGATCATAAAGGATGGTATTTTATGAAAATCTATCGCTACAGGCATAAAGAAAAAACCTATTACGGAATCTTGAAGGAAGAGAACCTTCATCCGATAGAAGGTTCGATCTTCAGAAAATACCGGGTGAAAAAGACAGGGCTGCCGATAAGCGAAGCGATCCTTCTTCCGCCGGTGGTCCCGTCAAAGATTGTTGCGGTCGGAGCAAACTACAAAAATCATGCCATGGAAATGGGAAGGCCGATACCTGAAGAGCCCTTGATTTTCCTCAAGCCGCCCTCGGCGGTGGTGGGTCCGAACGATATCATAGTCTACCCGAAAATGTCCAAGCGGGTCGATTTTGAAGGTGAGCTGGCATTGGTCATGAAAAAAAGGGCTCGCCAACTTGAAGGGGACGTGGATGTGGAGGATTATATCCTGGGCTACACCTGCTTCAACGATGTCACGGCTCGCGACCTTCAAATAAAGGACGGTCAATTTACCCGGGCCAAGTCCTTCGATACGTTTGCTGTCGTAGGCCCCTGCGTTGCGACTGATCTCGAGCCTTCTCGCCTGAGGATCAAGACATTTCTGAACGGAAAACTCAAGCAGTCCACCAGCTTGAAAAACCTGATTTTCACTGTGCCTTTTTTGGTCAGGTTCATCTCCAGGATCATGACCCTGGAACCGGGCGATATCATCACTACGGGAACTCCGGCTGGAGTTGGCCCCATGTCTCCTGGGGATAGAGTGGATGTCCAGATTGAGGGGATCGGGATTCTCTCCAACACCGTCATGAAGATCAAGAGCTAATGTCAATACAGTAAATAAGGTTACAATCTCTAGGCGGCCCGAAGCCGCCTTCAGCCCCCGGCCCCCGAGGGAACCTGTCCCGTCGGTTCCCCCCGTCGGATAAGCCGACGGGTCCCCCCTCCTCTACGGGGGCTTGAGGGCGGCATTCATGCCGCCCAAGATGGATGTCACACGAATTATTGCGTTAATATTAGATAGAGTATTCGCTCAATAATTCGGTAACGCTTTTAGAATATCACTTTGCTTGTCTTTTGGACTTCAATAAAATGTCCGTAAGTGATATAACATACGGGAAAGGAGAGAGAAACCTGTATACGCTTGACTGTTTTCAGTATCTCTCCGTTTCAGCTTATGGTCAGTGGAGGTCTTCATGAAAATTTTTCTGGATACGGCCAATTTGGACCAGATCAAGGAAGCAGCGAGTTGGGGCATCCTGGACGGAGTGACGACCAATCCGACCCTGATTTCCAGGGAAAATATGAAGTTCGAGGAGTTGGTCAGAAAGATCTGCAAGGTCGTCCCCGGACCTGTGAGCGTGGAGAGTGTGTCCACCAGGGCCAAAGATATCGTCGAAGAGGCGCGAGGCCTGGCCAAACTGGCGGACAATATTGCGGTGAAGATACCGATCGGGATAGAGGGGCTGAAGGCGACAAAAATATTATCGGGCGAAGGGATCAAGGTCAACACCACCCTGGTCTTTTCTTCGAACCAGGCCCTGCTGGCGGCTAAAGCCGGGACCGCGTTCGTCAGCCCTTTCATCGGCCGGCTCGATGATATCTCCCACGAGGGAATGGCCCTGATCGATGAGATAGTCGCCATATACAACAACTACGGGTTTGAAACGGAAATCATCGTGGCCAGCATCCGTCACCCCCTCCACGTTGTGGAAGCAGCTCTGTCCGGCGCGGACATCGCTACCATTCCTTTTCCGGTTCTGGAGAAGATGGTCAAGCACCCTCTGACCGATATCGGAATTGAAAGATTTTTAAAGGATTGGAGCAAGGTCAAGCGTTAAATCCTCATCCGAGTGAGGAAGCGATGACTATCGAAAAAAAATTAGAAGATTTAAGAAAAAAATCAAAATTGGCTGAACTGGGTGGAGGAGAGGAGAGGATAGAAAAACAGCATCAGGCCGGGAAACTGACCGCCCTGGAAAGGATCCATCTCTTGCTGGATGAAGGCTCCTTCCAGGAAATGGACAAGCTCGTGGTACATCAGAGCCATGATTTCGGGATGGAAAAGAGGAGGATCTACGGAGATGGAGTCGTTACCGGGTACGGGACGATCGATGGCCGGACAGTTTTCATCTTTGCCCAGGATTTCACTGTGTTCGGAGGCTCCTTGAGCGGGGCGAACGCGGCTAAGATCGTGAAGATCATGGACCTGGCTATGAGGGATGGCGTCCCGATTATCGGCCTCAATGATTCCGGAGGCGCCCGCATCCAGGAAGGCGTGGCCAGCCTGGGTGGATACGCGGATATTTTTTTGAGGAATGTCCTTGCCTCCGGGGTCATTCCCCAGATATCGGCCATCATGGGTCCCTGCGCCGGGGGCGCAGTCTATTCCCCGGCCATCACCGATTTCATCATCATGATCAAGGATGTCAGCCGGATGTTCATTACCGGGCCGGACGTCATCAAAGCCGTGACCCATGAGGATGTGTCCATGGAAGAGTTGGGAGGAGCGGAGGCTCATAACACCATAAGCGGCGTGGCCCATTTCGCGGCCGAGGATGAGAAGCACACTCTGGAAATTATACGAGAGCTTCTCTCATATATCCCGGATAACAACCTGGAAGACCCTCCCTACAGGGAGACATCGGATCCCTCAGACAGGGTGAGCGATAAACTCAACTTCATGGTCCCTGATGATCCCAACCTGCCTTATGACATACGGGATGTTATCAAAGAGGTCCTGGATGACACCTATTTCTTCGAGGTCCAGGAGCATTACGCGAAGAATATCGTAATCGGGTTTGGCCGGCTGGGAGGAAGATCGGTGGCCATCGTAGCCAACCAGCCCGATGTCCTGGCCGGGGCACTGGATATAAACGCCTCGGATAAAGGAGCGCGCTTCGTCCGTTTCTGCGACGCCTTCAACATACCGCTCATCACCTTTGAAGACGTGCCTGGATTTTTGCCCGGTGTTGCCCAGGAGCACGGGGGCATCATCCGCCATGGAGCCAAGCTTCTTTATGCGTTCGCCGAGGCTACCGTACCCAAGGTGACCGTCATCACCCGTAAAGCCTACGGGGGAGCCTACTGCGTTATGGCCTCCAAGCATATTCGGGCGGATATCAATCTGGCTTACCCCACAGCCGAGATCGCCGTGATGGGTCCTGAAGGCGCGGTGGAGATCGTCTATAAGCGCGAGCTCGACAAAGAGGCAGGGAAGAAACAGAAACAAACGAGGGTCGATGAGTTTCGCCGGAAGTTTGCCAATCCTTACATAGCCTGTGAAAAAGGTTATCTTGATGAGATCATCGAGCCCAACCTCACCCGGCCCAAGCTCATCGCTGCTCTCCAGATGTTGGAGAACAAGCGGGATAAGAATCCTCCTAAAAAGCACGGCAATATACCGCTGTAGATGGAGTTCAAAAGGAAGCAAGAACACAAGAAGAAGATAAGAGGGATTGCGGCGGTGCGGAGCAGCGACCTTTTATGATAAAATGATGACCACAGTGACTTGACTGAACTGCGGGCTAATACAATGGCCAGGATGTTCCAAAAAATGCTGATCGCCAACAGGGGTGAGATCGCGGTCAGGATAATCAGAGCTTGCCGTGAGCTGGGCATTGTGCCCGTGGCTGTATACTCGGACGCGGACAGGAAGGCCCTCCATGTCAGGCTGGCAGAAGAAGCCTACCATATCGGCGAGTCCGTTCCTTCCAAAAGCTACCTCAATATCGAAAGGATCATCGAGGTCGCCAGGAAAAGCGGGGCAGAGGCTCTCCATCCCGGTTATGGATTCCTGGCTGAGAACCCGGAGCTGGTGAAAAAGTGCGAGAAAGAAGGGATCGTTTTCATCGGGCCTCCTCCGGAGCCGCTGGAGATCATGGGAAATAAAACCACCTCCCGGAAAAAGATGACCAAGGCAGGGGTCCCGGTCATTCCCGGCACTCTTGAGTCTTTAAAGGGGGAAAAGGACCTGAAGGAGAAGGCTGAAGGAGTGGGTTTTCCTCTCCTTCTCAAAGCTGCGGCAGGAGGAGGGGGCAAAGGGCTGCGATTGGTCCGGAGCCAGAAGGACCTTGTCTCTGCTTACAGGCTGGCCCAATCCGAATCCAAAGCAAGTTTTGATGACCCGTCGATCTATATTGAAAAATATCTCGACGAGCCGCATCACATCGAGATTCAAATCCTGGCAGATAATTTTGGGAATACTGTTTATCTGGGGGAGAGGGAATGCTCGATCCAGAGGCGGTACCAGAAAGTCCTGGAAGAGACCCCTTCTCCTTTTATAGATGACGAGATGCGCCGGAAGATGGGAGAGATTGCCGTAAAAGCCGCGGCCGCCGTTAATTACAGGAATGCGGGCACAGTGGAGTTCATGGTGGACAAGAACAGGAACTTCTATTTTCTCGAGATGAACACCAGGCTGCAGGTGGAGCATCCGATCACTGAAATGGTGACAGGCATCGACCTGGCAAAGAGCCAGATCGAGATCGCGGCGGGCTTTCCGTTGAGCTTCAGCCAGGAAGATATCAGGCCTGAAGGCCATTCGCTCGAGTGCCGCATCTATGCTGAGGATCCCGATAACGATTTTATGCCTTCCCCGGGAAAGATAGTCCATTTTCATACTCCAGCCGGAGGCCTGGGTGTCCGGGATGACAACGGAGTCTATGAAGGGTACGAGGTTCCGCTGGAGTATGACCCGCTGCTTTCCAAGCTGATCACCTGGGGAAGGACGAGAGATGAAGCCATCCACCGGATGCTCAGAGCCTTATCCGAGTACCGGGTATACGGCATCAAAACAACCATTCCTTTTTTCAAGCGCATCCTGCTTCACCCAGAATTCCGCGCCGGCGATTACAACACACATTTTATTTCCAGCCTGGAAAAGGAAACAGACGGCAGCGGGCCGGAGGATAAGGAAATCGCTTTGATCGCCGCGGGCGTCAAGGTCTACTCCGAGAGAAAATCAGGCACGGCCCCTCTTCCTAAGAGGAGAGGGAGCAGCTGGAAATTTCAGGGAAAGCTGCAGAACTTTTCGAACAGGCTTTAAAAATGAATTTCTCGTTCTGGCTTGATAACAGGGAATACAGGATAAAACTTGAGGAGAAGAGAGAGAAGGAGATCGTGGTCTCTCTCGGGAAGAAGGAGTTCCGTGTATCCGTGGAGTTCATATCCGGGGATGAGATCCTGCTGAATGTCAACGGCAGGGTACATAATGTCATCGTCAATTCCAACTCTTTGTTCTATTCTGTCTACGTCAACGGCAGGTTTTTTAAGATCGAGAAAAAGTCCGTACTCCAAATACTCGAAAAGAGCGGAGCCAGGCCCCACAAAAGAGACATCAAGACCTCCATGCCGGGACGGATAGTCAAGATTTTTGTGAAGGAAGGCGAGCAGGTCAGGGAAGGCCAGGCCGTGCTGGTGCTGGAGGCCATGAAGATGCAGAATGAGATAAAGGCGCCTCAATCGGGGACGATCACCAAAATCAATCCCCAGGCCGGCGATTCTGTGGAAGCCGGCGCTCTCCTTTTTTCAATCGAATAAGAAAAATCCCTCTCCCCTTTATCCCTTTGGAGGCGAATTCCAAACGCCAAATCCTTTATGGTTAGTTCGATACAGCGCCGGTTCCCCTCCATCCAAGCCAAGACCCTCCCACCCTCCACCATGGGCTTCGGATGGAGAGGAACCGGCGCTGCACTTCTCCATTAGGTCAGATGTCTCTATCATCATGTAAAAAGAGATGCTTGCCCATACCTCAAAAAATTCGGAGCTAGGGAGAATAAATGGTATAATAAATAGTCATTCTGAAATTTAAGTTTATTGACGGAAAATGTTATATTTGCGAGTCGTTTTTTTAAGACGCTTCATCACCAAAATATACAAGAAAATCAGGTCTCTGATCATATTTTCTGTCATAGTCCTGCTTTTTCTGGGTGCCGGAGTCGTTATCAAGAATATCTTTCTCAACCAGATAAAAAAGAATATTGAAGCGAGCTTTTATTACGACCACCTTCACGTGTCCCTCTTTCCTCCCCTGCTCATCGTGGAGAATGTGAGGACGCGCACTTTTACTCCATTCTTCACCGCGGAAAAGATCAGCATGAGCATCTCTTATAAGTCGCTTCTGACCAGACAAAGACCTTTTCAGGTGAAGATCGAACATCCGGTTCTCAAAATCTCGGAATCGTCTGGGAAGGATGAGGCGGAGACGAAAGGGCAATTTGAGCTCTCTTTTCCTCTTTTGGTGGAAGAGGGTTTGATCAAAGACGGAGAATTTTATTTCCAGGGCAAGGAGGTCAGCTTTCAATCCAGAGGGATAAATGCCGTTTTTATCCAGGGGAGGAATGAGTTTTCTTTGGAGGCGGATGCCGAGGAGAATGTCTTTTTCCCCGGGTCATCCCGGCCCCGGTTAGAGGGGAAAATCAGCGTTTTTATAGAGAGCCGGGGGCAGAAGATCCATGTCAGGAAGCTGAAAATTGACAGTAAAGACTTCCGGGTGGAGTCAGAAGGGAGTTTGGTCAATCCTCTCGACCCTGAGCTCAACCTGAAGACGTCTTTCAGAGCCAGCGCGCCTCTGGTCATCGAGTTCCTGCGTTTGCCGTTCGAATGGAAAGGAGATACCGAAGGAGAAGGGATTTTGGCCAGGACTGGAGAGGGGATATCATTTGAAGCCGATTTCACGAGCAATAATCTCCACCTGAACGGCGTTGACATGGGAGAGATGAGGGGAAGAATCCATTCAGACAGGTCTAGCCGGACTGTTGAATTCAATTACCGCAGGGGCTCTATGCCGAGGGAGTACGTGAAGGTCCATTTCGCAGGAAAAGAAGTCGAGGGAACGGTGAAGGGAGCTTTCCTCGACCCGGTCACAAAATATTTCTACTTGCCGCTGCCGATTGCCACTCCTGCCTGGGGAAGTTTTTACCTTAATACAGAAAAGCTTGAGGCCGATATAGAATTCAAGGACGATTACTCCAGAGATAAGCCCGGTCAATATCCGTTCCTCGGTCCGTTAAAATTGAACTGGGATTTAAAGAAAAAAGTGACCATCTCATCACCGAACCTTTCATCCACCTTTGGTGAGTTTGACCTGGAGGGGACATTCAATGTCGGGCAGGATCTGGATATCACCATTCAGGGAGAGGTCAAGGATCTCAAGCTGGCCCGGGAGTTCACCT
>JAOUKO010000420.1 GCA_029882525.1 Candidatus Aminicenantota bacterium | reverse complement strand
TAAGGATAATAAAGTGATTGAGGCTGGATCACTGAATTTTATACTTTTTGATCTTTGCCATGAGGGTTTTGCGGTCGATTTTCAGGATTTTGGCTGTCCTGCTTTTGTTCCCATGCTGAGCTTGCAGGACGATTTTTATATATTCTTTTTCAATGTCATTCAGGGATTTGTACTTTCCTCCGACCGGGAGAAGGAGAGAAGAGCTGGCGCTTATGCCGTGATAGACAAGGTCTTCGAGCTCGATCTTCTCCCCTTTGGTAAGCACCACGGCCCTTTCGATGGTGTTTTCCAGCTCTCTGATATTTCCGGGCCAGTCGTATTCCATCAAGGCTTTTTTGACCGAAGGTGAGACTCCCTTGAGGTCTTTTCTGGTTTTTTTGCAGTATTTATTTATGAAATGATCGATGAGAAAGGGGATATCTTCTTTTCTTTCTCTGAGAGGAGGGAGGTTCAAAGGAACGACGCTCAGACGGTAGAAGAGGTCCTCCCTGAATTTTTCCTTCCTGACCAGGTCAGCCAGGTTTTCATTGGTAGCAGCCAGGATGCGGACGTCCACTTTTATCGGCTTGTTGCTTCCCACCCGGGTAACCTCACGCTCCTGGATGACTCTCAGGAGCTTGGCCTGGATATTCAGGCTGATATTGCTGATCTCGTCCAGGAATATCGTTCCCCCGTTGGCGACTTCGAACCGGCCGTGCTTTGTCTCATGAGCTCCGGTGAAAGAGCCTTTGACATGGCCGAACAGCTCGCTCTCGAAAAGGGTTTCCACCAGCGCTCCGCAATCCACGACCACAAAGGGGGCATTTCTTCTGGGGCTGTGGTTATGGATTTCTCTAGCCAGGATCTCTTTGCCGGTCCCGCTCTCTCCGGTGATGAGGACGGTGCTGTCAGAGGAGCTGATGCGTTTGACGATATCCAGGACCCTTTCCATCACTGTGCTTTTGCCGATGACCATGTTGAACTCGACCTGCTTCTCCAGTTCTTCCCGCAGGTAGATGTTTTCGATGAGCATTTTGCGGCTGTCCAGAGATTTTTTGGTGATGAGCCGGAGCTGTTCGGGGCTGAAAGGCTTTGACAGATAATCAGAGGCTCCTCTTTTCATGGCCTCGATTGCGGAATCGATACTGGCATATCCGGTGATGATGATGACCGGCGTTTTTGGATGTTCTTCCTTGATCTGGCTGAGGATTTCCATCCCATCCATGTCAGGCAGTTTTAAATCAAGAAGCACGGCGTGGAAGAATTCGGTCCTGAAGAGCCTGAGGCCTTCGATCCCATCTTCCGCTGTCTTGACCGAGTATCCTTCTTTTTTAAGGATCTGACGGCAGGCGTCACGTATTGTTTCTTCGTCGTCGATGACGAGAATATTCACGTTTTCAATCATCCTTACCTTCCCTAATGACCGGGAGCTTGATCGTGAATGTCGAGCCCTTGCTTTCCTGGCTCTCGACTTCGATCGTCCCCAGGTGTTTTTGAATGATGCTGTAGCTGATGGCCAGGCCTAATCCGGTGCCTTTGCCGACCTCTTTGGTGGAAAAGAAAGGCTCGAACAGCCTTTTCTTGTCCTCTTCCTTTATGCCGTGGCCCGTATCGGTGATTTTTGCCTCTATGTGGGTTCCATCTGTATCCAAGGAGGTACTGAGGGACAGGGTGCCTTTTCCGTCCATGGCTTCGGCAGCATTGATGATGATGTTCATGAACACCTGCTGGAGCTGGGACCCGTCCGCCACGATTTTGGGAAGGGCGGACGCGAATTTTTTGTTTATCTTGATATTCTGGAAGAGGGCCTGGCCTTCGACGATGGCCAGCGACCTGTCCACAACATCATTGAGGTTTATCCAAGACATTTCCGGTTCCTTGGGTCTGGCAAACTCAAGCAGGCCTCTGACGATATCCTTGCAGCGCGAGGTCTCCTTGACGATCTTTTTCAGGTTTTCGAGGTGGGGGCTCTCTTTGGGTGTGTCCTCAAGGAGAAGATGGCTGTAAATAAGGATCCCGCCCAGGGGATTGTTGATCTCATGGGCGATTCCTGCGGCCAGCTTTCCCAGTGAGGCCAGTTTTTCGGACTGGATGAGATGGGCCTGCATCTCTCTCAACTCCTTGGTGCGTTCCTGGACTTTTTTCTCCAGAGTCCTTCCCCATCCGATCAATTTCTGGTTGGCTGTTTTGAGATCAGCTGTCATCTGGTTGAAGGAATCTGCAAGATAGCCGATTTCGTCCCGGGAATTGACTTCAACCTTATGGGACAGGTCCCCTTTGGCGATTTCCTGAGTGGCGATCACCATTTTCTGAAGGGGATTGGTGATCCTGGACGTGGCAAAATAGAGGATGACCAACAGGAAGACCACGCAGAGAGCAGCCAGAAGAGTAAAGGTCAGCATGACCCTGTTGGTGGTGTCGATGTACGGCC
>JAOUKO010000094.1 GCA_029882525.1 Candidatus Aminicenantota bacterium | reverse complement strand
CGTCTGTATTCTCTGTTCAGCACGTCCTCCAGGAAAATGCCGCTGAAGGGAAGCTCGGGCCGAAGCCTTTTCCAGATTCCCTCCAACTTCTCAAGAACGGCGGCCTCTTCTCCAGGTCTGACTTTGACCAGGATATTTCTGTAGCGCTGGAAGATCGGAAAGCGTCTCAGGCCGAAGGCCATCGGAGTGATCGGAAAATGAAGAGAGCTCAAATGAAAATCCCGAATCACTCCTACAATCACCGGATCGAATGTGTATTCTGGAGGGAGTTTGTCGACTGCAAAATCGGAAAAGTGCTGTCCGATCGGGTCCGCGAGCCCGAATTCCCGGACAAAAGCCTCGTTGACCAAAACTCCTTCCAAGGCATCGATGGGCCGCTCGGACGATAAGTCCCTTCCCCCGACAAGAGGAATTTCCAAGGTTTCCCTGTAGCGAGGATCGACCAGATAGATTTCCACTCTATATTCGACTCCGTCCTTATCAAATCGACGGACCACTCCTCCGTACCGGCTTCCCACTGTTCCCGAGTCGCCGCTGACTGCCAGAATCCGTGGATCGGACCGGAGTTCGGTGCTGAAAATCTCCAGCAGGCTCTCGCCCTCCTCCGGCCTATCCGGATGAGCCTGAGTGTGGACGATGAGAATACCCTCCGGCTTGTAGCCCAGATCCGCCGCCGACAAAAATCGGAGCTGACGGACCATGACCAGGGAGCCGATGAGGAGAAAGAGCGAAACGGCGAACTGGAAAACGATCAAAGTCTGCGAGAGGGCTCCCTTTTGTCGGAAATTGAAACGCCCCCGGAAAATCTCAGCTACCGGGAAACGGGACAGCCACAGGGCAGGGTAAATCCCGGTAAAGAAGCTGACCACAAGAACAGCCAGGATGACAACCAGAATTATCTGGGGATGAAGGAGCGCGGATAGAGTCAGGCTTTTTCCGGTCAGGGAGCTGAGAGGGGAGATGAGCAGAGAGGCCAGAAGGATCCCCAATATCAACGATACACAACCTGACAAAAGGGATTCCGTCAGCAGTTGACCGATAAGCTGTTCTTTTCGAGCGCCGATGACCTTGCGGACGCCGATCTCCTTAAAGCGGTTAAAGCTATGGGCCAAAGCGAGATTGACCGAGTTGAAACAGGCCAGGATCAGCACGAGCAGAGCGATCCCGGATAGGATGATCGAAAAGACCGGCCGGCTTTGGGCTGAAAAAACGCTTACGTTGACATCTCCCAGGTGATAATCAGGCAGGTTCAGAAGATTAAAACCTTGTTTGGGAGGATCCATATTCCCCTGCTTGTACATGAGACCGTACAGTCTGTTGTGAAAATCCGGAAGTTTGCTTCTGAGAGATTCCACGGTTTTTTTGTCTGACAGCTCTAAAAACGTTGTCGTGAACATGGGCAGAGTTATAAAATCGTTGTTATTCGGATCGATCTCAAAGGCGCTGAAAACATGAAAATAAGAAAGAATACAATCGAATTGGAGGCTGGAATTGCCGGGAATTCTATCGACGATTCCCGAAACAATAAAATCTCTATATTCACCTCTAAGAAGAACCGAGATTGTCTTTCCCAGAGGATCGGTGCCGCTGAAAAATGCGTCCGCCATTGAGGCGGTGATCACAATTCGGTGCGGATCTTCCAGAACCTGAGCCGGATCGCCAGCGGATAAAGGGAAAGAGAAAAAGTCAAAAAAATCAGGATCCGAAAAGACAATATCCTTAACCATGGTTCTGTTTTCCCGGCGGACGGGCTTGCTGTGCATGGCCAGACGAAGCGTAGGGCCGACCTCAGGAAACTCGGACTCTAACATTTCAGCGATGAAGTGATGGGAGCCGCCCATAAAACGGCCCTGGAATTCGCTGGTCAGAATGTATATTTGATCCGATTTCTCGTGAAAGAGGTCAAAAGTCAGCTCGTCCCGGACAAAGGCCACCAGCAGTGCGAAAAAGGCGAGGCCGATGGCCAGACCGGCGATATTGATGGTAGAGGTGAGCTGGAGTCTTCTGAGTTTACGGAAAGCAAACAGAAGAGACTTGACCAGAATAACAGCTTTCCATAAAAACAGTTGAATAATATAACGAGGCAGATATGACAAAATCTGCTTCATGTACCAAAGGCGCGCCCTGGCCTTTCCCTTTTGGGAAACGATATCGTTGTGAATCTCTTCAAAATCACCACACAGGGCTTCTTTGTCTGAGGCAGTCAGGATGCTGGAGAGGATTTTTTCCAGAACGGAAGGCGGTTTGTGATAGGTTTCGGTCATTGGCTTCACGAATAAGACCGGCTGAATCCGGACCAGACCCTGTCCCTTATTTCTTTGTGTTTTTTGAGGAGCTCGATTCCTGCTTTGGTTAACCTGTAAATTCTTTTCCGGCGGCCGCCCCTTTTTGGCGTGGCTTCTCCAAAATAAGATTCCACGACCCCGGCTTTTTCAAGCTTCGAGAGAGGGATATGGACTGCACCTATGGTCAGTTCCTTTTCCGCGATCATGTTCAGTTGGCGCCGGATAGCCACGAGGTAGGCGTCTTCCTTGAGATCCCATATCGTCAGGAGGATTTCCTCTTCTGTTCGTGTCAAACTATACATGGAACTTCGTCCTATATCTTATAATAGTTTAAAAGATATTTGATGCCGTGTCAAGATATTTTTAAATCAATTTAATTGGTTGCTAAGTCTGCTGAATAAAAATAACATATGTGTGAAATAATCCAATCGCTGATGCAAAAAGCCGAGCAAACGACTTTCAGTCAGGTGTTCCTGTCAGGTTGACTCTTCTCCCGTTAATTGCTATTCTTAGCCAGGTAAACCGAGGAAAAAATGCCTATTGAGTGTCCAAAGTGTCATTTTGAGAATCCGGACAACACCGTGTATTGCGGCAAATGTGCCACACCCCTTCCCTCATCAGAGGATATCTCTTCCCTGCCCACAAAAACCATTGAGACGCCCGCGACAGAGCTGACCAGAGGAACGACTTTTGCCTCCAGGTATGAAATCATCGAAGAGCTGGGAAAAGGAGGTATGGGTGAAGTCTACAGGGTCGAAGACAAGAAAATAAAGGAAGAAGTCGCCCTGAAGCTCATAAAGCCTGAAATCGCGTCCGACAAGAGGACCATAGAACGTTTCAGCAATGAGCTCAGGATGGCTCGCAAGATCGCCCACAGGAATGTATGCAGGATGTTTGACCTTGGTGAAGAACAAGGGATGCACTACATCACCATGGAATATGTTTCAGGGGAGGACCTGAGAAGCTTCATCAGAAGGTCAAGGCAATTGACCGTCGGGACTGCTGTCACCATAGCCAAACAGGTGGGTGAAGGACTGGCAGAGGCCCATAGATTAGGTGTGATTCATCGTGACTTAAAGCCCGGCAACATCATGATAGATAGAGATGGAAATGCGCGAATTATGGATTTCGGCATTGCCCGCTCCCTAAAGTCAAAGGGTGTAACCGGCGCGGGAGTGATGGTCGGGACACCCGAGTACATGTCACCCGAGCAGGTAGAGGGACTTGAGATTGAGCAGCGTTCAGACCTGTATTCTCTGGGAGTGATTCTATATGAAATGGTGACCGGAAAGATTCCTTTCGCCGGGGAAACCCCCCTCAGCATAGCCATGAAGCACAAGAGTGAGAAACCCCAGGACCCCAGTGAGGTGAATCCCCAGATTCCGGAGGGGCTCTCCCGGGTGATACTGAGGTGTTTGGAAAAAGATAAAGAGAAGAGATACCGGACAGCAGAGGAGTTTCTGTCCGAATTGAGCAAAATTGAGGAAGGTATCCCTACCGAAGAAAGGGTGATTCCCAGAAAAAAACCAAGTACTTCAAGAGAGATCACGGTCACTTTTAACCTGAAAAAAATTCTCATTCCCGCCTTCGCTGTTGTCGTCCTTGCGGTCGTCGCGGTGCTGATCTTCCATCCTTTTTCCAAAAGAGAATTTGCCCCGATCCCATCGGACAAGCCTTCTCTCGCTGTCATGTATTTCAAAAACAATACCGGCGACGAGAACTTAGACCACTGGAGAAATGCTCTTTCCGACCTTTTGATCACTGACCTCTCCCAGTCGAAGCACATCAGGGTGTTAAGTGCGGAAAGGCTTTTCGACATCCTCCAGCAGCTTGACCAGCTGGATGCAAACGCGTATTCCTCTCAAGTTTTAAAGGAAGTCGCTGCTCGAGGGGGAGTCGAGAGTGTCCTGGTCGGAAACTACACCAGAGCGAATGACACTTTCCGGATCAATGTCTCCCTCCAGAAAGCGAGCACAGGAGAGCTTATCGGTTCAGAAAGTGTGGAAGGACACGGCGAAAAAGATTTTTATGCCATGGTGGACGAGTTGACAAAGAGAATCAAGGTGAACTTTAAGCTCTCGGAAAGGCAGATCATAACGGACATAGACGAGGAGGTAGGGAAAATCACCACTGCCTCCCCAGAAGCCTATAAACTTTACAGCGAAGGAAGGAGGTATCATCTCAACGGGGAGTACCCAAAAAGCATTGAATCGATGCTCAAAGCGGTCGAGATTGATCCCGATTTCGCCATGGCCTACAGGTCCATGGCCAACGCCTACGGCAACCTCGGATTCCGTCCTGCGAGAAAGAATGCACGCCAAAAGGCCTTTGAACTGCGGGATCGCGTATCGGAGAGAGAGCGCTATCTTATCGAGGGAGATTATTACTGGACATCGGAGAAGACATCGGACAAGGCTATCGAAGCCTTTGAGAGGCTGTTGGAAATTTATCCAGGAGACCCAATCGCAATCACCAACCTCGGAGGAGTATACAGCACGAAGGAGGAATGGGATAAATCTTTAGAGCTGCACAGGGCGCTGCTTTCAAACAGGCCAGTGAATTTCCTCGTTTACTGGAATGTCACCGAAATGTACATGGTCAAAGGAATGTACGATATAGCCAGGCAGGTCATCATGAGTGCTCTGAATGATTACCCGGATAATGAAAATTTTTATGAGCTATCAACCCTCATATATGCCTGTCAAGGAGAATATGACTCAGCCCTGGATGAAGTGGAAAAGGCTATCTCCCTGCGACGTGACATCAGTCCATTCGCGTTAAAAGGCGATATTTTCCATCTCAAAGGTAATTTTGACGAGGCTGAGAAGACATACAAGAAATTCGGCGTTGGAGCTGCGGGATTTCTGGCGAACCTGAAACTGTCACAGGGAAAACTTGTGGAGCTGAGAGACACGCTCAAACAAATCCCCCAAGACAAGAAAGCCCAATTTGCCCATTTCTATCTCAAGGTTGGTGAGTTTGAGGAGGCTTTGAAATTATTCGATGAGCTGATAAACGATGATGTGAAGAATGAGAGAGTATACGGACAAATTGTCGATACGTATCACAAGGGACTGGCTTATCTTGGGATGAAATCCATTCCAGATGCTGTGAGGACTGCCGAGGAACTGAGAAAATTGATCCAAGAAAGTCCGTATAGGAAAGCGACCAGGTATCACCAACATCTGATGGGAAGAATTGAGCTGGAAAGAGAGAATTATCCCAAAGCCATAGACTATTTCCAGAAAGCGATTTCCCTATTACCTTATACACAGGATGGCAGAAAAGATTATCGTCCCTGGTTTGTCAACTCTCTGGCCCAAGCTTATTACAGGGCGGAAGACTTGGAAAAGGCTCGAGAGGAATACGAAAGGATAGTTACCTTGACCTATCCCCGCCTGTGGGATGGAGACATCTACGCCAAGGGTTTCTACATGCTGGGCAGGATTTATGAGAGGATGCGAAAGAAAGCTGAAGCCATAGAGCACTATGAGAAATTCCTCCAGCTCTGGAAAGACGCTGACCCGGGGATAGCTGAGGTTAAAGATGCCAGGGAGCGGCTAGCCGGGCTGAAGAGTCAGTCATAAATCTGTCTTTTGGAGGCCCACATGGAATTTATACTCCCTACCCTAAAGCTATTTACTTACCTGGGAATCGGCATGATTGTTTTGGGAGCCCTCGTCTTTATCGGAATATTCAAAGGGAGCCGAAGTCCACTGAACTACATCATCGGCGGGATAATCTGCATCGCTATCGGAATTGTCTTTCTATCCATTAAGACGGCAGGCTCGATCACAGTCGCTGAGAATCAAATGACTCTTAAGGCAGCACTGACAAAGACTCAGGTTATCCAGGTTGATAAGATAAAAAAAGCCTGGGTAGAAGAACTGGAGAACAGCGAATGGGGGCCTGTGAAGAAGAAGTCAGGAAGTGCAATCGGTAAAATCCGCACAGGATGGTTCACCCTTAAGAACGGCCGGAAAGCGTATCTGGTTCTTCAAGGAAATCGAGCTCTTTGCATTGAAGCAGACCAAGAACATATGTTTCTGGTAGGTATTGAGGAATTTGACCTGTTTCTGAGCCAGATCAAGTCAGAAATCCCGAAATTAGCCCAGCTTCTCGAATAAGAAAGCTTGATCTGAGACTTCCTAAAACCTTATGCCCATGAGTTCCGCTCATGGCAGCAAAAAAGATATTTATTCTCGATGGATGGCTCTAATAAATTAAAGAGTGAAATGATTCATCCTAAGTCATCATGTTCAATGTAAAAATCAAGCTGGGGCTTGGCGAAATAATATCTATTTATCGCATTTCAACATGTCAGGATAATTCGCCAGATAGAAAATCTCAAATTCTGAAACATCCTGTATGAATCCCACTTCTTTATAAATGCCGAACACGGTTTCGATCAAATTTCTGTTTATCGCGCTGGTGTACTCGACAAAATTCCCGGAGACAGCTCCTTCCAGGTCCTGAGTGATATCCAGAACTCTGGAAGGCGTGCCACACGAGAAATCAAAGTCACTCAACCTGACGACTCGAACCTTCCTGTTCTCGAAAGTCTTAAAGTGGATCTGAAGATTCTTTATGTCATAGACTATGCTCCAGGCTGTGCGATGTTGGCCGACTTTCCCGACGCCTACGGAAGACAGGATGTCGAACGCGTACTCGACAGAAGGCCGAATATCTTCTGACTTCAGGTCCTCGATACGTCTGGCTATCTTCACGAAACGGTCCCTGGAACGCAGTGTCGTGTGGTCAACTTTTTTCTCCCAGTCAAAGTCCTGGTAAGCTTTAAAGAGCTCCAGGCAGGAGTCATAGGTATCGTTGGTCAAGGCTTCAACTGGGAGGTCTTGCCCTGAGTGGGTAACACACTCCCCATCAATGAACTCGATGGTGGCTGCGTTTCCCGACCGGTCACAGACCAGGTAATGCAGCTTGCTCTTGGTCTGGGAAATCCTTATCCGGGATTGGCTCTGGAGGACCTCTTCGACTGTGGAGAAATTATCGAGTTGATACTGAATCCACTGCACCTCCATAAGGGCAGGCCGCTCGTCAGGCTCCGGATATCGTGTATCCTCGAGCCACATCATCTCCACCACAAGTCCTTTCTCGTTCATCCCGCCGTAAGGGAATTCCTTTCCGATCTGGTTGAAGGTCAGGCTCCCGTACTTGGAAACCCACCGGGCAGGCCTCTCAGGAGGCATCAGCAACGCCGTTTTGGCGACATCCCTCTTATTGACGATCATCAATCCTTTACTCGAATAATGGTCCCAGTTCCTACCGAAGAGCAGCTGACTTCCGCTCTTCAAGACAAAGGTCGAACAGGAAATGCATTGGGGAACGCCGGGAAAAAACAAGAAGAGTATAAACACCACTACCCAAAGAACAATGATCCGTTTCTTCATCTTTGCACTCCTTTCACGAAAGAATCAGCTCACAACCTCAATCTAATCCATTTATCAGTTTGGGGAAATAAAAATGGGATGGGCGGCAAGAATTTGGGATGAAATGCAAGATGTCCGGCTCGAATCTGCTAATTCGTGATATTGCGAAGAAGGTTTCTGCTAATAACTCAGGGAATCCCCAGGAGTTCTTTGAATGGTCTCGCGTAACTGCGAGCGACCGGAATTCTCTTATCCAAATCATCCAGAATCAATTTAAATCCCTGCGCATTTCCTGTCGCTTTTGTTATCCTTTTTATGTTGACGATATAGGCCCGGTGACATCTGAAGAGAAAGGGATAGCCCTTCAACTGTTGCTCTATTCTCTTCAGGCTGTTCCGGATCAACACATTCTCTACCTTTTGATTCTTAACCCAAACCTCAACGTAATTTCCCTCAGATGAGACGTAAAGAAGGTGACCGGCTCGGAATTCGTATCTTTCTCTCTCATTCTCCGCCAGGAGGACGATTCTTCGATCAATGCCTGACAGGTCGAGCGGCAGCGAACCTGAATTCCGAAGCCTGGCTGATATTTCTTCGGCTGCCCTGAGATTTCTTTTCAGCCAGTAGTTTTGATTCAAGATGTCATAAAAGACAATCGGAAATAAGGCAATTAGAAAAGTGATCCACTGAAAGGAGATAAAAAGACCGGATCCCAACCTGTAAAAATCAAAAAAGATATTGAACAGACAGGCAAAAAGATAATTCCCGAGCCCGATAGAGAACACGATCCACAAATGCCATGCGAGCCGTTTATAAACAGTCCAGGTCTCCTCATGGAACACTTTCTTCAATATCCTTGGAATAAGCAGCAGGTTGACTGCCAAAACCAGAAAACAGACAATTCCATACCCGGATATCAGCAAGTATCTCAGTCTGGGTTCGGTGGTGCTCAACCCGAAAGGTTGAAAAACCAGAAGAAAGAGAAAAACAAACAGGCCGACCAGAAAGGAAATCGTCAAATCCAGTTTAGCATCAATCCTGATCGGATTCGGCTGTTTTAAAAATCGCAATATGGCTGACCACATCTACTGCTCACCAGTAACTCAATCTTTGTATCTAAACGTGTGCTCTGACCATTCTGCATATAGTATAAAGAAAAGACCGGTCATTTTCATTAGACAAATGTCCTATTTTGAAAAATGGGACGTTAATCCTAGAAAGACGACTCTGAGTATGTTGTGGCCTGCAAAGCGATATTCCGGACTTTTATCAGTATTTCCTGAAATCCGGATTCAGAGTGACGTGAAATATTACATTTAGTATCATAATTTAAACTCAATTCAATAATTATCAACTTTTCGCATTCACTTGACTTATGCTGCAAAATTAAATATTTTACTCAATATTCATTTTGAACTCGTCGCAGTCATTGATGTCTATGAGGAGCGTTCCCGCCTTTGCCAGTTCACATCCCTATGTCTCCTCCCAGCTTGCGCAAATTTTTCCCTTTCCAGAGTCTTACAATCCTTCGAGAAGCATAAAATAATAAAAAGGAGGTATTATTATGCGAATCTCTTCTCAATATTTTTCAAAAACATCACTGCATCTTAAAGCTTTTTCTCGCCTGCTTCTCATCTTTTGTATTCTTGTATTTCTGGGGATCAATCCCTGCTCGGCAGAGAATCAGAAAATTGATGAAGAATACACGAAAAAGATACTCGAATTCACCACAGATGCTCATTTTTTGACAAAGTATGTCAATTATCTTCCCTACGCTGAGGGTGTTCCCACGCCATTGGATGTGCTGGGACACATCGCCGGTGCCGCTGATGTGCTCAGTTATTCCCATGAAGTCCATAAATACATGCGGGCGCTTGCTGATGCCTCTCCGCGAGTCAGGGTTTTCCCGGGAGGCACTTCCGAGGAAGGGCGGGAGATGATTCTGGTGGTCATTTCCGATGAGAATACGATTCAGAACCTTGCCAAGTACAAAGAAATCAACGCCAAACTGGCTGACCCCCGAA
>JAOUKO010000419.1 GCA_029882525.1 Candidatus Aminicenantota bacterium | reverse complement strand
AAATTAGTTTTAAAAAAAAGCTTGACAGCTGATAGTTTTTAAATAACTTTATATATTAAAGTACTTTAATTAAAAAAAAGGAGTGGTTATGAACGAGATTCGAGCCAATGAGGAATTTAAATTCATCAGGGAGATGATCGACAGGACGAGAAAGATTACGGCTGGATCCTGGATGTTCTTTCTTATCTGGGGGATTGTGGTCATCCTGGGCGTTATCGGCATGTATGCCCTGGTTTTTGTCGAGAAATACACCTGGATCTGGCTCAACTGGATTGTCTTTGTGGCCGTGGGAGTCGTCTTCTCGATTGTTTATGGAAAGAGAATAGAAAGATTGAAAGGGGCGAGGACCTATGCTTACGAGACGACAGGCCATGTCTGTTTTGCCTGCGGAATGGCATTCCTGTTGGTTGGTTTTATTTTTCCTCTCCTGAAACTGTATTCCTGGGGATTGATTGCCATTCTCATCTCACTGATCGCTGGAATTCTGGTCTTTTCCTTGGGCGGGATCTATGAGTGGAACCTGCTGAAATGGTGTGGCGTGATCTGGTGGCTGGGAGCGCTGGGAATGGTCTTCATCCATGAGAACTACCGGGCTCTTCTGTTCATCCCCCTGATTTTGATCGGATACATCATGCCCGCTCTTGTTCTCCGCGCCATGTATAAAAAGCAAAGTGAAGAAGATGCCTCCTGAAAAGTTTGCTCCGCTTGACCCTGTCATCCATTCGCGGACACGGCTTGCTGTTTTATCCATTCTTGTCTCTGTGAAAGAAGCGAGTTTCAATTACTTAAAAGAAACGATCGGAACGACGGACGGGAACTTAAGCGCGAGTTTGTCCAAGCTTGAAGAAGCGGGATACATATCCATTAAGAAAGCTTTTAGAGGCAGGAAACCCCTGACAACCTGCAGGATCAGCGAGAAGGGCACAAAAGCCTTCTCTGATTACTTAAAAGCTCTAGAGTCCTATATAGAATTCAAGAAATAGAGGATGTTTTAAAGGTCATTCTAGGGAACAGCTGCCGGGTCCGCATTCTCTCTTGCTTTCTTTTTTGCGTTTTTCGTAGTACTTCTGGTGATATTCCTCGGCTTTGTAGAACTCAGAGTCGGGGACGATCTGAGTGGCAATCGGCTTCTTGAATTGGCCAGAGTTATTAAGCTTCTCAACTAATTTTTCAGCGGCTTCTTTCTGTATTTGATCAAGGTAAAAGATCGCTGACCGGTACTGAGTCCCGACATCTGGACCTTGGCGGTTAACCTGGGTGGGATCATGGATCTTGAAGAAGAATTCCAGGAGCTCTTGGTAGCTGATTTTATTCGGGTCAAAGGTCAGCTTGACGGCTTCGGCATGTCCGGTTTTATCGCTGCAGACCTGCCTGTAGGTCGGATTTTCCTTATGGCCGCCGGTATAGCCGACAACAGTCGAAATGACTCCGGGGAGCAGGCCGAATTTTTGCTCGATGCCCCAAAAGCAGCCTGCGGCAAAGATCGCCGTCTCGGCTTTTAGGTACTCGTTGGCTTTTTCGTCCGATTTATTTTTTGCCTGTTGTTCAGCGACTTGCTGAGCGCCAGCCGGCTTGAAATCCAGGCTGACTGAATTGATGCAGTAGTGCTTTCCTGTGGGTTCCGGGCCGTCATCAAAGACATGCCCGAGATGAGCCCCGCACAACGCACATCTTGTCTCAGTCCTGTGCATGAAGTGGGAATAATCATCAAAGTAATCGATATGATTTTCATTGATAGTAGCAGTGAAACTCGGCCAGCCAGTGCTGTGGTCGTATTTGGTCTCTGAGCTGAAGAGGGGAGTGCCGCATCCGGCACAGACATAGATTCCTTTTTCGTAGTGGTCGTTATATTTACCTGTAAAAGCTCTTTCTGTGCCGCGTTTTCTCATGACCCGGTATTGTTCGGGCGACAAGATCTCTTTCCATTCTTTATCTGATTTTATTACCTTTTTGATCATGGTTTGTTCTCCCTTGCTGAACTGGTCTTCTTTGGTGTCCTTTTTAAATGAAGGCTTGAGGCTGAGGTAAGCCGTTAACACAACAAGAACCGTAATAGCCAATCCAATTTTCTGTCTCATAAAATCTCCCATATCCTATATTTCCTATAGGATTATTATATTTTAGAGGAGAAAAAAAGTAAAGGGCATTTTCTAGATGGATCAAGCTGTCGAGCTCAAGGAGGATTCATTCAGGGAAAGGCTGCAGTTGGAGGAGAGAATTTCTGCTCTATGCATAGAAAAGGTTTCCCATTAAGGAAAGTCCCCTTCATTCTTCGCCAATTTTTGCTTCTTGACGTTGAGAACAAAGCTGAACAATCTCACGAGCAAAATTAAAAAGTTATATCTCTTTTTAGGAGATTGCCGCGCTTCGCCCGCAATCAGGCTGTGTCACATTTAGATTCAAATAAAAGTTTTTAAACCTTAAAAAC
>JAOUKO010000418.1 GCA_029882525.1 Candidatus Aminicenantota bacterium | reverse complement strand
CAAGTCATAAAAACACCAGAAGATGGTTATGTTGAATGGTTGGTAGAAAGTGAGGAGACCTCATTCAGCTTTCAGTATGGATTTAAAATCATTCATTCCGGTGAAGAATGCACCTGTTATCCCCAGGAAGACATAAGTCTCAATGACGCTCCGCTAGAATTCTTTCTCGGAGATAAAGGGTATCTCAATCTATTGAGCTTTTTAGATATAGGCCCGCTTCTAATGAAAGAGTACAAAGGTCCAAGAGTAAAATATTTAAGGGAATTTGTTGAGTTCATGAGAAGATTGACAGTCCCTTACTATGAGGAGGCGAGATTATATTTTAAGAATTTGCATACTGATGAGCATTTTGTTCTGGACGATTCAATCTATCAACAGGAAAATCTAATAAAGATAATTCAAAAATATGGGCGAGATTTAATAAACGAATAAGGAGTTCCTATATACGCAAGGGGAGATAACAAAAAAAGTAATTTATTATTGTTAAAAACGATCACTTCTACTGCGTTGAGGAAAAAGGGAGCGGTTTCAGACAGGTAGTGGTTTATAAAATGAAGTGGGAATAAAGGATTTTGATAAAGGTTCAGATAACTACTTAAAAATAGGATTAATATGAAAAAGATAATCCAGATTACTTCAATCGTCTTATTTCTTTCAGCTCTTATTATTCTTGTATCGTGTGAAAAACAAAAAACTGAATGGAAAGGCACAATAGAACAAGAAGATGGAGTCACAGTCGTCAAGAATTCCAAAGAGCCGATGTATGGTGAGGATGTTGTTAGCCTGGAAGAGGAGTTATCCATCGGAGAAACAGAGGGAAGAGAGGAATACATGTTTTCAGAATTGAGACAGGTTGAAGTGGACGTTGATGAAAGGATCTATATTCTCGACTGGGAAGCGGAACATATTAAAGTTTTTGATAAGGACGGCAAATATCTCATGACCATCGGAAGAAAAGGACAGGGGCCCGGAGAATTAAACAATTCAAGCATGATTTCTATTAGCCAGAATGAATTGATGGTGAGAGAGTCGAGACGCCTGTCATTTTTTTCTTTTGATGGAAAATTCCTTCGTCATCTCTTGACAAAAGAGATGAGTCCAACGCGGGCAAGATTCGGTTCCCAAGGCCACTTCATCATTGAAGAAATGCTCTTTGACCCCGAAAATCCTCGCTATCAGGTGAAAAAGATTGATAATGACATGAATATTATATGCGAGATTGTCAGCTCACCTGCCTTTGACCCGCGGAAACCATATAATCCTTTTATGTCTTACTCTTATTGGCTTATAGATAAGGATGATAATATCGTCTATGGCTACCAAGCGGACTATGATTTGAGGATTTATAATCAAGACGGATTGCTGTTAAAGAGAATCAAAAAGGAGTATGATCCTGTAGAAATTACAGAGGAAGAAAAAGAAGAAAGCCTGGAAGGCCTGCCTTCAGGAATTAATGTGGATATGCCAAAATATCATACTGCGTTTTACCGATTCTTCCTTGATGACAAAGGCCGGATATTTGTCCAGACATACGAGAAAATCGGAGAAGAAGAGATATATTATCATGATGTTTTTGACCAAGAAGGAAGATATATCGCCAAAATTCCTCTCCGAATGAGACCTTTTCTTTGTAAAAAAGGAAAACTTTACGCGATTGAAGATGATGAAGAAGGATATCAAGTGGTTAAACGATATAAGGTCAGCTGGAAATATTGATCAATCTTTCTGTGGATTAATATTATCAGCAGGTGGAAGACAAAAACTAAAAAAGCCTCGAGCCCGGGTTTGGAAAAGATAACCGGAGGAGTTAACATCCCATAAAATAGCCCGATATTAAAATGTGTTATAAGGGGATAAAATGAAAAAATTAATCTATCTTTGTCTGGCTCTTTTTCTACTTCTCCACTGTGGATCTCAACAGGAAAAAATAGAAAAGTACACGGAAGATGGAGTGGAGGTCATTGTCAACCATTTGGAGCCTTATAAGATCAAGGGAGAGCCAAGCACCCTTCAGCTTGACGAAGAATTCACCATTGATACTGAAAATGAAGATATAGTCAAGACTGGGCTAACGAATATCAATTATTTCAACGTGGATTCTGAAGGGAGTATTTACTGCCTGAACGAAAAATGTCTCGAAAACTTCATCCTCAAATTTGACCGATATGGAAATTTTCTCAAAGCATTCGGCCGCAAAGGCCAGGGGCCAGGGGAGCTTCAAATGCCGATTTTACCGCTCATCACCAGTCAGGATGAGATTGTTATCATGGATCAAGGGCGATCAAGTCTTTTTTTCTTCACCAAGGATGGAGCATTTATAAAAAGCATTCCCCGGGATTCATACACCATGGCTATGTATCCTCTCGAGAATGGGAATTATCTCATGGTCAAGGTTATCTATGACCCTGAATATGATTATATTATGCAATAT
>JAOUKO010000417.1 GCA_029882525.1 Candidatus Aminicenantota bacterium | reverse complement strand
CCCATGCTTACATGGGATTGAGCGACTCAAAGATCAATGACTCCCAGGCAGGCTTTGAGACCGGAATCGGTGCTGTCCTGGCTGCCCTTTCTGGAGTGAATGTAGTCTCCGGCCCGGGAATGATGAACTTTGAAAGCTGCCAGAGCCTGGAAAAGCTGGTAGTGGATAACGAGATCTGCGGCATGGCTTACAGGCTGATCGAGGGAATATCGCAGCGCGATGACCCTCTCGCGAAAAATCTCTTCGAAGGATTCACTCCGGAGACCCAGTTCCTCTCCATGCCTCACACCCGGAAGTGGTACCGGCAGGAACACACCTTCCCCAGAGTGGTCGACCGGGATACTTACGACTACTGGGTTTCACTCGGGAGAAAATCGATAGCGGACAGAGCCTCGGACGAAGTGGAAAGGCTTCTCCGGGAAAACCCTCATACTCCTCTGGACGAGGACATTCTCCGTGAATTGAAAAAGATCATGCTCGCGGATGCTCAGAATAACGGCGTTTCCTCGCTTCCAGAGATAAAGATATAAAAATAAGGCTCCTATTTCTGGCTGGCCAGGCCTCCAGCTATCTCTCCTCCGTCAATGATAAAGCACTGCCCTGTTATGAATTTTGCCTCATCAGAGGCCAGGAAGGCAAAAAGGGCAGCCACCTCCTCTGGCTTCCCCATTCTTCCCAGAGGTACTTTGTCCTCACAGGCGCGGAGCATTTCCGGAGTATATTCTGCCTGCTGCATGGGAGTCAGGATGTATCCCGGACAGACCGCGTTTACCCGGATCTCCGGGGCTAACTCCAGCGCCATGGAACGCGTCAGCTCTACGACTCCCGCTTTTGAAGCATTGTAGGATGCATACAGAGGATAGCCCATCAGGGCATTGGTCGAACCCATGTTGAGGATCACCCCGCCTCCTCCTTCAAGCATCCTCCTCGCTGCCTGCTGAGCAACAAAAAACACCCCGTTGAGGTTCACTTCTATGATTTTGTTCCATTCTTCAGGTGTGATCTCAAAAAAAGGTTTTCTCTGGCTGATTCCGGCGTTGTTGATCAAGACATCCAAACCTTTGAGTAGAACATCCAGCTCTTCAAAAGCTGTGGAGACAGCCCGATGGTCAGAGACATCAGCCTTAATCGTCCCGGCAAGCGAAGGCATCTGGCTCACAGCATGGTCAAGCCCGTCCTTATCCGCGTCCAGTACCACTACACGTGCGCCCTCATCCAGGAAACGGGCTGCTGTTGCAGCGCCGATTCCTCTTGCGCCTCCTGTGATGAGGACACGTTTATTCTTTAGTCCTTGCATGGCTTCTGTCGGTCAAATCTCCACTTCTCCAGGTGATTTGATGGGTTTCAAGCCATTTTTCTCCAGGGCCTCATTAAGCCTGGGGATTTCCGTTCGGATAAAATCATTGAACCCTTCGACAAGCACATTCACTCCTTCCTTCAATTCTTTAAGCTGGGCAATATCTGTCTCACTCGGTGCAGAAGGATAGCCGACAATCGATACTCCCAGAAACATGATCTGCTGGACGAGGGGTCCTCCCCGGAGGGCCATTTCCATGGAACCTCTGTAAAACAATTCTTTAGGCACGATTTCTTCTTCATGCGGAGCGAATTTATTTTCAAACCTCTCCACAGCTTTCCGGACTTCTTCTTTAACATCACCAGCCTCATTCAGTGTATTATCCAATTTTTTCAACTCATTCCTGATTTTCCGGGCGGCGGTAACAGCCAGATTGAGCCTTTTGGAGAGAATCATGACCTCGACCAAGCTTTCATTTTGGATGATCCTGTCTTTTTCGACCATCCAAAACCGCGGATCAGGATAGACCAATGCTTTCTTGACAACGCTCTGCTCGCCGATCACCATTTCCACGGTATACTCTCCCGGTGAAACAAAGGGCGAGGCCACAAATCCCATACTGGCCGGGGTAACCGTCTCCCCTTCTTTTGTCTTGGGAATATACTGCAGATTCCAGGTTTTCCTCTGCAAGCCTTCCTTTATCATCAGCTCAAGCTGGAAAATCGTTTCGCCTCTCTTGTCTTTGATGAAGACCTTGGGCTTTTCTTCGGGTTTTGTCTTGAAATAAGTGTTTAAAACCATACCGTAAGGGGGATTCGAGGCTGCATAGACCTGCTTGCTGTACATTTCTTTCCTGCCAGAGAGCAAAAACTGAGTCGTGGGCCGGATACTGAACAGATGAAAATCAGAATCTAAGAGTTCTCGGGTCATTTGCTGAAACGGAGAGATATCATCGATTATCCAGATTCCTCTGCCGTGAGTTCCGATGATCAAATCATTCTCTCGGGAGTGCACAGCTATGTCACGGACCGCCACTGTCGGGAGGTTATTCTTCAAAGAGAACCAGGTCTCGCCACCATCAAGAGAAGCAAATATCCCGAATTCTGTTCCCACATAAAGAAGGTTTTTATTTTTT
>JAOUKO010000415.1 GCA_029882525.1 Candidatus Aminicenantota bacterium | reverse complement strand
AGAATCCACCATCAGCGGCATGGCTGCCCTGGGATTAAGCGAGACATCGGATACGGAGAGAAGCGTCACCTGGCCGATGTGGCTTGCTGTCGGAGCCGCTTTCCAGCCCGTGGAAGGACTGACCTTAACCGGCGACCTCCAGTGGACCCAGTGGTCCAAGATCGATGTGATAGAGACGACTTTCATAGACACCTTTTGGGCGGCGATGATGGAGCAGAGCGGTGATGATCTCAGGCCGATGAACTGGGATGACACGCTCCAGATCCGGTTTGGCGCTGAGTACAGGTTCAATAAGTACGCTCTTCGGGCTGGCTACTATTACGACCCCTCTCCGGCTCCAGCGACGACCTTGAACGTTCTCCTCCCCAGCCATGATTTTCAGGTGGTTACCGCCGGGTTTGGCTATTCGCTTAACGGTCTCCAGCTTGACTTCGGTATCGAGTACCTGATGGGCAAGGACAGAAGCGTCCCGTTTGACGTGGTTCTCAATCCGACGCCTCCTCCTGATTTCTATATCGATATGCCCGCAGGCTACGAGACGGCCATGCCTGGTGCTTATAAGATGAACATCATCGTTCCCACCATCTCCATCAGTTACAGATTCTGAGTGTAAAGCCCGGGCAGAAGAGAACATAGACCAAAGGATTCAATAATCAGCCTGATTTGTCCTCTGAGGGCATGAACTCACAATTCTCCATTTCTTTATAAAGGAGATAATATGAAAGTACGAAAGGCCATCATCCCGGCGGCAGGCTTCGGGACACGGTTCCTTCCCGCCACCAAGAGCCAGCCGAAAGAGATGCTTTCGGTGGTAGATAAACCTCTTATCCTCTACACTGTGGAAGAAGCTGTCCAGTCAGGCATCGAGCACATCGCCATCATCACCAGCAGGGGGAAGTCCTCGATGGAGGATTTCTTCGATCAAAGCCCTGAGCTGGAGCAGTTTCTTGAGGAGAAAGGCAAGCTTGATCTCCTGGAGGAAATGAAGAGGATCTCAAAGCTGGCGGAGTTCTGTTACATCCGGCAGAAACAGGCCCTTGGCCTGGGACATGCTGTCCTCATGGGCGAAGAGTTTATCGGTCAGGAGCCCTTTGCTGTCCTTCTTCCCGATGATATATACGATTGTCCCACACCCTGCACCAGACAGCTCATCGATGTCTCCGAAGAAAAGGGGGCGTCGGTCATCGTCCTCGGGGAGACGGATGAGGAAGGGACCAGGATGTACGGGATCGTCAAGCCCAAAAAGATCTCAGAGCGTGTCTTCCAGATCGAGGACCTGGTCGAAAAGCCCGGCCCGGAGAAGGCCTTTTCCAACCTGGCCAGCCTTGGCAGGTATGTCTTCACTCCCGAGATTTTCGAAGGGATAAAAAAGACCAAGCCCGACCACAGGGGAGAAATGCAGCTCCCGGACGGCGTCAAGTTCCTCATCGGGAAACAGCCCGTCTACGGGGTCATCTACGAGGGAATCCGCTACGATTGCGGGAATAAAATGGGCTTCCTTGAAGCCACGGTCTCCCTGGCTATTGAGAGGCCCGAGTTCAGCCATAGGCTGAAGGATTTCCTGAAATCTCTCGAGTTATAAATAGACCTTTGCCAAACTGGATTCTTCGATTTTGCTTAAGACCTGCAATCCGCAACTCAGGAACTCGATATATCTTTAAAGAATTTCGCTTTTGCCTATTGGAGAGACCAAAAGGGGAGCCAATTTTACAGACTTGAAAGATGATGTCTGGGCCAGAATTTGAAGGAGAGTGGCGAGGGACGGAATCGAACCGCCGACGCAGAGATTTTCAGTCTCTCGCTCTACCGACTGAGCTACCTCGCCATAAGAATGGAATCATATCTATCTATTTATGAATAACTTAGAAATCCTCAATTTTCCGATTTGACCAAAGATGTACTTATGAGCTCTTCTCCACCAAGGTTTTAAGTCCGATATTTTTCATCGTCGTTATGATAGAATCTCCTTCAAATATTGTCAACGATTTTTCTTTGCCTTCCTCTCCAGGACCTTCATAGCTTTCTTCATTCGGCCGAAGTCTGCATGGAGATACTTCATCGTCGCCTCGACCTGGCTATGGCCGAGGATCTTCATCACATCGGCCAGGCCCACTCCTCTCCCCAAAGCCTCCGAGACCATGATCGTCGAGGCTGTGTGGCGGATATTATGGAAGATGAAATCCTCGACTCCGGAGTATTTCCTGATTTTTCTGATCACTGAATCGGCCCAGGCTGCCCTCATAGTCCCGAACCGTCTCCTCAACGGGATGACATAACCATCCTTTCTTCGCCTATCCTGGAACTGATCAAGGACCTCTCTAATTGAATTGGCTAGAGGAATCACTTTCTCCTTTTTCTGTTTTGTCTCCGTCCTCTTCAGGGCAATCTTGTCATCTTTTATGTTCTCCCATTTAAGATTGATTACTTCGCCCATTCTCATTCCCGTGTAGAGCAGGAGAAGG
>JAOUKO010000416.1 GCA_029882525.1 Candidatus Aminicenantota bacterium | reverse complement strand
CATGTTCCGCCTCATCTTCCTCACCTTCCACGGCAAGGAGCGGCTCGACCCTGAAGTCAAAAAACATATCCACGAATCCCCGCCAATGATGACCATTCCCCTGGTCCTGCTCGCTTTCTTCTCTGTGGTCGCTGGCTATATAGGACTTCCTGTTGTCGTCGGGGAAAACCTTGACTTCTTCGGTCATTTCCTGGAGCCAGTGCTGAAAGGCGGGCATGTCGCCCACATCAGCCATGACCTGGAATGGATCCTGATCGGCATCTCAGTCGGAGTGGCATTCCTGGGAATCATCATTGCCTGGGTCTTCTACATCAAAGCTCCGAGTATCCCGGAGAGACTGGCTGCCCGGTTCCCGCGCATCTATAAACTCCTGTATAACAAATACTATATGGACGAAATCTATAACGCGGCCTTTGTGAACTCCACGGTCCGAGGCTCGGAAATCATATACGACAAATTCGACCTCAAGGTCATCGATGGAGCTGTAAACGGGACAGCTTCAGCCGCAGGTTTTTTGGGAAAGGTCCTGAGTTATTTCCAGAGTGGGTTGATCAAGGATTATGCCCTGATCTTCCTCTTGGGAGCAATTCTTTTAATAGGCTGTTTAATAATTTTTTAAAAAATGAATTTTCCAATACTGAGTCTGGTTACTTTTCTCCCGCTGGCAGGCGCTGTTCTGTTCATTTTTATCCA
Source organism: Candidatus Aminicenantota bacterium (assembly GCA_029882525.1). GTDB lineage: Bacteria > Acidobacteriota > Aminicenantia > Aminicenantales > Aminicenantaceae > SOIA01. Next base: position 1,769 of record JAOUKO010000416.1, on the reverse strand, counting down.
TAGAAGCAAGGAGAACCTGCTCCGTTACCTTGCCCTGGCAGTGACCATCCTCACTTTCATCATCTCCCTCTTTCTCTACTTCAATTTCAACTCCCAGACTCCTGATCCGCAGTTTGTCGAAGAGAGCATCTGGCTCGGCTACGGCATCGACTATCATATCGGGATTGACGGCATCAGCCTTTTCCTTGTCCTGCTGACAACTTTCCTGGGGCCGATCGTCATCCTTTCTTCCTGGACATACATCCAGAAAAGAGTGAAGGAATACCTGATCATCATGCTCATGCTGGAGACGGGGATCCTCGGTGTGTTCGTCGCGCTCAACCTCTTCCTCTTCTATGTGTTCTGGGAAGCGATGCTGATTCCGATGTACTTCCTCATCGGCGTCTGGGGAGGTCCGCGCAAGATCTACGCCACGATCAAGTTCGTCCTGTTCACCATGCTGGGAAGCCTGCTGATGCTGGTGGCCATCTTTATCCTCTACTCCACTTACTATAAGGCCACAGGGTCTTACTCCTTCAACCTGTTTGATTATTACAATTTAATCTTGAACCCGAACACTCAGGTCTGGCTCTTTCTGGCCTTTGGCCTGGCTTTTGCCATAAAAGTCCCGATGTTCCCCTTTCACACCTGGCTGCCTGATGCCCACGTGGAAGCGCCCACAGCCGGCTCTGTCATCCTGGCCGCTGTCCTGCTAAAGATGGGAACATACGGTTTCCTCCGTTTTGCCCTGCCTCTTTTCCCGGATGCGGTGATGAAATTTCTTCCCTATCTGGCTGTGCTCAGCCTGATAGGAATCATCTACGGCGGCCTGATGGCTCTGATCCAGAAAGACGTGAAATCCCTTGTCGCCTATTCCAGTGTCAGTCATATGGGATTGATCATGCTGGCTGTCTTTGCCCTGAACATCGAGGCAACAGAAGGAGCCATCTACCAGATGCTCAACCACGGGTTGAGCACCGGTGCCCTGTTCTTGGCCGTGGGAGTCCTCTACGAACGGTCCCACACGCGGCTGATAAGGGACTACGGAGGGGTGAGCAAGCAAATGCCCGTCTTCTCTGCTTTTTTCCTCGTCTGCATGCTTTCCTCTGTGGGGCTGCCGGGACTCAACGGTTTCATCGGAGAGGTGCTGTGCATCTTCGGGATTTTCAAGGCGAATAAGCTCTTTGCCATTCTGGGTGTGACCACGGTCATCCTGGCTGCCGGCTATCTCCTCTGGATGTTCCAGAGAGTGATGCAGGGACCGATCACCAATGACAAGGTCCGGACGTTCAAAGATATCAACAAGAGAGAGATCGCTTATCTCGTTCCCATCGTCATCATGATGTTCTGGATGGGCATTTATCCCAAGCCTTTCCTGAGGAAGATGGACAGCTCAGTTACCCATCTCCTCAATAGGGTCAACAAGAAAGAAATGTATTCCTCTCAAATCCCAAAAAAGCAGAATTTGCCGATAACGATCGATGACCTGAAGGCGCAAGAAAAAAACAAGGAAAAGGAAGAGACGATAGATGAATAGCTTTTTAGCTCTGGTTCCGCTCCTGGTCATTGTTTTTGTCGCTCTTCTGGTCATGATCCTTGAAGTCTTCATCAAGAAAGACAATAAAGACTACCTTGCCTATATCTCTCTCGTCTTCCTTGTCCTTTGCGCCTTTGTCTGCATCCTGTTCTGGAACCAGGCCTATTCCTACTTCAATGAAAACCTTATCCTGGATAATTTCTCCCTCTTTTTCATTTTTATTCTCGTCATTACGACCGGGTTTGTCATCCTG
>JAOUKO010000414.1 GCA_029882525.1 Candidatus Aminicenantota bacterium | reverse complement strand
ACGAAGGAATGGCGTTAAAAATCTGAAGGGAACGACGCCATTTCCGTGTATTTCACTCATAAAATTACCCATACACAACGGAAGAGAATCTTTTAAATGAATCACTTGATTTCTTTAGGCGGCTTCTCGACGACTTCCTCTCCTTCTTCCAGGCCATCTTGGATTTCCACGTTTATTCCATCGCTCAATCCGATTTTCACTTCCCTCTTGATGATTTCCCCTTTGACATCCTTGACTTCAACGTAGGTTCTATCCTGGTTGAACTCCACTAGCCTCTCGGGAATGAAGAGAGCATTCTCCGCCTTGTTGATAACCAGGTCAGCGTTGGTGGAATACCCTGCTCTGATTATTTTCTCTCCTCTCTGGGTGATCTCGATCTCCACATCAAAGAGCGTGGCATTTTCCTGCTGTTTGGCTTTGGGCGAGATTTTGGTCAACTCGCCGAATATCTTCTCGTCAGGGATAGCCCCGATCTTCAGCTCAGCCGTCATCCCGACCTCAAGCTTTCCGACGTCGATCTCATCGACGGTTCCCTTAAAGATCAGGCTTTCCATGTCTGCCAGCATAAGAAGCTCGGTGCCCGCCTGGTATGAGGTCAAGGGAACCACCGGGTCGCCTTCATTGACTCTTCTCTCCAGAACAGTTCCTTTCACGGGAGACTTTATGACCGTATCCACCTGCCGGTCAGCTATTTTGGTCCGTCCATCCTCGATCAAAGCCAATCGTTCCTGAGCAAGGTTCAGCCTCAGCTGAAGCTGTTTGTATTCGTTCTCTGCCGCATCATAGTCCTGCTCGGAAACCAGATTGTCCTTGAGCAATTTCTTCATACGGTCGTACTCATTCTCCGCCTTCTCCAGGTAAACCTTGGCAATCTCCACATTCTTCTTCGTTTCCGCGAATTCCAAGGGCGTTGGATCGGGTTTGATCTCCAGCAATGGCTGCCCTTTTTTAACCACATCACCCACTTCGACAAAAACTGTGTTGACAATTCCGGATATCTTCGACTTGACCGCAATCTCATTTTTTGGCTCGATGCGGCCGATGGCCAGCGCTTTCTCTACGATATCTCCTTTCTGCACTTTGATCATCTTGATCCCGTTATCCTTGCCGTTTGAGGAATTCTTGGCCATTAACAGTATGACTGCAGCTACGACAAGCACGATAAAGACAGAAATTGCTATTTTCTTAAACATGGACTCCTCCTGTTGCTCTCATATCAATAGATTATACGGATACCAGGTTGAGAATGTTCCCCTTACTCAAAACGAATAAAAAAATTCTATTGATAATCAAATTTAAATGAGCGAGTACTGAATTAATCCCAGCGGAGCAAAGTCATTTCCATTTATTTTTGCCCCAATAGAAAGGAAGGGAAAGAGTTGAGTTAAATCCTGACTTAAAGCTCTTTATCCAGCATCCAACCTATAGACTTTTCTTATTTCTTCTTTTTCTTCTTCTGCTCTTTTTTCCAGTAATCCATGCATTCAAGATCGCAGAAATGAAGGACATATTCCTGACCTTCAGCGTGCACCGCTGCTGCTTTAGGAATCTCTTTTTTACAGATGTGGCAGGCTATTTTTTCTTCTGTTTTCGTCATTTTTGGTCCTTTCCTTTAAATTTATCCCGGAACAGGAATTAATTGCTTTCTTGTAATTTGAAAAAAAGCCAATTCTTATCCTCAGGGTCTTTCACCTTGAGCTTGATCAAAGCGTATCTTCCCCGTAACTTCTTGCCTATGATCTCGACCACCTTCTTGGCAGGCGTCTCCTCAAGAGAGAGATAGTGGCCTCTATCCCAGGTCTCGACTTTCCCTGCACCGTACTCTCCTTCAGGAATGACGCCTTCGAAATCTTCATAGCCCAAGGGATGGTCTTCGGTCTGGACAGCCAGCCTTCTAACACCCGTTTCCTGAGGCGGGGCCTTGGGGATCGCCCAGCTTTTCAGGACTCCCTCCTCTTCCAGGCGCAGGTCGAAATGCAGGTGGGAGGCTTGATGCCTCTGGATGACGTAGACCAGGTCATTTGATTCCTTTTTTTTTCTTGGCTGCGAAGGTTCTCGAGTCTTGCTGAAATCTCTTTTCTTCTTGTATTCTTCTAAGCTCATCTTTCGAACGGAAGTTTCGTATCAAGGATGCAAAGTTTTCCGGGCTAAATGACGCAAATCTCTTTATAGCATCCGAACCGGAAATATTCAAGGCTGCCAGGTATTTGGGGGTTCGTCTTTTTACTGGAGAGGAACAAATTTATATTTCTTATCTTCTTTTTTAACCTTGCCGAAGAAATGGTCAGGGTCATGGCTGAAACCGAGAATCCAGTCTTCCTCTATAGCCTGGTCGAAGACCCTTTTCTTATTCTCAAGAGTCTGCTGAGGAAAAAGGTCGTAGCTCATGATATAAGGCAGGCCGACATGACCGGAAGTGGGCACCAGGTCGCCCAGAAAAAAGAAGACTTCGCCCTCGGATTGGACTTTAACGCA
>JAOUKO010000093.1 GCA_029882525.1 Candidatus Aminicenantota bacterium | reverse complement strand
GCTCGAATTTTTATCAAAGGAATCTCAGATTGAAGCTCTCAACACGTTTAGAAGAGGGGCGGTGTGGGAGGAATGGGATACAGAGCCGGAGATAGTCCGGTACGACAATCAGGTGAATTTCATAATCCCGCTCAAGGGCAAGTCCGGTGCATGGAGAGATTATTGTTTCATGTTCCTCATTGAAGGTGATGAGTGGTATTACCGCCATGTTGAGGGCATCTTCATCCGCCTGGATAAGATCTCCTTTCTTCCGGCATCAGAGTTTCCGGACATTCCGGAGAGCCAGAAGGCTTGGGCACGCGAGGAGATCTATTGGTCTAAAATGGTCTGGATTTTCAATGACCTCTCCAGGAAGGAAGGGAAGGAGTCTGCGTTCCGTATATTCAGCGACGGCGCAGGGTATTTCGTGGCAGCCACGGCCTGGGTTCCGTTCGTCCATCCAGCCAGAGCTTTTATTCTTTACGTTTGCTGGGAGCAGGCCAATTTGAGAGGAAACGAGGTCACTCTCGAAAAGCTGGAGGACAATGAAGCTGTGGTCAAGATAAATCCGCTGTATTTCCAGATATACAGACATGCTGGCCACCTCAAAAAGCAGATTCCCTTCGAGGATTACCGCACGATATTCGAGAGGATCTGGCAGGAAAGGGCTAAAAATGCCGGCTGGGATTTACAGATTGTCTACAGAGGGGTACAATGCTTTTTTTATTTTAAGCGGTAAAATGTTTCGCTGATGCTTGAGCTCTAAAGAAAGAAAACAGCGAGAAATGAAAAAGGACATAAATCGGAGGATACAAAATGACAATATGCAAAAAAATAATCGCCATGACAGCGATCCTGTCGTTGATCATTCTTGCAGGCTGCAAACAAAAGCCCGCGGAGACCGGGCTCACTCCGGAGGAGCAGCTGGGAAAGAAGCTGTTCTTTGACGCCAACCTTTCCACCCCGGCCGGGCAGTCCTGCGCTTCCTGCCACAGCCCTCTGGCGGGATGGACGGGCCCTGACTTAGCGGTCAACAATTCCGGATCAGTCTACGAGGGCGCAGTTCAGGGCCGGTTCGGCAACGCCAAGCCGCCTTCTGCCGCTTATGCCGGAGACAGTCCCGTTTTACACAGGGACGAAGAAGGGACCTTTGCCGGCGGGATGTTTTCGAACGGCCGGGCATCAGGATGGGAACTGGGCGATCCCCTGACAGAACAGGCCATGGGTCCCTTTCTTAATCCGATGGAGATGAACAACCCGGATAAGAAGACGGTGGTTGTAAAGGTGAGTGAGTCAGATTATTCTGACCTCTTCGAGAAGGTCTGGGGCCGCGGTTCGCTGGACTTAAATGATATAGACGGAACTTATGAGCGGATCGCCCGCTCCATCGCGGCTTTTGAACGGAGCGCCGAGGTCAATCCCTTCAGCTCCAGGTTCGATGATTTCTGGCGGAAGGCGACAGCTGTTGGTCTGGATGTGGAGGCGGTCGATGAGTCGAACTGGGCAGGCTATAAGAATCTGGGACTGGATGATGACGAAGTTAAGGGTTTGATGCTGTTCAACACCAAAGGCATGTGCGCTGAATGCCACGTGATGACGTCAGTCAACGGTAAGCCGCCGCTGTTTACGGATTTCACCTACGACAACCTCGGTATTCCCAGGAACCCTCTCAATCCCTTCTACACCATGTCCGAGGAATGGAACAAGGAAGGAAAGAACTGGGTGGACAAAGGCCTGGGCGGATTCCTCGAGACAACTGCTGAGTTCGCTCAGCATACGGCTGAGAACTACGGCAAGCAGAAGGTGCCCACGCTGCGCAATGTGGACTTAAGGCCTGATCAGAACTTTGTCAAAGCCTACGCGCACAACGGCGTCTTCAAATCGCTCAAGGATATCGTCCACTTCTACAACACAAGGGATATTGCCGGTGAAAACTGGCCTCCTCCTGAAATCAAGGAGAATGTCAACACCGAGGAGCTGGGAGACCTGGGATTGACAGATGAAGAAGAGGACCTGATAGTCAAATTCATGAAGACTCTATCTGATAGATAAAAAAAGTCATTATTCACTTTCTTCTTTACAATTTTTTGAGGATTAATTCCAAAGGGGAAGTATCTTCTCGGGGTAATAGTTATTTCCTTATTAAAATAGGATGGGTGGGACGAGGGGCTCCCCCGCAATGCCCGCAGCGGAAGGGGTTCCCCACGGGGGACACCCCATGGCAGGACCCATCCTAAAAAAAAATAGCCTCCACGGGCGTTTACTCCCAAAGGGGAGTTTTTGACATCATGGTACTGCAGGCGTATATTAATAATAGTAGAGTCAGTGATCAGACAAATGTTTAAGGGATGAGGAGGGTCAGATGAGAAAACTATCACCCATTCTGAGACTTTCCATGATTTTGTTTATTACGTCCTTAGTTTTCTCCTTTTTTATCCAGACTGAAGAAATTAAGATCAAGATCATAGACGGCATCCCCGTGGTGTATAACCCTAAAGTTCCTGCTTCTCTGCAAAAAATAGCCCTTGAAGAAAATTTGATAATCGGGGGCGAGAAGGAAAGCCCGGAATACGCGCTTTCCGACATTCGATCTGTCCAGGTTGATGAGGAGGAGAATATTTACGTGTTGGATCTGAAGGATGTTCGGGTCAAAGTCTTTGATAAGAACGGAAAGGGCCTGAGGGTTTTCGGAAAAAAGGGCCAAGGTCCCTGTGAATTACAGCTTCCGTACCGGATGTATTTAATTTCCGGAAAAGAGCTGATGTTTTACGACATGTCCAACAGACGTATCTCTTATTACTCTTTGGATGGAAAATGTCTCAGGGAAATTTCGACGCAAAAGCAGATGTTCGATAGGACGATAGCGGATTCTAAAGGAGACGTCATTGGATATTTCTTTATTCCTGGAGAAAGGTATGTGCATGAACTGAAAAAATTTGATTCGAAACTCAATCCTCTCATGACCATTGTCACTGTTGAAGAGGAGAGGACACCTTACGTCATAGAGATGCTGGATACCAGCCTCCAGTTTCGGGTGCTGGAAAATGATAATATCATCTGGAGCCATCCTTCAAGTTATGAAATATCTATTATCAGCCCTAAAGGAAAAACGCTTCGGAAAATAATGAAAGCTTATGATCCTGTGAAAATAACAGAAGCGGAAAAGAAGGAAATGATTGAAAGCATCACCACTCCCCCTGGTTACAAAGTAAAAATACCGGAATATTACAATCCTTTTTATTATTTTATCTGCGATGAAAATGGAAGGATATTCGTCAGAACTTTTGAGAGAGACAGCAAGGGCGGCTTTTGTCATGATGTCTTCGATGCTGAGGGACGGGACATCGGAAAATTTTCTCTTCCGGCAAATGAAAATATCTTCGTTGTCAAGAAAGGCAAGATGTACTCGGTTATGAGTAAGAACGGGCAGCCATTTTCCTTCGTGAAGAGATACAGTATGGAATGGCAGTAGAAAAAGTAGATATAAAAGGGGACAGTCCCTCTTTTTCTTAACATAAGGGCTGAAAGGGGCAGTCCCCAATTTTCCTATTTCACTCTGAACTCAGTTTTCACTTCAGACCTTGATCGTGTCTTCACTTCCTCAGCGACAATCTCTAATGAGTATTCTCCGGTCCTTAATTCTGGAAGCTGAATATCAAAGAGAAAAATCTTTGTTTCTTCTTTGCTGGCAACGGAGAGAACAGAATAAGACAGAGATGCCCTTTCATTGATTATGGGATCAACCAGATAAGCAGAGATGTCTATTTCAGGGTCAGGAATGTTGAAGGTTGCGCAGCGTACAGCGGCCAAGACCTTTGACTTCTCTCGCGGAATCTCTTCAAGGAGAGGAACGTATTTATCGGAGAGAAAGGGATAGATTTCATACAGGACAGCTTCTTCGCCCGCTTCTCTCCTTTTCTGCGGAAGCTCTAAATAAGAGATTTTCTCACCCCGAGCAAGCAGCAGCGGCGGATAGAGCTTTATTCCGGAATCCGAGGGTTCAGAAATCACAGCCGGGCTGGCGCCCACAGCTCCTTTCCCTGTGTTCAAGTTCCGGATAACCATCCGGCATTTGTATTCCCCCGGCGGAAGAGAGAGGGTTACCCAGGGATAGAGTGTCTTCTTCGGCATCTTGGAGAAATCGACTTCTGTATTACTCGAGGCAGCGATGTTGTTATCCTGGTCAAAAACAAGAGCCACGATTTCACTCTCCTCTTCTCCTGTTTGTTCAATAATTCCCGACGGAATTTTGGATATTAGAGCAATATTCGAATCCTCGTTATCTGAGAAGGGAAGGGCGTGCAACGGGAAATACAGCGGGTCCTGGAAGTGAGGCTTATCAGATAAGGCCAGGTCGATCAAATGGAGCTGCTTTTCAAATTTCGTGAATTTTCTGAAAGGCTCCGGGTTGTAATAGCCGCTCTGAGAATGGACCAGACATCCTTCGCGCTTGACCTTGACTTCGATCTCGTGGTACTTGCCGTCCCATTTCTCGTTGACGTAATAGCCCAGAACATAGTAGTTGCTGGTGACGTCCTGGATTTCCTCGGTTATCTGTTCATAACGGGCCACGTCATGAAAATATTTCCCTCCCGAGAGCTCGGATATCATCCTTAAAGAATGGTCTCCTCTTTGCTGGGCCGGTTTGGCCAAGGCCTTCATCCCTTCGGTGTTCACGGTGTAGACCGGGCATGAGGATGTGGACAATTCTCTGCTCAGCCCTTCCAGCTCATACCGGATCGAGGGGTCATCGCTGTCGTACAGAAAAGTCCTATCGATACCGGATGAAAAGAAGATGATGTTCTTGTATCCTGGGATGTAGCGCAGAGATTTGGCGAACAATCGTATCTCTTCGAGGTATTTCAGGATCTGGCGCTTGATCAACTCGTTGGCTGATGTTGTTTCTCCTTCTCCCTCTATTCCGCCCGGAAGTTCTCTGGTCTTTTTTATGGCCATTCTTATTTTTTCATGGTCGGTTGTCAGGTACTCCCGCACGCCCAGGCCGCTGATCGTGGAGTAGGTAATAAAGGCGATTTCATCCGTTGGCTGGACATGGGTATCCATAAAGTGCAGGGCCGCTTTTTTTGACTTGATCATCCCCAGACCATCATTAAAGGAAAGGTCCACAAGGAAAAAAAATTTGCGGTTCATTCTGGAGGCCATCTCCTGGGCGGGAGGGATTTCTGTCTCTAAAAGTTTTTCTTCCTCTTTTTTCTCCGGCGGAGAGAGCTTCTCAGGTTGTGGAAGGATATGCCTTTCAAAATCGGTGATTCTCTGAAGCTTGCCGTTATCATAGACGAGAAAGTCGTCTTTGCTGAGGTCCGTGACCGGCTTTCCCTTGTTATCGGTGACAAAGACCTGAACCAGCTTCAGGACGACGGTGACTTCATACTCCAGGGGCTTAAGTTCCTGTTTCTCCTGTACGGTTTCAGAGGGGAGAAGATGATGGAGAGAGAAGAGAAGGGCTGTTGATAAAAGCGCCAGATAGAAAGAGTTCCTTTTCATGATGAATCTTCACCTGACCTTGAATTTTTTTATCACTTTAGACTTTGACTGTGTGCTGACTTCCTCAGCTGATATTTCTATTGAATATTCCCCCGGCTTCAACTCCGGAAGCTTGAATTCCAGCAGGAATATTTCTGTGTCTTTTTCCTTCAGGGATGCAGGGACTGAGAACTGCAGAGGCATCTTCAGACCAGTCTGGTGTTCTACCAGATGAGCGGAGAGTTTGACCGCAGGATCAGGGACATCCCCCACAGCACAGACCAACACTCCGAATAGATGCGCTGTTTCCTGGCTCAAGACATCAAAGACAGGCGAGTGATTACTGGTCACGAAGGGATAGACATCAGTCAAGGAGATGGCTTCGGTTTCCTTCCCTCCTGCCAGTTTGAGATAAACAGATTTATTATCCGGAATCAAAAGGAGGGGTGGATAGAGCATTATCCCGGATTTAGAGGGCTCAGTGATCGTGACAGAGGAAGAAGCCACAGCCGCTTTTCCTGTTTTCAGGTTTCTCAGGACCAGCCGGCATTCATACCTGCCGGGTGAAAGAGAGGAGAGCGTATAATGATAGATCGTCTTCTGGGAAAATGAGGAGAAGTCGATCTCACCTTTCGCAGAGGAAACGATTTTGTTTTTTGTGTTAAAAATAAAGGTCACCAGCTCAGCTTTGCCTTCCGCAACATCAGAGATCGTGTCGATGGGTATCTCGGAGAGAAGGACGAGGTTGGATCCTTTTGTCCTTGAACAAAGAAGTGCCATGGCGTTAAACGTCAACGGAGTCTGAAAGTAGGGATTCTCGCCCAGAGCCACATCGACGAGGTGAAGCATCTTTTCGAACTCTGAGAGCTCAGGGAACGGTTTGGGATTGAAGTATCCCTGCTGGGCATTGACCTGGCATCCCTTCCGGTTGACCCTGACCTTGATCTCGTGGTATCTGCCGTCCCAGGATTCGTCAATGGAGTAGCCCAGGACATAATAGCTGCTGGTGGCATTCTGGATCTGGTCAGCGATTTTTTGATAATCCTCGACATTGTGAAAAAATCTTCCTCCGGAAAGCCGGGACAGAGTTTCCAGAGTTTGGTCGCGCTTGATGCCCATGGTGTTGACTGTGTACACCGGACTGCTGGAGGAGGCCATCTCCTTAGCCATCTCCTCGTATCTCTCTCTGAATTTTTGGTCTGCTGAATACAGCAGATATCTGGGGATTCCGGCAGAGAAAAGAATGATGTTTTTGTATCCGGGGATATAGCGCATGGCCTTAGACAGCTCCCTCATAGTGAATATGTATTTTTCGGTCCTGTGTTCGATGTCATCCGGGTCTCCGGGATTTTCCACGAAGCTGAAATTCAAAGGTGAGCCTGAACTTTCTAATGTTTGGCTGGTCGCCATTCCTTCCTTTCCTCCCTCTCTGCCCGCTCCCGCCATCTCTGCTTCGGCCCGCTCCTGCTCTCCTTCCAGAGTCAGTTCGGTCGAGCTCCGAGGCCGTATTCCCGGTATTTCCGCTATGGCTTCGATGGCCTCTCTGGCCCTATCATGGTCGGACGTGAGATACTCGTGGATGATCAAGCCGTAATATCGGGAATAGGAGAAAACGCCGACTTCATCGGTCGGCAGGACCTGGGTATCGAGGAAATGCAGGGCAGCTTTTTTGGATTTCCCGACTCCGGGAGCGTCATTCCTGTCTATATCCAGGAGAAGGATGAATTTTCTGTTCATCCGGGATGCGGTCTCCGGGGATGGGGAAAGCGCTGTCTCTGAGATCCTTTCCTCAACCTCTTTTTCAGGCCCGGGCAGTCTTTCAGCTCTCGAAAGCAGGTGTCGTTCGAAGTCAGTTATCGTCTGCATCTTGCCGTTGTCATAGAGGATGAAATCTTCCTTGGATAGGTCTGTCACCGGATTTCCTTTATTATCGGTGACATAGACCTGAACCAGTTTTAAGACGACTGTCACCTCATGCCGCAGGGCTTGTTGTTCTTTTTTTGCCTGAAGTGATTCCGGATTTATTTCTTCCAGATGAAGATGTACAGTCAAGGCCAATAAAAGAACAAGAAAAAATATTTTCTTTTTCATTTCTTCTCCTCTCCTATTGATACTTGATGATCGGATGATATGCCCCGCGGCTTGCCGCGGGGATCCGATCGTCGGGGGATCCAAGGGGGTATGTCCCCTTGGTCGCAGGGCGTGTGTTCATGCCCCGCCCGAGAAGGGGAGGCAGCGAGCGGAAGCGAGCGTTGGACGGGGGAAGTCAGTTCCTCCTCCAAGTTGACTTCGCAGTCTACGGTAAAGAATTTATAATTATTGTAGGCAATAACTGTCTTTGAGTTCTGGAATCTTCTCATCCTTCTTCCTGTATACTCTTCGGTAAATAATGTCTTGCTTGGAAACCGGCGTATCATAATGTCTGATCAATTGGCAAAATATCCGGCGCGGTGCGTGACCCTGTAATTTTTATTCCTGACTTTGACATCTATGTTTCGGAAATTTCCGTCCCTTTTGTAGTTTGCAGGCGCGTAATAGATAAGGTAATAGTTTTCCGAGGCGTCGACCACTCGCTGGAAGGCGGAGGCGGCGTTCGACGAGCTGTCCGTTAACCCGCCGGTCGCTCTGGCCATCTCTCTGAAGGCGCTGAAGATGTCCTCGGACTGTTCCCTCCAGGTAACGGGAGAAGGCTGCATGCCTTCCACGCTCAGTATCGGAGCTTTGGTTATGTAGAGAAAGTGGATGGAGATGGATGAGTCAGAAAAGACCTGTTTGATCCGGTCCACGTCAAAAGCAATATCTCTCCTGTAATGGAGAAACAGGTCTGAAAGCTGGAACAGGAAGTACTGCTGGTCCTGCGCAAGGCTCTGGCGTTGCATGAGTGTGCTCGGGTCAAGCTGAGGCAGGAGTTCTTTCTGGTAGAAGAGGAATACATATTTCTGTCCTTCCTTGGCTTTCAAGAACTCGGCAAATCCCAGCAGGCTGTTCTCATCCACACGCCGGAGCTCTTCCAGCCGGTTGAGCAAAAGCTGGCAGGCCTGGATAGAGACTTCGTCGACGCCTGCCACCTGCTCCTGGATCTCTCTCAGCAGGTGTTTATACTCGGAGTTTCCCATCAGGGTGTCTTTTCTGATTTTTGCTTTGAGCTGCTTGACGGTCTCTTCCTTCGGCAGTATTTCTAAAGCCTTGGTTTTGAAATTATAAGTTTTCATCGGGGTGAAAACCGTCAGGGCATCGCCGGGCATGATGACATTGTTGAAAAAGTATTCCAGAGCTGTTTCGATCTTGGGAAGGTAGTCCTGGACTTGAAAAAGAAGGACGAAGTTTCTGGAGACGTTGGGTGAGAATTTTTTCTCGCCCTCCCCTTTTTCAATGCTCGTTTTTTTGATCAGGTAGACCGCTTCTATTTTCTGGAGTTTGCCATCCTCAAAGACTTCGAAGTCGTCGATGGTCAGGTCTTCGACGAATTTCTCGCCCTTGAACACTCTGACAGGGACTTCGATGTTGATGACCAGAGTTTCATGGGTGAGTTCCTGGGAAAAGAGGGCGATGCCTAAAACTGCGACTGTAATCAGGAACATACACTTTTTCACTATTCTTTTCTCCTTTAAAACAGTTTTGGCCATCCGGTTGCTCTAATATTTAACCTCGGTTTCTACGGTAAAGAATTTATAATCTTTATAGATAACGGTTGTTTTCGACCGCGTGAACCTTGCTCCCCTTTTCTGGTTGTAGCCCTCGGTAATCAGGTATCTGCTGGGAAACCGGATCCCGTTCTTTTCAAAGCCATACTCTGAAAAGAGTTTGATCTCTGGCTCGGCGTTGAGTTTCTTGGCGTTTTCTTCTATCACTTCATAATTTTTAAGTGATTCTGGTTCCCATTCGATCTTCATTATGCTGAAGTCATTTTTTCTGACCCAGACTTTCCCGTAGAGGTTATCCGTTTGCAGATGAGGAATCGGAATTGCTTCAATGACGATGACCCTGTCTCCCTTGAATTTCTCTCTCTTGACTATCCTGTAATCATAATACTGCTGCCAGAATTCACTGAGAAGACCCACCGGACCGAAGATGATGTTTTCGTGGCCGAACAGGTGTGTTTTCAATTCGGCATCTTTCTCGTTCTTTTTCTTGCCGTTTTCTTCCAGTAGGACTCGGCTTTCCTTGATCTGGAGCTTCTTTCGGATCAATTGATAATCGTAGACATAGACATTTTTTCTGGTAGTCCGTCCTACGGAAGTATAGCGGGTGCCCAATTGAGATACAAGCATTTGGGGGTGAAAGAACATTTCTTCTTTTATTTTTTCTATGCAGACGAAATCTAGTGCGGAATTGGCCAATCTGTGACAGTAGTCGCCGCATTTCTCAAGTATTTTTTCCAGCTCGGCCTGGTCTGTTGAACTCGAATCAGTACTCTGTCCGAAGATAGGGATTGAAGGGATAACGATAAATAAAGCTAACACCAGACAGAGAAATATTCCTTTGATTTTCATAGGATTTGATCCATCGGCATTTCCAGCCTCAGG
>JAOUKO010000413.1 GCA_029882525.1 Candidatus Aminicenantota bacterium | reverse complement strand
CTTCTAGATAGTGTGGGTAAAATACACGGGAATGGAAGAAGCAACCTTGAAGATTTAGCCTTACCGAACCTCCTTGGAGGGGAAAGCGCTCCGCCTTCCCCCTTCCAACGCTCGCTTGCTTTATCGCGACTCGCTGCCTCCCCTTCTCGGACGCCAGGAAGCGTCCTGCGACCAAGGGGACATACCCCCTTGGATCCCCCAACATCGTTTCTCCGCAACGATGTTGTCCACAGAGGGAAGCCGATGAAATCGGCCGCCGAGTATGGCCGAGTATGTTTGAGAAAGCTCAGGACAGTGGATTACGAAAACACGCAGCTTTTGCCCCAGCGAGCCAAAAGCTGCTCGGTTTCAGGCTTCACTCTCCTCACCTCTTCGGTGAGGAACCGTGCCCGCTCAGCCTTCAAACGGTTTTCTCCCCCCACTGCCCTTCGCTTACTCGCTAAGGGGGGACGGTGAGGGAATGGCGTTAAAAATCTGAAGGGAGCGACGCCATTTCCGTGTATTTCAGTCATTCAATTGCCCACACAAAATGGAAGAGAACTGATTAATCTATTGGAGCCGCTTCTTCAAACTCAAGTAATCTTACGATGGACCGATGGGAACAATTAAGCCATTCAGAAAATTGTTAATTCCATCATACTCTTTTCAGTAATCATGGAAAGATCCCTCTTTCCTTATAGACCATCTCAAGGCGAGAAATGGCAACAATTTGAGCTGCGGTTCGCATATCGACTTTGTACTTCTTCGCCGCATCTTGCACGCGCTCGTAGGCGCTGACAATCATCTTGTGCAGTTTTTGATCAACTTCACTTATATCCCAGAACTCGCTGCGCTTATTCTGGAGCCACTCGAAATAGCTGACAACCACACCTCCGGAATTGCAGATGATATCAGGAATGACATCAATCCCTCTGCTGAGTAAAACTTTATCACCTTCTGGAGTTGTGGGACCGTTGGCGCCTTCTGCGACGAGCTTCACGTTCAAAAGTTCGGCGGTCTCTGAAGTGATCTGGTTTTCCAGAGCAGCCGGTATGAATATATCCGCTTTGGTGGTCATAAATCTTTCGTGATCGATCGACTGCGCTTTTGGATAGCCTTGCACCAAACCGTTGTGCTCTTTGACATAACCGGCCAGGTCGTCAGGATCAATGCCTTCCTTCCTGTAAAGGGCTCCTGACACATCTTCGACAGCGATGAGCTTCGAGCCATCTTTCTTCAAAAGGCGGGCCGCCCAGGAGCCGACGTTTCCGAATCCCTGGACCATGAACGTAGCTCCCTTCAAGTTGAACCCGTGATCCTTGGCCCACTTCTCGATAAGGAAAACAATCCCCTGGCCTGTTGCCTTGTTGCGTCCTTGACTTCCGCCTGATTCGACAGGCTTGCCCGTGACGACATGAATACACCGGTTCCTCTCGGTCGGAGCCACAGTGGACATGTACGTATCCAGTATCCAGGCCATGATCTGGGGATTCGTATTCACGTCCGGAGCAGGAATATCATACTCGGGCCCGATATTGTTTCCCAGAGAGTAGGTGAACCGCCGGGTTATTTTTTCAAGCTCTTTAGGACTGAACTCTGCCGGGTCGAGCTGGATCCCACCTTTTGCGCCCCCGAAGGGAATATTGGTGATCGCGGTCTTCCAGGTCATCAGAGTGGCCAGGGCTCGTATTTCGTCGATATCAACGAGGGGATGGAACCGGAGTCCGCCCTTGAATGGTCCCAGGGCATTGTTATGCTGGACCCGATAGCCTGTTAGCATCTTGACGTTGCCGTCATCCATTTTGACCGGGAAATGGACAACAAGCTCATTCATCGTATCTGCCAGGATCTTGCAAATATCCCTGTCAAAATGAATGATGTCTTCTGCCATCTCGAGCTGTTTGAGAACATTTTCGTACAGGCTCGTCTTCTTGCTGGATGTGGCTTTATAATATTTGCACCGCCATACCCCTGTTACAGGCTTGGGAAGAGAACATATCTCGCTGAGCTCGCAATAGCTGCACAATCCCTTGAACTTTTTCACTTCTTCTTCAAGACCAGGTCTTCCATGTTCAAAATATAAAAGCTTCCATTCCTTGGTTGTTGAAATATGTTTCAAACCGCTCAAGTCTTTTCTGTTTTGACCGATTTTTTTCATTCTTTGCCTCCTTTCTCAGGTATAACCATATGCAACTTCAGTGCCAAGTCTTGGATTCGCCCTTCTGTTTGAACATCTCCCACGAAAAAAAGTAATTAGATCTCTATAACTTATTGAAAAATAAGAAATTATTTGAAAGCCAGAGTCGAAGGCAGCTAAGGCTCTACGCGGGCAGGATTTAAAAAAAATAAAAGGATAACCGGGGAGATTTGTACCGCCGGGGAAAATCTCTCCACCAACGGCATTAATGGGAAGAGGCAGGTATTTTTATTTTCTTTAACTTTTCACGCAATGTCTTTCGGTCAATTCCAAGGATCTCTGCTGCCTTGGTCTTATTTTTATCCACGCT
>JAOUKO010000092.1 GCA_029882525.1 Candidatus Aminicenantota bacterium | reverse complement strand
AATAAGGGGTAAGTCTGGAGCGGACGATGGGATTTGAACCCACGACCTTCTGCTTGGCAAGCAGACGTTCTACCACTGAACTACGCCCGCTCTAAGAACCTTTTTCAGGAACGAGGCTCTGGATTTAAACTACCAAAAAGCGAAATTCCTGTCAATAAAAAGGGAACTGGCAAGTATCTCTATTCCCGTGACAGTTTACTATGAAGGTGTAATCTGTTTCAGCGCCGGTCCCTCTCCATGCTTGCCAGGACCCTCCCACCCTCCGCCATGGGCTCCGGATGGAGGGGAGCCGTCGCCGCACTTCTCAACTCATATTAACGCAATAATTCGTTTGACATCCTCTATTGAGCGGACCTGGATGTCTCCCTCGAGCCCCCGTAGCGGAGGGGGGACCCGTCGGCTTATCCGACGGGGGGAACCGACGGGACTGGTTCCCCTGGGGTCCGGGGGCTGAGGGCGGCATCCAGGCCGCACAGAGATTGTAATCTTATTTACTGCGTTTACATTAGGTCAGATGTTCGCCTGATCACGGAAATAGATATGCTTCCGGGGACAGGCGGCTTTTTCTGCGGGGACTGTCCCTTTCAGTCCTTATTTAAATAAGAGAGGGACTGTCCCCTTTATTGCAGAAAAAGCTGACTGTCCCTTTATTATTTTTTACCGGCGGTCTTATGGAGAATGTTCTTGAAAATATAGGCAGCCATGGCCGGGTTGGCTGCCAGCCGCCTTTTGCAGTAAGCAATGGCAAACTTCCATTTCTCGGCAAAAGGAACATAAAGGCGGACAAGGATATTGTTTCGAATGAGCTTATCCTGACAGGCCTGTTTGGGGACGCCCATGAGCATCTGGACTTCATACTGGTCCTTTTTCATGTTCAACCTCTCGGCGATGTTGAGGGCCTCGTTGATGACCGCCTCATCGTGAGTCGCGATCTCCGGGTAATGGCCCTCTTTGAACAGGACCTCGATCTGCTGGAGCATCTTTTTTTTCATTTCCGGCTTGCTCTGGAGAGCGATTTCCTTCGGTTCGTTGTATATTCCGATGCAGATACGAATACGGGCATTCAAACCTTTTAAGGATTTGATGTCCCCGTCCGTGCGAAAAAGCCGCGACTGCAGCACCGTCCCAAAAGTGGGATGATCTTTAATCAGAGCACGAAAAATATCCAGAGTCATGTCGGTGTAATCATGGTCCTCCATGTCAAGAGTGACTTTTATCTCCTGCTCTGCGGCCTTGGCCACGATTCTCCCGATGATTTCCTGGCAATACTCTGTGCCGCAGTGACTCCCGAGTTGAGTAGGCTTGAGAGAAAGGGTGGCATGCTCCTGACGGCCTAAGGCGGCAATAAGCCTTTCATAGACACCGACTGTGTACTGGACCTCCTCTTCACTCTCCAGCTCCTCGCCCAGAAGGTCTATGGTCGAGCAGATACGCCTCTCTTCCCAAAACTTCTGAGCTGTATCGACTGCAGCCTGGATGCTGTCGCCTGCCACATAAGGACTGGCAAAAAGCTTCACCAAAGGAGAGGGAGCAAGGTTGACAATGAACCTTTTAAGACCCATGGATGACTCCTTTTATGTTATGAAAACCTGTATGAAAGCATTCCGCTCAAAGACGATTTGCAAGACATATGAAATTAATCCATTTTTCAACAAACTTCAAGGATTGATTGAAAATTTCAGAAAAAATCCCTCTCTCAGCCGGAATAGAAACGGTTCTGAATGCGACCGGGCAAACGCTCATTCGCGCTGGTCTTTTATAAAGAAAAAATTGTGGTCGTGTCTCACTATCGGATATTCAGCGTCTCCATGATCCTTTAACGAACCGTTATCCGCGAAAACATTATCAAGGCGTGTAAAATTCAGTGAAGAAACGCTGAAAGATGGGACCTGTCCTTCTCAATTCTATCCATCAATCATGAGAAATGTCGAATATGGGGATGCAACCGCTTCAATAACGGGGCTGAACTCTATCGCCCAGAGTCAGAGCATCGATACTGGAGAGGATCTTCACCGTCGAAGAATTCTCCTGAACATCGATCACGATTAAACTTCCGAGCTTCTTGATCGTTCCTTTTTTCTTATCCATTTTTCTGTAGATGACCAACTGCTGTCCGAAATGGATCCCGTCTTCCTCTCCAAGATCTATAATGGCCCAGTGCCCTTTGGAGATCTGTCCGTAATCATCCTGAAAATAAATCAGCATGCCCTGGGTTGTTTCCTCCTCACTGATCTCAACATCGTAACCCAGGTCTGAGCCTAAAAGCTCGCTTTTTTCCTCAAAGGGGATCAGGTACTGTCCCAATGTCACCTGTTCACAGGCCTTTTCCAGTTTAGCGAAGGCCTGTTTTTCCTCTACAGAGACGATCTGGGCTCTGCCTCTTTTTACGATGAGATGACCATAATTTTTCCCGGCGAAAGGATTTCTGACTTTTTCTCCGACCTCTACAATCGTGAATATCTGACCTGTCTCGAGGCCATCTGCACTCCCTTTATTCACGAAAAATATATCATTCTCCCTGAAAAGCACTCTTTCATCCTGTTTCTCAGCCCCGACTATCTGAATGTCCAGCTGGAGCTTTTTCATGACAAAAAAGGAGCAGTTGAGGTCCATCTCAGAGATCAGAGGAAAGACATCCTTGTATAATCTGGCCTTCTTGGCCTCCTGTTCCTGGCTCATGTCTCCGTTCACGGCACTCAATCCGTTGCCCTCTCCTTGAAAGGAGAGGAGAATAATTATCATAAAAGAAAACAGGATTTTTGCGACAATTTTAAAGGTACGATTTTTCATTATTGCTCCTTTTCACTGGTATTTTATCCTCCTGAATTTTGCCCTCATTATATTCAGATGGATAAATTCTGTCAATAGTCGCATTTTTTCGGAGAAATTAACTGTTTTTCTTGACATCAACAGCCCATCTTCATAACATAAGTAAACCTGCATTTAAACGGAAAAAAGCTAAGGAGGTTGACTGTGAATAAAAAAACAATTACGGCCAAAATGGCAAAGGATTCCGGCATCACCGGACTTCAAGCTGAAAAGGCATTCACTTCCCTGATCAGCGGGGTCATAGGCGCCCTGAAAAAGGGAAAAAGAGTGACATTCTCCGGGTTCGGGAGTTTCGAAGTCAAAACACGCAAAGCAAGGAAAGGAAGAAATCCCAAGACCGGAGTTCCCATCAATATTCCCCAAAAAAAGAGAGTCAAGTTCAACCCGAGTCAAAGTATGATCGACTCTCTTTAATTCTTCGTCCTAAATAATTTTCATTCATTTAAAATCCATGGAAGCAAAGCCTCTTTTTTCTGGATTGGACAAGGACATTCCATTCCTTTAAAATAATCTCAGCTTATGAGACTATGACGCCTGAAAAGAAAACGATCGCTCTCCTGTTTGGCGGACGCTCTGCTGAACATGAAATCTCTCTTCTCTCTGCTGCTTCGATCTACAGTAATCTTGATAAAACCAAGTTTGAAATCATCTCTATCTTCATCGATAAAAAGGGAAACTGGAGAGTTGTCGAATCCCCGCTTCTCTCCCCTGAAAAGCTGAATAAGGGCTCATCTGCGACCTTTCTTCCCTGGGATGAAAATCGTCTCTCGCAGCCCATTGAGGCGGACATCTATTTCCCTGTCCTCCATGGTCCTTACGGAGAAGATGGAACCATTCAGGGACTCTTGGAGATGGCCGATGCCCCCTTTGTGGGAGCCTCTGTCACGGATTCAGCCATAGCTATGGACAAGGCCATGACCAAGATAATCTTCAAAGGTAAGAATCTACCCGTAGTCAGACATCTCGTCATCATGGAAAAAGACTGGAAGCAGAACAGGGAGAATATTCTGGGCCAGATCAGAAAGGAATTGCCGCTTCCTTTTTTTGTGAAGCCTGCCTGTCTTGGTTCGAGCGTGGGCATTTCTAAAGTCAAGGAGAACAGTCAGATTCCTGCTGCTGTCGATGAAGCGTTCCGTTATGACCGGAAAATCCTGGCCGAAGAAGGAATTCAAGGACGGGAGCTGGAATGCAGCGTTTTAGGAAACGATGATCCTGAGGCTTCGCTGCCCGGAGAAATTATTCCCTTCCGGGAATTTTATGATTACGACGACAAGTACAATGAGGGAAAGACGCGTTTTGGCATCCCAGCAGAGCTCACACCATCCCAAACCAAAGAAGTTCAGTGCCTCTCTGTGGAGGCCTTTAAGGCCATCGGCTGTTCAGGCATGGCTCGAGTGGATTTCCTGATGGACGGGAAAACCGAAAAAATCTACGTGAGTGAAATCAACACCATCCCAGGCTTTACAGAGATCAGCATGTACCCCAAGCTCTGGGAAGTGAGCGGCCTTCCCTTTCCCCATCTTCTGGAAAGGCTGATCCAACTGGGCTTTGAAAGACACGAAAAGAAAAAAAGAGGCAGGGAAGATTACAGCCGATGAGAATCCTTGGAATAGACTTCGGTGACAGAAGCCTCGGATTGGCGGTAAGCGACCCGCTTCTTCTGACCGCTCAAGCGTTGGGCCGCTACCGGACCCAGAACAAAGAAAAAGACAAAGAGTACTTCCAGGAACTTGTTTCACAATACGAGATTAGCGAAATCGTCATCGGACTCCCGTTGAGAATGGATGGGAGCTCAGGCACAAGGGTAGAAAAGACGAAAAAGTTTGCCCGCTGGCTCGAAAAAATACTCAGCCTCCCTGTCACTTTCTGGGATGAACGGTTGACAACACAACAAGCGCTCAAAATTCTCAGCGGGCAAAAGACTGATTTCAGGAAGAAGAAAGCCCTCAAGGACCAAATAGCCGCATCTCTTATATTGTCCAGCTATCTTGAAAGCAAAAAAGCCAGAAACGATGATACTCAAAGTCATTAAAACTGCGCTCATCATATCAACAGTCATTCCTCTTCTTCTCTCCGTATGGTTCTCTTTCGAGCTCTACCTCGCTCCCAAAACTGTTCCCCAAAAAATATTCTTCGTGGTCGAAGAAGGAACTGGGGTGCAGGGTATTGCACAAGAACTCAAGGAGGAAGGAATTATCAAAAAAACATGGCCCTTTCTCCTGGGATACAGGCTCTATTTCTTTTCAAAAAGCCTGAAGGCAGGAGAGTACGAGTTCGACCTGCCTCTGTCGACAAAGAAAATCTTGAACTTACTTTCAGAAGGGGAAGTATATCTCCATTCCATAACCATTCCTGAGGGCCTGACAAGAAGAGAAATCGCGCAGCATCTTGCTTCTCTGGAAATCATAACCGAGGAGGATTTCCTCGAAACGTCCTCCAAGACGGACATCATCGCCTCTTTGGACAGTCAAGCGGAAAACCTGGAAGGATATCTATTCCCCGAGACTTACAACTTCTCAAAAGGAACATCCGCAGAGACCCTCATCTCCGCCATCATCTCTCAGTTCAAGGATGTCTTTACCGAAGAATGGCAGAGAAGAGCAGCTGAGATAAAGATGACTCCGAGAGAAGTCGTGATACTGGCCTCTCTGATCGAGAAAGAAACCTCGATTCCGGAGGAAAGAGAACTGGTCTCAGCCGTGTTCCACAACCGTCTGAGAATAGGGATGAAACTCGATTGTGACCCAACCATCATCTACGCCATGAAAGAGCAAGGGATCTATAAGGGCCGCCTTCTCAAAAAACACCTCAAATTCAACTCCCCCTATAACACCTACCTCAACCGCGGCCTGCCTCCCGGGCCCATCTGCAACCCTGGCAAGCCGTCTCTCGAGGCCGCTCTCTACCCTGCGGAGGGAAAATACCTCTATTTCGTTTCGAAAAACGACGGAAGCCACGTCTTCAGCCGTACCTTTACAGAACACCAGAGAGAGGTGAGAAAGTACCGGCGGTAGTATTTAGAAGTGGAAAATAATCCATGATTCTGCTATATTAAGAATTGTGAGGGGAGGAATGAAATCCTCTCAAGAGATTAAGAAACGCCCGGATTAAAACAGTCCAAGTCACTCAAATTTGAGAGCTGGAATTTAGGAGGAAACATGAAAATGAGAAAGCGAGCGATTCTGGTTCTTGCATCAGGACTCATCTTGAGCTTACTCCTGTCACCTAGCCTAAAAGCCCAGGAGAAAGAGCAAGTTACAAAGGCAAAAGAGTCGAAGGTCGTCATTATCCCCGATCAAGTCAAAAAGGTTTTTGAAGAGGGAATGCAGACGCGGCAGGCTCGCCCTGATATTCCTTTCACGGTTGTCCGGCATCTTTATTTTCCTGCGGGTCAGAACTTCTATACAGTCATCCTTTTCGAAGTGAAAAACGCTGACCTTGGTTTTGCTCCTCTTGGAGAAGCCCCGGCAAAGAAAAAGGAAGAAGCATTGACAGCCTTCGAAACGGAGGCATCCAAGCTGCAGGCCCGCTCCCATCTTTTCATGCAGTTCAACAAGATCGAAAGTGGTATGCCCGGAGAAGTGTCTCAAGAAGTCTACGTGCCGATCAACCTGCAGGAAGACACCTCCACCTATGAGCCTGAAAAAACGGAGATTTACTCGGCAGGATATCCTCTGACATCAGGTCAATATCTCCTCTCCCTGGCTATCTGCTCCCAGAAACTGGAGAAAATCGGAACCCAGTACTATGAATTTTCTCTGCCCGACTTAACCTCTCTCGCTGACAGGCTCGAGACAACCCCGATCTTCTTCGTTAATAATCAGGAATACATGGATTCTGCGGAAAGAAAGCCCACGGCTCATAAACGCTCCTTCACCTACTCGATCATGAACATCGAACTCAATACTGACAGAGTCTTTGCGCCTGGAGAAAGCCTGGGGCTTTTCTTCTATATTTTCGGTGCCCAGCCAGATGAGAACGGGAAATTCAACATCGAAGTTTCCTATGATGTCTTGAAAGAGGGAGAAAAGGCTATCCTTTTTGCTCCCGGCCAATACGATTCCCCTCTGATCATACAGGAGCTTCCGCTGATTAAAACCGTGTTGATCAAGTCAGAGTCAGGAGAAACAACAGAGAAGCGAAACGCTGAGCCCGGAAAATACACCCTTTCCCTGACAATCACGGATAAGATTTCAGGAAAATCGGTCAGCAAGAGTATTGATTTTGAGGTGAAATAGAAGTCTTTTAAGCCTCTTACTCTTCATATAAAAAACAGGAATCCCCTTAAGGAATCTTAAGGGAATTATTGCGCTTCATTTGAGTCCTGACTTTTTTCAATTTCCGTGATCATTTTTTTCACATCTTCCTGGTCGGCATTCAGGTTGAGGGAAGCCTTGAGCACTTCCAGAGCTCTTTCTTTCCGTCCTATCTTGTAATAACAAAAACCCAGAGAATTCAAAAGACCGGTATCACTGTTGTAAATCTTGTTCCCCTCTATAAGGTTATCTATGGCTTCCTCGTATCTTTCCATTCCCATCAACGCTCTTCCCTTGACGAGGAAATAGTCAAAACTCATGTCCTGTTCATCTTTAATGAATTCGATCAATTCTAAACTCTTGCCGTACTTCTTCACCCTGTACATAAAATTGGCGTACTCGACCACTCCTCTTTTATAATCAGGGTTGGCGCTGAAAGCCTTCTCGTAAGCTTCCTCTGCTTTCTCGTATTCTCTGAGCTTGGCATACTGATGAGCACGCATGTAATAAAAAAGGAAGCTGTTGGTCAGCGATAAGATCTTGGCTCGAGCGATGGGATGCGAAATCGCGGCTTCCGGCGAAATGATAAATTTTCCTTCCTTCTCGTCGATTATCTCTCCGTCCTTTCCGACCAGCTGCACTTTCATCTCATAATAATCCGGAGCAAATTCTTTGGCAGGAATGGCATGAGGAATATTGATGATTTGAGTGAATGGAAATTCCTTTAACCTCAAGGTCAAAGATTTCCTCACGGGATTCACCCTCTTCATTCCTTCGATAAGGACCTTGAGCTCTCCCTCCTCCCATAAGCTCTGGGGAATATTGACAAGGTCTATAAGGAAAGCCACTTCATCTGATGAAGAGAATGTATTCTTCGGGTCCACAACCAGCTTCTTGTCGACCGTCTTGAACGGTATGTGTATGTTGCTCTGGTAATCCTGAAACATGTAACCCAGAAAGGGACCGAAGATTTGAGGTTTTCCCGACCCTTTCGGAACAGAAATATTCTTCTCAAAAATGCAGAATTCTTTGCCGACCGAATTCTGCAGGAGGATAGTCAACCTGTAATCCCCCTCCACCACGGGAAAGGCATCTTCGATTGAAATCCCGTTGGCTCTAATCCTGTCCAGGTCATCAGGGGCAATATAGAGAGGGAACTCCTTTGTGTACTGAAAGATGATATCCTCTCCTATCCTCAAGCTGACGTTAAGCGAGAAATTGCAGAAATACTGGTCATTCTCCTCATAATAATCTATGGAGATGGTTTTGGGAGCTATGGAAAAATGCAGAAAATCGATCCCGACGATAGGGTCGGGAATAAGGGCTGTGCTCGTTTCACTCTCCACGATATTCGTCATGTGCTCTGTACTGACAACTCCTCTTAAACTCAGAAAATGGGTGGCATATGTAGGATTGATATCCTTTTTGGGTGACTCGATGATGTTTGCTATAAGGATGGCGTTCAGCGGAGAAGGCCGATAGTCATAAGGAGTCTCACCCGGAATCAGGGATATGGACACAGATGCCAAAGTCGGAGCCAGCTCAAAGATCCTTTCGTACATGGACTCATAATCCTCGATCGCGAAATCCTTGCCGTGAACCATAAGGGAACCAGGGCCATCGGAAACCGGGTCATACAATTTGTACTCACCAGCGCCGCCTCTTTGAAAAAAGACGAGCACGAAATGGGAAGGGAGTCCTTTTGTCGTGTCTCCGTAGTACGACCAGACTTCGCAGGGGTAAAGCTCGAGAGGATTGGGAAATCTCTCTTTGCTCACCGGAGGTCCGAGAATAATGTAAAATCTCCCCATATCTGTCATCCAGCCTTCCCGAGGTGAGCTTTTTCTGAATTCTTTGCTGGCGTACATGAAACGCTCGATGTGCTCATCCCTGAACTCGTTCTCCGGAGTCCCGGGTGTGGGGTCCCTCAGCCTCCAGAACATATCGATAAAAACATCTCGTTCGCGGTTGTTGGTCAACTGCAGGAAAGCCTCTCTCTCTTTCTCATGCATGATATAGCTGGTGAGCTTCAGAAAATCCTGGTATTTTTCGGGAAGGTCCTTAACCTTTACCTTTTCCTGCGAAGATAAAAAAGATGCGAAAAGCAGAATAAAAATGAAAACTGCGAATATCTTGGTTTTCATCGTTCCTTATCCTTTTCAATAATTAAAACTCCGATTCCCGGATATCGTTTCAGCTTAAAAGAGGATCCACGACAACGATTGGGCCGTCGTCGAAAATCTAAACCTTTATCTCAAAGATTTTTCTCGTCTTGCCTAAGCTTCCCTTTCCAAAAATGATTATATCCAGATAGTACCTGCCGGGTTTGATCTCGTGAAGAAAGGAAAATGCCATTTCCTCCATCTTCAGCACCTCATCCTCTGGCTTGGCGAACGACCTGGATTCCCGGAATCTTTCCTTCCAGACGCCATCCTTCTGGTAGATATGGAAATCAAAATCTAAATCAGCCTTGAGGATTCCTTCTTCCGCGAGGAAGTTGACATTCTTGACGGGAATGGTGATTACGATCTCTTTCTTCTGGGCATCATACTCCGCCTTGAAATCCACGTATCTTTCGGGCATCCGGCCATCCTCATAGGAGACCCCTAACTTGGCCATCTCGAGGGCATCGGGAAGGCTCCCGGCTAATCCGGACATGGGATCAAATGTAAATTGCCCGTTCCCACGAGCATCCACAAACTTAATCGCCAGACCATAGCGATAATAGTACCAGACCAGAACCGATCCTCTGACCCTTTCTCCTTTGAAATCAACCTCATTATGGACAAAAAACTCCTCGAATTTATCCGGCGGGCCTAAATAGATATATATCCTTCCCCTGTCTGTCTTCCAGCCCGGAGGCCCCTCCTTGAACCGCTGGTTGGCGTACTCGATCCTCCTGTAAAACTCCGCTTGGTATTCGTTCTC
>JAOUKO010000412.1 GCA_029882525.1 Candidatus Aminicenantota bacterium | reverse complement strand
GTAATCAAAAACAGCCGTGAGCGTATCCCAGTTCTTCCGTCCATCTTTCCACAGGTACAGCCCGCCGTTGACCACAACGCTTCTCGGGTGCGGCAGCCCTGTGAACCAGTGCACGGTGTCGATCTGGTGAACCATCCACTGGCAGGGAATCCCGGATGAATAGGGCCAGAAGAGGCGGTATTCGATGTATTTGCGGGGATTCCAGGGCTCATAAGGGCGGTTCATGAGGTAGCGCTTCCAGTCCACATCTTCCTGACGCAATATTTCCACCAGATGAGGCCGGCGCCAGCGTCCCGGCTGATTCACATTCCAGGTCATCTCTACCGAGACGATGTCTCCGAAGCGGCCTGAACGGATGAATTCATTAGCCTGAATATAGTTCATCGCGCTCCGGCGCTGGGTCCCGATCTGGACGATCTTTCCGCTGGCCTTGACCGCTATCAGCGCTGCCCGGGCATCTTTCATGGTGTTGGCGAACGGCTTCTCCACGTACGCATCGCAGCCGGCTTCCACAGCCTGAATGCAGTGGAGCGCATGCTGGAAGTCAGCGGTGCTGACGATCACCGCATCCACCTCTCCTGATTCATAAAGCTCCTGGTTGTTGCGCATCCCGGCGATCTTTCTGCCTGTCAGTTTCTGAAGAAAGTCCTTTCCCTCTTCCCTGCGGATTTTCCAGATATCCGACACAGCCGTAATTTCGAAGTTCATCGAATCTGCATGACTCTGGAATGAGGGGATGAGTGTGTACCGGGCCCGGTCGGAGAAGCCGACGATCCCGACCCTCACGCGGTCGTTGGATTTCAAGATGCGGCGGTAGCTGAATGCGGGAAGGCTTATGGCCGCGCCTGCCGCAGCCGCAGAGACGGTCTTTATGAATTTCCGGCGGGTGATTTTTTCTTGACTCATGGTTAACCTTCCTTTGACATTTCTTACAAAATGATTCTATTTCATTTTAAATGCTAAATGCTAAGATGCAATCCCTTAATCCGACCCCTTAATACGGATTTTGATGTTGCGGTACCAGACCGCATCTCCGTGGTCCTGGAGAATGATATGTCCGGTCCGCCTTTTGGCAAAATCCGGGATGATCTTGTATTTGCTGGCGGCAACAAATGATTTCATTTCAGGTGTTCCCAGCTCGTACTCCAGGACCTTGACTCCGTTGAGCCAGTGTTCTCCGTGGCTGCCGGTAAAGACGATCCGGGCTGTGTTGTATTCTCCAACAGGTTTGAGTTTTTTTCCTTCGGGTTCGATCAGGTCGTAGAGGGCGGCCGCAGTACGGTTCGCGCCGATTTTTGCATCCGGGTGCGTCTCATCGTCAAGGACCTGGTATTCGAAGCCCAGCGCCGCATACCTGGGCGGAAGGGAGGTTGACATTTGTTCCGAGACGTTGTATTTGATGCCGCTGTTACCTCCAGGACTGATCTTCCATTCCAGGCAGAGCTCGAAATCCTCGAAGGTTTCAATAGTCATCAGGTCGCCCCCTTCCAGAGGCTGCCCGTCTGCCTGCCGGGGCACGTCTTTACTGGGTACTTTTTTGATCGCACCCTCTTCTATGACCCAGTGTCCTTCAGGAATCCCTTCCCGGCCCAGTCCGCGCCAGCCGTTGAATGTCCTGCCGTCGAAGAGGAGTATCCAGCCTGCCGCTTTCTCTTCAGCTGTTAGTGAATTCTGTTCATGCCGGATTTCCTGCATTGATGCCTGATTCGACTTCGGGCTGCAGGAGATAAGAATTAAGGAAAGAATAATGAAAATACAGTATTTGGGTAGGAACTTATTTGAAAGTGCGTCTTTGCTCCGGGCTCTGTTCATGGCCAGGCCTCGCTTTTTTAGTATCATGTCAAACCTGCTCTAAATTATCAATAAAAAGTTTGGGATCGCCTTTTCTGTGATGTCTGTTAAAGCGCCGATTCCCCTCCATCCCCGCCAAGACCCTCCCACCTTCCTCCATGGGCTACGGATGGAGGGAAACCGTCGCTTTACATCTCAACTTGTATTAACGCAATAATTCGTGTGACATCCTCTATTGAGCGGGCCTGGATGCTCCCCTCGAGCCCCCGTAGCGGAGGGGGGACCCGTCGGCTTATCCGACGGGGGGAACCGACGGGACTGGTTCCCTCGGGGTCCGGGGGCTGAGGGGGCATCCAGGCCCTCAAAGAAATTGTAACCTTATTTACTGCATTTACTTTAGATTAGATGGTTCCCTCATCACAGAAATGTGCGGTCCCTTTTTATGGAAAAGTCGAGCGCAAAAATGTATAGTAGGTGAATAAGATTTCTCTCTGGAGAGGAAAAACCATGAAAAAAAGAACACGAAGGGATTTTTTTAAACTGGCTGGAATGGGCGTGGCGGCTGCCTCTCTGCACTCCTTGGCGCAGGTTCCCTGTGCAAGCCCGAACAGTAGGACCGGGACTTCACAGAAAAATCTGGACCTGGGAATGGCTTCCTATACCTTCCGAGAATTTTCCCTAGATGACACTCTGGCCATGACCAGGAGGCTG
>JAOUKO010000411.1 GCA_029882525.1 Candidatus Aminicenantota bacterium | reverse complement strand
TTTTACAATGTAAAAAAATGCAACCTTTTTTGAGTGGGCGAGTATTTAGTAATGATGATATTTCCTA
Organism: Candidatus Aminicenantota bacterium; assembly: GCA_029882525.1. GTDB lineage: Bacteria > Acidobacteriota > Aminicenantia > Aminicenantales > Aminicenantaceae > SOIA01. The sequence continues at coordinate 2,437 of JAOUKO010000411.1, read as the reverse complement.
AAATTAGAAAAATATAGATGAGGAGACCATGAAACTTCTTTCCCGGACCGAGGAATTCATCCTGCTGACGGTTCTCTATCTGAAGGACGATGCCTATTCCGTACTCATACGCAAACGGCTTAAGGATGTGACAGGCAAGACCTGGTCCTTCGGGGCTCTCTTTATCTCGCTGGAGCAACTCGTGAAAAAAGGCTTACTGACATCTTCCCTGACCGATCCCCTTCCCGAACGCGGAGGACGCAGCAAGCGCATCTATGGCGTTACTCTACTAGGGCAGAAGGCGTTGGAAGAAATCAAAAAGATGGAACGCAAGATGTGGGAAGCCGTTCCAGAAACGAACAGAGGATAAGCTGTGGCGAAAAACAGAAAAATTAAGCCGCCCAGGATAGCTGAACGGCTTTTCCGGCGTATGTTCCCGGATGATGGATATGATACTACGGTTTGTGACCTTGAAGAGAGCTTCCAGGAAATTATCCGGGAGAGAGGCCTTTTTCGCGGTAAGTTCTGGTACTGGCTTCAGGTGCTGGCCGCTTTGTGTTCATATTCTGGCTTTCATATCAGAGGAGGTTTGAGCATGTTCAGGCATCATTTGAAAATAACGCTTCGCAATCTTCGGAGACACAAGGGCTATTCCTTCATCACTATCTTCGGCCTGGCCGTCAGCTTCACGGTCGTCACTTTTATTGCGCTTTTCATCCGGAATGAGTTGAGCTTCGACCGCGAGAACGAATACCTCGACCGGATGTACACCATCATGATGAGTGGAGAGTGGAAACAGCAGCACTGGAGACAACAGCACATCATCTCGGCTGCGGCTCTAGAGCTTTCCGAGAATGTCCCGGAGATCCTCAAGTACACCCGCCTCAGCTTGGGGAGTGATGAAGCCCTCCAGTACCACGATGCAATAACAGGACAAGACAGAAACATCATGATCAAGGGGATGACCTTTGCCTGGGTCGATCCGGGCATGTTCGAAGTTTTCACCTATGATTTCAAGGCCGGAAATCCCGAGATCGTCCTGGATGAGCCCTACTCCATCGTCCTGACTGAAGAAGTCGCGAAAAACTTATTCGGAAACGAAGACCCTATCGGAAAGGTCATCACCCTCAATAGCCGCCTTGAGTTGACAGTAACCGGGACGGTGAAGAAACCCACAAACTCCCATCTGAATTTGAATGCCTTTGCTTCCATCCTGACTCTCCGCTCCATCAGAGGTCCGGATGCTGACCGCGACTATGTATACAACAGCTACCCTACCTATGTGCTGCTGCCCGAGAAGCACGACCTGGAGGCTGTCAACCAAAAAATAGACACCCACATGGCCACAGTGTTCAAACGCGTGGGACGGCCAGTGCATAAGTTCACCCTGTTTCCGGTGAGCGACATCTATCTCTCCGATATCCGTTTCCAGGGAAATCACGGGAGCAAGACACTTTTATGGATTCTGTTCACCATTGCCGTCTTTATCGTCACCATCGCCGGGATCAACTTTGTCAATCTCAGCACTGCCCGCGCCTCCATCCGGGCAAGAGAGATCGGAATCAAAAAAGTTGTCGGAGTGATGCGGAAGAACCTTACAAAGCAGTTCCTCGGGGAGTCGATGTTTGTGGCGCTTATGGCGCTGGGTTCGGCACTCATCCTTTCTGTTGTATTTTTGCCGGCGTTCAATCGGGCATTCGTTACAGGATTGAACCTCAAGAGCCTTTTCGAACCAGGAATGCTTTTCTGTCTTGTCGCTGGAGCTTGCGGCATCGGGATTTTAGCCGGTCTGTATCCGGCCCTTTATCTTTCCGCTTTTCAACCGGTCACAGTCATACGAGGAGATATCACACAGGGAAAAAAGGGGACTTTTTTCCGCAAGGCTTTGATTGTTTTCCAGTTCGCTGTTTCGGTTATGCTTATTATCGCAACACTGACCATCGCCAGCCAGATCCGCTTCGCCCGGAACAAAGACCTCGGTTTCAGCGCCAAGAATGTGATCACCTTCCCTCAGCCCCGTTCAGGCTCATTCCGCAGCAGTCTCGAAAGCATCAAAGCCGAACTCCTTCAGCACCCAGATATCCTAAAAGTGTCTTTTTCCCAAGGATATCCGGGTCGGCCTTGGAACAATGAATCCTTAAAAGTCGGCGAAGAGTACATTGGATTCACACACTACAGCGTGGACTCCGATTTTGCCGATGTCTACGGCCTGCAGCTTCTGAAGGGACGGTTTCTGGATTTGAACAGGCAAAGCGATCACCTGCGGGCGGTTGTCATCAATGAGACAGCGGTTCGGGAATTCGGCCTGGAATCACCTGTGGGGACTCACCTTCCCTATATCCCGAGAGGAAATCTGACAGCCTTTCCGGTAGAAGAGATTGAAATTATCGGTGTGGTCAAGGATTTCCACTGCCGTTCGCTTCACCAGGAGATCAATCCCATAATGATCAGCTATAAC
>JAOUKO010000410.1 GCA_029882525.1 Candidatus Aminicenantota bacterium | reverse complement strand
TCAACGAGCCGAATAAGAAACGAGGGCTTCCTCTCATGGAAGCCTTGTCCGTCAGGGCTTCGGTCAGGGATTGGTCCGAAAAGGACTTGAGCCTTCAGGATCTGTCCGACTTGTTGTGGGCGGCCAACGGCATCAATCGGCCTGAGAGCGGCAAGCGCACGGCTTCGTCAGCCATGAATGCGCAAGACGTAGACATCTACGTCTTCATGAAGGACGGCGCTTTTCTTTATGACGCCAGTCAACATGCCTTGATACCCGTAGCCGATGGGGATCACCGGGCCGAGATAACCATGCGGCCGGGAGGGAGCCCGGGCGGCCCACCAGGGGCAAAGCCGGAAGGTCCAGCGCCGGCCAAAGCGAAGATCCCCCCAAGAACTCCAGCAGGAGGGGGTCCGGCCGGCCAGCCCACGCCCGCGCCAATTCAGCTGATCCTTGTCTCGGATCTGTCCCGATTCAGCCGTGGAGCTCAGGAATTGAAAATGGAATGGGCGGCCATCGATACAGGGATCGTGTCCCAAAATATCTCACTTTTCTGCGCGGCTACAGGGCTGGCCACAAGGCCCCGCGCCTCCATGAACAAGGACCTCATCAAGAGCCTGCTGAAACTAAAGGAAACCCAATTCCCTATCTTGAATCATCCCGTCGGTTATCCCAAAGAAAATTCCTAGTCTTTTTCAATTCATCTGCTTAGCCTGTTCAATCGCGAAGGACTGCGGCCTAGCCGTTCCGGACCAACGACTTCCCGACGGTCACAGGGCCCTGAGAATGAACGCAACCTGCGAACTGGCAAGACGGACAAGCGGACTGGAGATAATCCTCGTTCAGCGCCAGCTTTTGGCGCGGTTTATAAAATCAGCCACACGCTTCGGGTCTTTTCTTCCGTCCCTGAACTCGACTCCTGAGTTCACATCAACCGCAAATGGCTTGACTTTATCTATGGCCTCAATCACATTCTCAGGAGTCAAGCCGCCGGCCAGGATAACCGGCTTTTTGATAATCCCGACTATATCACGGCTGATATTCCAGTCATGGACGAGGCCGGTCCCGCCTATTTTTTCCGGCGTTCGCGAATCGAGGAGTATGCCATCAGCAAGAGGAGCCCAGAATTTCGCTTCATCTATCGCTCCCCTGTCCACCACATGCACGGATTTAATGATTCTCACATGAGGAATATTTTTCCTTAACGACTTCAGTTCATCAGGGGATATAGCATCCTGAATCTGGATGGCAGTCGTGCCGACTTTTTTGTAGAGCTCCATGATTTCCGTCGAAGATACAAGATGCGTTACAAGCACTGAGCTTACAAACGGAGGAACCCGGCTCAAAATCTTTCTGGCCGAAACAGCATCCACAGCATCCTCAGCCAGGTATCTTATGCCCATGATGATCCCCACAGCATCTGCTCCTGCCCTTACGCAGCTCAACGCCTCCTCAACCGTCATAATGCCGCAAATCTTCACCCTTACTTTATTCATAGCCTCTCCATTATTTCCTGGTCACTTTTTCTGCTTTAATCTCCGGATAAAGAGCTTCACAAAGCTCTTCTCTGAAATATAGCCGTAAACCAGCAGAAGCGCCAGTATAACAGCATAAGTCACGGAAGCAAATGTCATACTCAATTTTCCCATTCCCTCCAATACTGCCGAAGCCAGTACAAGAATGGCTAAAAAGCCAAAAATATAATGCCGGCCCTGGGGTTGAACTGACTGCGATTTCCTGACCGGAAACTCTTTATCTTTAATCAAAGACGGCATCTTCGCCAGCCCCATCAAGGCCTTGGCCGTCGCCCAGGAGACAGGACGTTTGGCGCAAAAAGCATGGGTCACAGGGTCTATATTATCATCGAGGACAATCAAAGATTCCTCGCCGATATCATCTTCTGGGAAAAGCTTCTCGCCGAACACTCTGAGATACATTGCCGGGTTGAGGTGGGAGAAGGTGTAATTAGCCGGGCTGTTCTCCTTCTTTTCGAGCCGAATCGTCTCATTCGACCAGCGTACTGTCTGGTCTTTATTATTGCGAATCCAGTTTTTGGCACTCTCTATCTCTTTTCTGGGGATATTGAAGTCCAAGTCGCTGGCCATTTGAAAAACACATATTACATGAAGGGTATGGGTGGCAACAAGGCCGGGCATTTTTCCAAATGAACCATCATCATTCCTGTAAGACAAGATATGGTCAAGGACATCCTGTATAGGGCTCTTCAGGCTCTGCTCTTCTCCCGCAGAATACATCCTGAGCAGTGCTTCCAGGGCCAGGCAAGTTGGGAAAAGGGAGTTCTCACTGTTCGGCCTGTATCCCCATCCTTTTCCATCCTTATTTTGAGTTTTCAGCAGCCACTTAATGCCCAACTCAACAGGTTTATCTTCGCAAGACCTGCCCGCTGTGTTTAAAGCCAGAAGGGCAAAGGAAGTCCTGACCGTATCAGGAATACAAATCGCCTTTTTGCCTCTTTTGAACTCTCTGACCCAAGCCCCGCAATCCTCAGTGTTTGTGGAGTTCTCGCCGTTCA
>JAOUKO010000409.1 GCA_029882525.1 Candidatus Aminicenantota bacterium | reverse complement strand
CCTGAAAGCGGATATCAGTTCAGCGAATGGAGCGAGTGCCTTTCAGGGACGAGTAATCCACTAACAGTAATTCTGAATTCAAACAAAAGCGTAACAGCTAATTTTATTCCTGTGGAAGAGGACGATAAAAATGTGCTGGATAAAATATTCAGGATTGCGACCTGCACCATTGCTACCGCGGCTTATGACTCCCCCTCGCACCCCCATGTGAGAGTTCTGCGGGATTTCAGGGACAAATACCTTGTGCGAACAAAGCCCGGCCGGCGCCTGGTCAAAATCTACTACAAATATTCACCTCTTGCTGCCCGGTGCATCGCCAAACACAGAGTACTGAAGACCGTAATCCGGTTCTATCTTATTCCGGTTGTCGCCTTCAGCTATTCGATGGTCCATTTTGGTCCGCTATTGACGGCCATCATTTCTATCTTGATTCTGGCCATTCCAATCTTTTTCGTCTCGGCTTTCCGAAGAAAAAAGAGTAAATAGGATTGTTTCAAAATTTTTGAGTGTTCACTCAGCTCAGAATACCAGTTATTCATTCTTTTCATCACCATTTGCTTCCTCGGCTTTCAAACCTAAAAATTCAAATTTCTTGCCTGATTCTTAATGATTCCTCTCAAATACCTATTTTCTGTGATGTTTCATAATAGCGAGAATAAATAATCTTACCGCCGTCTATGAACATAAAGAGACAACAAACAGGAAGACATACCCTTTTGAAGACTTCCCTTCCATATCACACAGCCGATGAACAAGGCAATTTATACATGATCAAAAATGAAAATCAGAGATATCATAAAAATTATTGAACTGGATGGCTGGTTCATGGTAAGAATGAGAGGAAGTCATAGGCAATTTAAACATAAAAATAAAAAGGGTGTTGTCACTATCGCTGGGCATTTGAATGATGAGCTTGCAAAAGGAACACTCAACAGCATACTCAAGCAAGCAGGTTTAAAACATGGGAGGGAAAAAAGTGTTTAAATACCCTGTCATAATAGAGAAGGCTGACGGGAACTATTCTGCCTACAGTCCGGATTTGCCAGGCTGTGTCTCCACCGGAGCGACTATAGAAGAAACGCTATCACGCATGAGAGAAGCCATTCAATTTCATATTGAAGGGCTGAAAAAAGAGGGCCTGGCCGTCCCTGAACCATCTACCAAAGTAGAATACATCAAAATATCAGTCTAACCACTTATCCACTCCTGTTTTCCTTTCTCAAAAAATAGAGACTGTCCCCAATTTCCATGTAACGTTCGAGAAGCTGCAGCGTATAATAGGGTGAACAAAACCAATCCGGAAAAAGGAGAAAAAAGATGAAAAAGGCAGTCATTTTCTTTGTAATAATCCTGTTGACGCTTTTCTTATTAGGCGAGTTAAAAGCCACACCCCTTCAAAAGTCGATCATCCCTGCTGAGACAAATTGGGTGATACACTTTGATGTGGAAAAGTTCACCTCCACCCGATTTGGAGACCAGCTTTTGAATAATGAGAACATTCTCGGATTGAGGGGTAAAAACGCTGAATTTTACGATAAATACAAGATCGACATCTTGAAAGACATCAACGGAGTCACCATCTACGGATTCGGAAAAGGCGAGAAGAATATCGTAACCTGTCTAAGGGGAAATTTCGATCGAGAGTATCTCCTCGGCCTTCTGGCAGTGGAAGAGTCCCACAGGGAGATCCAACACGGCAATTTCACCATCCACAAATGGGATTATCATGAATTCGGAGCTTTTGCCGATGACCATCTCGCTCTTTTGGCCCAAGATGAGACCGCCATCAAGACAGCCTTGGATGTCATCGCCGGGAAAAAAGCCAACATAACAGCCTCTTCCTTGATGCCATATCTGAATGAGATCCCCTCGAATGCCTTCTTTGCAGCTTTAGCCAAAGACATCTCTGAAATGGTAGGGTTTGACACAAAAGTTTTCGTCTTTAAAAAGACAGAATCAGCCTTATACACTCTCACAGAAGAGAAGGAGAATATCCATATGAAGCTCAATATTACCGTCAAAACACTTGAAGACGCTAAAAACATGGAGAGTATCATAAGAGGTCTCATTTCTCTGGCGACCATGCAGATGGAAGAAGCCGATATAACTGTACGGCTTCCTCAAGAGGAGATTAAAATCGCGACCGAAGGTAAGAAAATCCGGGTAGAGATGTTTTATCCTGTCAAGGAGCTTGTCGAAATACTGTTGGGAAGGGTGAAATTTTCGCCGTTTCATATACTGACCGGGTTCGACCTTCATCCCTAATCTGTAAATCGGTTATTATGAATACATAAATCTGCTATCATAGAGAGCTATAATTAAAAGAGTAGGTCTTAAAGTGACAGGATTTTATGTCATTGCGAACGGAGTGAAGCAATCTCATAAAATAAAAAGTTGATAGATGGATAGAATCTCGAAGGTCAAACATTTATCCGATGAGGAGCTGGCCTTGAAAGTCGCAGCAGGCTCGTGCTCTCTGTTCGAGGAACTTGTTTCCAGGTACAGTGCGCGTCTGTTCCATTTCCTCCGGCACAGGACCG
>JAOUKO010000408.1 GCA_029882525.1 Candidatus Aminicenantota bacterium | reverse complement strand
GGTATAATCTTGACTCTGTGAGATGAAGGCAAAAAATTTTGAGGCTGCCTATCTGAAGACTTATCGGGATGGCCTTTTCCCGGAAAAAATTGAGCGCGCTTTTCACCTGCTCGAAAATTGCAGACTCTGCCCTCGCCACTGTGGCGTGAACCGCGTCCAGGGTGAGAAGGGCTTTTGCAGCGCGGGCCTCCTTCCCGAAATCTCCTCTGCTGCTGCCCATTTCGGAGAAGAGAATCCCCTGGTGGGCGTCCACGGTTCAGGCACGATCTTCCTGACTCACTGCAACCTTAAATGTGCGTTCTGCCAGAACTTCTCCATCAGCCATCTGGGAGAAGGGGAAGAAATATCCTTCGAGCAGCTGGGCTCGGCGATGGTTCAGCTCCAAAAATTGGGCTGTCACAACATCAACTTCGTCACTCCGACTCACTACGTCCCCCAGATCCTGAAAGCCCTTCCCACGGCTGTCAAAAAAGGGCTTTCCGTCCCGCTCGTCTATAATACCGGAGGCTACGATGCAGTCGAGAGTCTCAAACTGCTGGAGGGAGTTTTTGACATCTACATGCCCGATTTCAAATACGCCGAAGACACCGTGGCCCAGGAATACTCCCAGGTCCCTGATTATTCCGTCACAGCCAAGCTCGCTCTTAAGGAGATGCACCGTCAGGTTGGCGACCTGGTGATGACCGACAAAGGAATCGCCCTGAAAGGCCTTCTGGTGAGACATCTTGTTCTTCCCGAGGGGCTGGCCGGAACACAGGAGGCTATGCGCTTCCTGGCTACTGAAATCTCAAAAAATACTTACGTCAACATCATGGACCAGTATCGTCCGTGCGGGAGAATATCTCCTGACTCTCCGCTGAACCGAAGTATCACTCAGGAAGAATACGATGAAGCCGTTGAAATGGCGAAAAAAGAAGGAATCACCCGTCTGGATAAAAGGGTCAGGTTTCGGCTTATCTGGCCCCTCTGATCCTCTTCTTCTCCAACCTCGACGATCGGTTCCCTGCGGCTTGCCGCGGGGAGCCGATCGTCGGGGGATCCAAGGGGGTATGCTCCCTTGGTCGCAGGGCGTGGGTTCATGCCCTGCCCGAGAAGGGGAGGCAGCGAGCGGAGGCGAGCGTTGGAAGGGGGAAGTCAGTTCCCCCTCCAAGGTGATCTTATCTTCTGTGTTATTCTTCCGCCTGCGAATCCCGTCTAGCATTGAACAACGCAGACCTTCCCCCCAAGATCAGAAAGACGGAAGAGATAAAAATAAAAACAGAAACAATAATGAACGCCGGCCGGATCCCCAGAGACTGATACATCCAGCCGAAAGCGATCGGTCCAAGGGCAAATCCCAAATCCACGGATGAGGCAAAAAGACTCAAGACCTTTCCTTTTTCCCTTGAGGGAATTCCCTCAACCACGATCGCAGAAAGATGAGGATAGAGGATACCCACTCCTATGCCCCAGACAATGCCGGATAATCCCAGCAAAAAATTATTCGAAGAGAGGGAAGTCAGCACACCTCCTCCTGCAATAAAGCAAAAAGCCGGAGGGAGCAATTTCGCGCTTCCCCAGGATCTGAGCTGACTTCCGCCGACCACCCGCATGAACACGGCAACCAAGGCGAGAAGAGTATAGAAATAGCCGGCGCGCATGGAAGAACCGCCATGGGCCAGCAGGGGCACAAACGCCAGACTGGAACTCAATCCGATCTCGAAGACAAGTGTCAGCAAATAGATCACGTAGACTTTCTTCTGCCTCAGGAGACGAAGAAAGCCCATTCTCTTGGCCTGTGAATCGTCTGATAACCGGGGGATATCGATCTTCGCAAAAAAAGAAAAGACAAGGGGAATAGCAGCCAGGAATACAGCCATGAGGAAAAAAAGGAAATACCCGAATGTATGGATGATCTCTTCCCCCAAGAAAGGGACGATAAGCAGGGGAAGCATAAAACCCGTCGAGACTACACCTAGGGCATAAGCCCGTTCCTCCTCACGGACCAACACTATGGTGATCAGCAAGGCGGCCAGGATAAAGACCGAAAAGCCCAGGCCATGAAAAATCCTGATGAACACCACCAACCAGTTCAGCTCCCGGATAAGCGGGTACAAGGCCGTTACGACCAGCAGAAGGATGAGCCCTGCAATCATGACTTTTTGGGGATTATACTTGCTCAAGAGCCAGCCGCCAAAAGGCCGGGACAAGAATGCCGCCAGGGAAAAAAGCCCCATCAGGAAGCCGATCTGCCGCGGGCTTCCGCCCAAATGTTCAAAAAACAGAGAGAGCAGAGTCAGGATGGCGATAGAAGAGTAGGAGAAAAGGACCAGTAATTGAATGGTCAGTATGCCCGGGGCTAGCTTTATCTTTCTCATCGAAAAAAGAGAAAGTTAACAAATTAACGCTTTGATTTCAATATCCTCAGCCTTCAAAAAAGTGCTTTTCAACATCCGACTGCACTCTGCTTATGGACTCAGGATTAAAACGAAGGTTAGCGGGACTATTCGGAAGAAAGGGTGAATCTGATGGCCGGCGGCATTTTATTAGGTCTTGGTGAGA
>JAOUKO010000091.1 GCA_029882525.1 Candidatus Aminicenantota bacterium | reverse complement strand
ATGCCCCGCCCGAGAAGGGGAGGCAGCGAGCGGAAGCGAGCGTTGGAAGGGGAAAGTCATTTCCTCCTCCAAGGTTGACTATAGTTTTTTTATCTGGAAAATATCGATGGTTCCCTCTTTGATCTTGAATCTATCGGAGACCGGTAGACCCAGGATCCAGACGATCTCGTTTCCGGAGAGGAAGACAGGACGCCTCTCCCGCTCGGAAAGAGGAATCCCTCTGGCGCGCATGATCTCTTTGACCTTTTTCTGGCCGGGCGCGCCTAAAGGCCGGTAGCGGTCCCCCTCCCGACGGCTTCTGACCAGAAGAGGGAATTGCAGCTTTTTAAGGTCGAGGCAAGCCTGGGTTCGGTCGTCAAAACTTAGAGAGGAAGCTTTTTCCATCCGGAATTTTTTTCCTGTAAACCCCAATCCCAATCCTTTGATCTCAAGAGGCTCTTGCCCGCTCCACCGGCATTCGTAATCCTCAGCACGGGCTTTCTTCTTCAAAAAAACCCGGTTCCCTTCTCTGCGCAGGACCAGGCGCTCTTTCAACGAATATTCTTTTCCGTCAGCAAGAGCCAGCACGGATTCCACATCATCGAAGGAGATCTTCCTCAGGCTTCCCCTCAGTCTGGTGATGAACTCCCGGATGACCCGTCTGGCCAGCGCCCGGGGAAGAGAAGAAAGGTACTGAAGGTCCAGGGTAATATCGGCGTTCTTGCCGGCGATTGCCTTCCGGGCCTTTTCCCGGGTGATCTTGTCCAGCAGCCTGTCTTCCTCCCGGATGATAGCGGCGATCCTTCCCAGGTGCTGGACGATGGCCGGCTCAAAATTCTCTTTGAGATACGGAAGAAGGTCGAGCCGGATCCTGTTCCGGAGAAAGCGGCGGTCAAAGTTGCTCTCATCCACCCTGAATTCAATCTTATTTTTCTTAAGGTAGGCCTCGACATCCTCCCTCTCCACCCGGAGAAGAGGCCTGACGATCACATCGTCCTTTAGCGGGAAGATCCCGGCCAGCCCCCGCAGCCCGCTTCCTCTCATCAGCCGCATCAGAAGCGTCTCGGCCTGATCGGTCAGGGTATGACCCGTGGCCACCTTGGCCCTGCCGATCTCCGAAGCTGTTTTGCCTAAAAAATCGTACCTGAGCTTTCGTCCCGCCTCCTCGATATTCAATCCTGCGGCTTCGGCTTCGGCCCTGACATCTTCGCTGCCCGTAAAAAGAGGAAGGGAATACTTCCCGGCCACGCTCCTGACAAAACATTCGTCCTCCTCCGCACCGGGACGAAGTTTGTGGTTGAAATGCCCGAGGAAAAGCTCAAAGGACCATTCCTCACGGAGCTCAAGGAGGAGATGAAGCAGGGCCGAGGAGTCTGCTCCGCCTGAATAGGCGATCAGGATCCTATCCTTGGGTTCCAGAAGACCCTGCTCCTGGATGGTTTTTTTGACAATCTCCAGAATCATTGATTACGGCCTTAAACTCTTTCCGGCCTGAAATCGAGCCTTGACCTGTCTTTATTGCCAGAAAAAGAGGATTGCTCTTACCCGTTCAGCTGGATGCCAGGAAAGTGGCGGTGGAGGGATTCGAACCCCCGACACTGCGGATATGAGCCGCATGCTCTAACCGCCTGAGCTACACCGCCGAAGGCACAAATTTTAGCCGAATCCCCGGCCCAAGTCAATCAGGCACAATCAGATGAGGATGCGGGGGATGAGCGGGTTGATCCGGGTCACGATCTCATAATTGATGGTCCCCACCAACGAGGCCAGGTCATTGGCAGTGATACTCTCCTCCCCGTCCTTCCCGAGGAGGACGACTTCCTCTTCCACTTCTACTCCAGGGATATCGGTCACATCCGCCAGGATGAAGTCCATGCACACCCTTCCCCGCAACGGCGCGCGTTTGCCTTTGACCAGGACATAGGAGGAATTGGACAGGCGGCGGTCATAGCCGTCATAATATCCCACGGGGACAACGGCCAGGATTGTTTCGCGGCTGGTCCGGTAAGTGCATCCATAGCCGATAAAAGCGCGCCGCGGGACTTTTTTGACCTGAGCGACCCTGGTCTTCCAGGAGAGGACAGGTTTGAGGAGGAGCGGCTCCCGGTTCTGGAGGCGACAGGAAAGAAATGTTTCCTTTGACGGCCAGAGGCCGTACATGCTTATCCCGGCCCGCACCATATCGAAATAGGTATCCGGAAAAAGAATGGCCGAGGCAGAGCAGGACATGTGCTTGAGAGGGATTTCGATTTTATTCTTCTCGAGCATCCCAAGGATTCTCTTAAAAGTATCGAGCTGGTATTGGGCATAGGAATGATCCGTCGTATCCTCGATGTTGGCAAAATGGGAGGAGATCCCCTCCAGGACCAGCTCAGGAAATTCCCGGGCCTTTCTGGCAAAGGACAGGACATCTTCCTCGGTAATTCCCTGGCGGTAAGTTCCGGTCTCGATCTTCAGGTGAAGGTTTGCCTTTTTCCGGAGCTCGCGGCAGGCCTGAGCGAGCCGCTCGAGCGTCTCGAAGTTATAGACGGTCAGACGCAGCTCATGGGCGACCGCCTCTTTCAGACCCTCAAACGGAACATGGCCCAAGACCAGTACCGGAGAGGTGAATTCCTTTTCCCGAAGAAGAATCCCCTCTTCCAGGGACTGAACGCCCAGCCAATCCGCCCCGGCCGCCACCGCGGTCTGCGAAACCTCCAGCATCCCGTGACCGTAGGCATTGGCCTTGACCGTGGCCAGAAATTTTCTCTTTTTTCCGATCAGCCTGCGGAATTGCCGGATGTTGTGAGTCAAAGCAAAGCGGTCGATCTCCACCCACTGCAGGAGTTTCTCGGATTCCGGCTTACTCATGGACAAGGAAGATCAGATCTCCGTTCTCACTTTTTTCAGGTCAATCAGCTCTCTCAGCTCATTTTCCCGCAATAGCGTATCCCGCCTCTCCATGCCTGTGGAGACGACCGCCACTCTGGTCCCCACACAGTCCTCGATGAGCTTGATGTAATCCTTGAAGGTATCGGGCAAGGAGCCGAAATCTCTTATCTTCCCGACTCCCTCCTTCCATCCCCGAACCTTCTTGTATTGGGGAGTGACCTGACTCAAAACCCAGCTTTCGGTGGGAAAACCGGAGAGAAGCTGGCCCTTGTACTTGTATCCGACACACACCTGGACCTCATCCAGGCCATCCAGAACATCCGGCTTGGTCAGGGCTATCCGGTCGATGCCGTTCACCCGGCAGGAATAGGAGACAGCCACTGCGTCAAACCAGCCACAGCGTCTGGGACGGCCGGTCGTGGCCCCGAACTCATTCCCCCGCTCACTCAGGTATTTCCCTGCATCATCGAAAATCTCCGTGGGGAAGGGGCCGCTGCCAACGCGAGTGGTGTAAGCCTTGGCCACTCCTATAACGGAATCGATGCGATGCGGTGAGATTCCCAATCCCGTACACACACCTCCGGCTGTGGAGGAAGATGAGGTGACAAAGGGGAAGGTCCCATGGTCGATATCCAGGAGCGTGCCCTGGGCTCCTTCGAAAAGAACGGACTTCCCTGCTCTCATTTTTTCATCCAGGAGAAGCGAGACGTCCTTGATATATTTTTTGATCTGGGCAGCGTACTCTTTATACTCTTCATAGACAGTCCTGGCATCAACAAGGGGCTTGTTGAAATGAGCGAAATAGATATTCTTGAGCTCGACGTTCTCCTCGATCTTCTCTTTGAGCACGTCGAGATCCAGAAGGTCTCCGACCCGGATCCCCCGACGGGCCATCTTATCCTCGTAGGAGGGGCCGATCCCCCGGCGGGTAGTCCCGATCATCCTCTTTCCCCGTCTTTCCTCGCACACTTCTTCCAGCAGCGAATGATAGGGAAGGATGAGATGGGCGTTCTTGCTGACAGCGATGTTATCATCGACCTCGATCCCGTATCTCCTCAGCTCTTCCAACTCCTCCAGGAAAGCCCTGGGGTCGAGGACGACTCCGTTCCCGATGACACAGAGTTTGCCGGGGTGGAGAATCCCTGAGGGGACAAGATGAAGGACAATCTTTTTGCCCTTGACGATGACTGTATGGCCGGCATTATGGCCCCCCTGATAGCGGGCCACCACGTCAAAAGACGGAGTCAGAAGGTCGATTATCTTCCCTTTGCCTTCATCTCCCCATTGGGTTCCGACGACGAGCAGATTAGCCATAAAAGTCCTTTAAAAGGTTAAAATATGCTTTGATACAAAGGAGAAAGCGTGTTGAGAAAGAATTCTAGCAGAAGTTTCTCCTCCACACAAGCTTAAAAGATCAGAGCCGCCTGAACAGAAAAGGAATCATCTTTCAGGTCAGCATCCTTATCTCTGTTAAAATCATACTCGAATTTAAGGACAAGATTCTCCGAAGCCTGGACCATAAAACCGAGAGCCCAGCGTCGTTTTTTCTCGGAGATCCCTGCTCCCGGGTCATCCGGGCTGATAAACCCGAGTCCATGAAAACCATCCTCGTAATCCAGGAGCTGGTAGCAGGCCACGGGCCGAAGTCTGCCCAAATTCATCGTTGCCTGCACAAAAAATCCTTCCGCAGTGCCTGTGCCATCCGGGATCTCCAGGCGGGCCCGGGTATATTCGGCATAGATTTGATAACCTTCCTCAACCCAGGAAAGGTCAGCCCCCTGAAGAGAAAGGCTGCGCTCATTCGCCTCATCATACTTTCCGTTGTAGTAGGAATAAGCGATTTCGAATCCCCGGCCCAGGGCCATCCCCACTCGACCTCCCTTGCTCTTGTCCCTGTTGTTGTCCTTGAACTGCTGCCCCCTGGTCAATTCCTCTTCTTCGGAAAGGCCGTTCCCCAAATAGGCCGAATAGAAAAAGCTGCGCCATCTCCCCTGCACCTGGATTCCGATATCCCTCCAGAACGAGGGGTAGACCTTGTCCACATTGAGCGGAGGATGGATCAGCATCGTCTGGTGAGGCCGGTTGAACTGGTTGTATCTGCCAAACTCGACAAGATAGAGGCCCAGCTTAAGATTAAAAGCCTCGGAAGAACCGAGTGATATCCAGGCCTGCTCCAGCTCAACCTCGCTCTCGGCGTTGAACCTGATCTCGGTCAGATAGGAGAGAGTGGGAGTGATATCGCCAGAAAACAAAAGCCCCGCCAGGGAATTCTGGAAGGTCCCGTGGCTGAGACCGGACTCTCTCTCCCCCTTGGTGTAATCGAGGGAGAGGTAGCCGGTGATCTTGGCTTGAAGGGTGGAGAAAAGCGTGAACAGCACCACCAGGAAAAAGAAGATTTTTTTCTTCATACTACCGAATAATCAAAGTTCTCGTCCAAAAGGGATTCCTTCCACTTCTCCACGTTTTTCTTCTCGGATATGAGCCGGCTGATCTCGTTGACCCCTTTTTTTGTCCCCAGAAAGATGAGACCGACTATCTTTCCGTCCTGGACAACGATCTTTTTATAGATTCCTTGTTCCGCCCTTTCCAGTCGGAACTCCTCATAGGATTCGTCCTCGGGATTGACCAGGCCGACAGAAGTGAGGTCGATACCGACGACCTTCAAGGTGTTGTAGGGAATGGTCCCTTCATACTTTTCCCCATGACCCAGGATGTTATGAGCCGCAATCCGGGCTTGATTGAATGAAGCCGGGATGATGCCGTAGACCCTTCCGGCATGCTGGATGACATCCCCTGCGGCCAGTATTTCCGGAACACCGGTCTGGAGAGAATCGTTGACGATGAGGCCCTTGTCGGTCTCCAGTCCAGCCTCTTGAGCCAATCGAATGTCTGCTCTCACTCCAGCCGCCACCACCGTTGCATCGGTGTCAATCTCTTTGCCTCCCTTGAACCGCAAGCCTGTGACTTTATCCTGCCCGAGAATTTCTTCAGAAGCCAGACCCAGGCGGATGCTTATGCCCATCTTCTCGATCTGATGCTTGAGAAGCTCTGCTCCCCGAACATCCAGCTGCCGCGGCAGCAGACGGTCTAAAAACTCCACAACTTCCACCTCCGCTCCTCTCGTTTTAAGCGCCCGGGCTGTTTCCAGGCCAAGAAGGCCTCCCCCGATAACAACCACCCGCCGGTGGTCTTTAATGGACTCCATGATTTCAAAAGCGTCATCCAGGGTTCTCAGGGTGAAGACGCCTTGCTTCTCCGCTCCTTTGATGGGCGGGATGAAGGCTTTAGACCCGGTTGCCAGGAGAAGAAAATCAAATTTTTCTCTTTTCCCCCCAGAGGTCTCGACCTCTTTAGAGTCAGGCAGGAGCTTGGCCACCGGTTGGGCCAGGTGGACGTTAATACTCTGTTTTCCGTACCATTCCTCAGGAAAAGCGAACACTTTCTCCAGCGGAAGATGCCCGGCCAAAAACTCGATCAAATTAGGGCGGGGGTAATAGTGGTATTTTTCCTCCGAAAAGATATCAACCTCGACCTGCTTATCCTGCTCGCGGAGTGTTTTGGCTGCGATCGTCCCCGCTAAACCATTCCCGACAATGATGACTCTCATGAATAGGACCTATCCACGGTTTGCGCTAACCCAGCTTCTGGAAAAATTCCTTGCCCACTCCACACTGGGGGCAGGTCCAGTCAACGGGCAGCTCCTCAAAAGGCGTTCCCGGGCTGATGCCGCTATCAGGGTCCCCCTGTCCAGGGTCATAGATGTACCCGCAAGCCGTGCATTCCCATTTCTCCATCCTATCCTCCTTGATGTCTAATGTGAAGGCATTATTTCATATGTCACCGCGAGGGATTATGGGATTCCTTCACTTTGCTCGGAACAGGCTTAGCAATCTCTTTTTTTCCTATGAGATGGCCACGCTCCTTTCAGTCGCTCGCCATGACAATGGTACAACATTCATTGCGTTTGTATCAGTCATTCAAAACAATCTATTAAAGAGAAGAGCGCACAGAACCTCTCACCCAAGGAAACTTTCTGTCATTTCTAAAGGCTCAGTCCCACTCGAGGACGCGCGTCTCATACTCTTTTTCCAGTTTGAGCTTGTGTGATTTTTCCTGCATCACCAGGAATTCGAAAAGCTTTCTAATCTCTTCCTCTTTTGCTTTCTCGACAAGGCTGGAGTAGAGGTCCACAGCCTTCTGCTCTTTTTTCGCAGCAAGAATCAGGAGGTCCTGAAAATTCATCTCTTCACTTGGCGGTTCCTCAACAAGATAATCACTGATTTTCAGGTCCATGACATCCTCGACCTTTAGGGATTCCGCCTTTTCTTCCGTCAACTCCTGGAGAAGCTTTTTATGATTCCTCTCCTCATTCTGGAGCTCAGCGAGCAATTCCTTCAAGCCCGGCGTTTTCGAAATCTCGATCATACTGCCGTAGGCTTTGATGGCTTCCTCTTCTCTCTCGATGGCAAATTTCACGATTCCCTCAAACGTTTGTGTATCCATCCTGTCTCCTTTCAATCTTATTCTCTGTCTGTTTCAGAGTTTGACCAAACAAACCAGGTTCCCGCAGGTTTCTCTGGATGCTCAAGTTCCAAAGGGTGAAACGGAAAATCTCGGTTTTTGCCTTCTTCAGCCGCGCATTATCTCTTAACAGCTCCCCAAACCTGGGGAAAGCGGTGAAGGCATCAATTGCAATTCAAAGTGAATTACAATTATAATGAATTGGTTTTTTATGTCAACCAGACTTCCATAGAAATCCAAGATTGCCGGATCGGAGGCAGGAATGATAGAAGACTCATTGGCCAAAAAGGCTCAGAAACAGCTCTACAAAGCTGCCAAAGAGATCAACCTGGATAAGAATCTTTTAAAAATCCTGGAAAAGCCCATGCGAATCTTGCGCGTGTCTGTTCCTATAAAACTGGATAACGGGAGGACAAAGGTCTTCACGGGCTTCCGCTGCCAGTACAATAACGCCAAAGGACCAACCAAAGGCGGTGTTCGCTACCACCCTGAGGTCACCGAGGAGGAAATTGTGGCTCTGGCGGCCTGGATGACCTGGAAATGCGCTCTCCTGGATCTGCCCTACGGAGGGGCTAAAGGAGGGATCATCTGCGACCCGACAAAGCTATCCGAGACTGAGCGGGAAAGAATGACCCGGAGGTACACGAGCGAAATCATGCCCATCCTGGGTCCTCATATCGATATCCCTGCACCGGATGTCTACACCACCTCAAAAACCATGGCCTGGATCATGGATACCTTCTCGATGATGAAGGGCTACACTGAGCCCAGCATCGTGACCGGAAAACCGGAGATCCTGGGAGGTTCGAAAGGGAGGAAGGAAGCCACGGGAAAAGGAGTGGCGATAATCATCCGGGAATATTTCAAGGCGATGAAGAAAAGCCTCGAAGGAACCAGGGTGGCGATCCAGGGATTCGGGAATGTCGGCGGTCATGCCGCCCTTTTCCTCTCCCAAATGGGAGCGAAAATTGCAGCCGTATCCGACGTATCAGGAGCCCTTGTCAACCCGGACGGTCTTGATGTCCCTGGGCTCCTGGACTGTGTCCAGAAGCATGCCTGCGTCATCAAACACCCTGGAAAACAGATCGACAGGGAACAAGTCCTCTACCAGGATGTGGATATCCTTATCCCCGCGGCCCTGGAAAACCAGATCCACCGGAAAAACGCTCATAAGATCAAAGCCAAAGTCATCGTGGAAGGAGCCAATGGTCCCACAACTCCCGAAGCCGACGATATCCTGGAGGGAAGAAAGATCACAGTCATTCCTGACATCCTGGCCAATGCCGGAGGAGTGGTGGTCAGCCATCTCGAATGGGTTCAGGCTCTGAGCGGTCTCTTCTGGGAGGAAGATCAGGTCAACGCGGAGCTGGAGCGGAAGATGGTCAAATCCTTCCAGGACGTGTGGAAAAGAAGCACCCAGAAAAACATCTCGCTCCGCTGCGCAGCCTACAGCGTGGCCATTGAACGGATCGCGGAGGTGTACCGCTACCGGGGCCTTTTCCCCTGAGCTCTCAGGTCATTATCGAGCCGTTTTCTCTTCCTTCTGGCATCCAGGACAGTAAAAAGTGCTCCTCCCGCCGAGCCGGATGCGCCGAATCCCCCTCCCGCAGATGGTGCAGGCCAAACCTTCCCTTCCATAGACCTGGTGGAAGCTCTGAAAATTTCCCTCCTGGCCCACGGCATTCCTGTAATCCCGGATGGTCGAGCCCTGGCAGGCGATGGCTCTTCCCAGCACGTCTTTCATGGCTTCATGCATCCGCTTGAGCTCAGCTTGTCGCATCCGAGAAGCCGGGGTCAAAGGGTGAAGTCTTGCCTGAAAAAGAATCTCATCAGCATAGATGTTGCCGATACCAGCTAAAAACTTCTGGTTCAAAAGCAAGCTCTTCAACCGGGCCTTCCGTCCTTGAAAAAGCCTCTGGAAGGGAGCCAGCCCGATCTCAAGAGGCTCGGGTCCAAGAGATTTGAGCTCATCAACAGAGGACGCTTCAGCGGTCCGGATACAGGAGACAAACCCGAATTTACGGACATCCCTGAATCGAAGCTCTCTTTTCCCGTATTCGAATGAAATAATGAAATGGGTATGCTTGTCCACCGGCTCATCAGCCGAAGAAAAGAGGAATATGCCCGTCATCTTCAGATGAACAAGCAGGCTCATATCCCCTTCACAGTCGATGAGGATCATCTTCCCCCGGCGACGGACGCCGCAGATTTTTTTCCCCCTGAGGTTTGCTATAAAGCCCGGACTTTTCTCTCGAAACAGAGGAGGATAGAGGATATGAAAAGACCGAATCTGGAGTCCCTTCAGCTTCGGGACAAGGCTTCTGACAATAGTCTCGACTTCAGGAAGCTCGGGCATGGAACCATTTTACTCGATTCGACCGGCCAGAGAAAGATATTGAATAAACTCCATATGCATCTCTATTTCCGTGACAGTGAATCATGAAGGTTAAATCTGTTAAAGCGGCGGTTCCCCTCCATCCTAGCCAAGACCCTCCCACCCTCCACCCTGGACTCTGAATGCAGAGGTCCCGCCGTCGCACTTCTCAACTCATGTTAACGCAATCATCCGTTTGACATCCTCTATTGAGCGGACCTGGATGCCGCCCTCGAGCCCCAGTAGCGGAGGGGGGACCCGTCGGCTTATCCGACGGGGGGAACCGACGGGACAGGTTCCCTCAGGGTCCGGGGGCTAAGGGCGGCATCCAGGCCGCACAGAGATTGTAACCTTATTTACTGCGTTACCATTAGACCAGATGTTTCCTTCATCACGGAAATAAAGATGCTTGCCTCCCATAACTTCTTCTTGATTTAAGGAGCCATATCTCTTATCATTGGTATTCAATGCAGATCAATGTCAA
>JAOUKO010000407.1 GCA_029882525.1 Candidatus Aminicenantota bacterium | reverse complement strand
CCTTGTCCTCGGAGCAGCCGGGATCGCCGCTCTGGCAGTATACATCATCTTGAATATCGCTTCCCTTAAAGAAGGCTTTAAAAGAAGATCCTTCATCTACTCCAGCAACATGCTCCTGGTCGTGGTTCTTGTCCTGGGCATCGTGGTTATCGTCAACTATTTCTTCGCCAAATACCATCATCGGTTCGACTTCACCGAGTCCAAAATGCACAGCCTCTCCGACCAATCCATCCAGGTCCTGAAAAACTTGAAAAACGATGTCTACATCAAAAGTTTCTTTTTAGAAGGAAATTATAACAAGAACAGGATGGAAGAGCTCTTCCAGAACTATGCCTACCACTCCAAAAAGTTCAAATACGAATTCATCGACCCGGATAAGAATCCAGGACTGGTCAAGAGATACGACGTCACGACAGACGGAACCACGATCCTGGAAAGCGGCGATAAGGAAAGCCGCATCACCACCACCAGTGAAGAGGATTTAACCAATGCCATCGTAAAAGTCTCGAGAAAAAAGAAAAAGGTGATCTATTTTCTCGAGGGGCACGGAGAGGCGAGCTCAGATGACACGGAAGCAAGAGGTTATTCTCTGGCCAAACAAGAGCTGGAAAAACTCGCCTACGAAGTCAAAAAACTCACTCTGGCTCTCGAGGACAATTTCCCTGAAGACTGCTCGATCCTGGTCATCCCCGGAGCCCAAAAAGACCTCCTTCCCAACGAAGTGGAGACCATCCGGAATTTCATCCATAACGGAGGCCGGGTATTCTTCATGGTCGACCCGGAGATGGCCCCGGGCTTGAAATCCTTTCTTATCGAGTTCGGCATCCAGCTCGAGGACGATTTAATAGTCGATACCGTCTCCCGCCTCATGGGAGGAGATTATTTCATGCCCATCGTTACCGGCTACGAATACCACGAGATCACAAGGAATTTCGACTTCGCGACTTTTTTCCCTTTGGCGCGGTCCGTGAACGAAACCGAAGAAAAACCAGAAGGAGTTTCGACCGCGATCCTAGCCAAAACCAGCACCAACTCCTGGTCAGAGAGGCAGCTCACCCAGCAGGAAGTCTCCTTTGATGAGGAAAAGGATGTGGCCGGTCCCGTATCTTTAGCCGCTGTGGTAACGGTCCAGCCCAAGGAAGAAGAGAAGGAAGAGCCATCTGAGGTTGAAGAAGAGAAAGAAACTCCAGCCGAGGAAGTGGAGGCCAAACCTGAAGAGACCGAAGAAAAGCCCAAACAGGAAGGCCGGCTCGCCGTGTTCGGCGATTCGGATTTCGCCACCAACAGATACTACAATCTTTCAGGTAACGGCAACCTCTTCCTGAATGCAGTCAACTGGCTGGCCGAAGAAGCGGACCTGATCTCCATCCAGGCCCGGACAGCTTCACCCCGATTGATCCAGCTCACCGCTACCCAGGGACGAATCCTCTTCTTCGTCTCGGTCATCATCCTTCCTCTTATCGTCCTTGTTACAGGAATCAGTGTCTGGATGAGGAGACGTTCGCTATGAAATTCAAAACCACTTTAATCCTCTTTGTGGCCTTTGTGGCTCTCCTGGCGTTCGTGCTCCTTTTTGAAGAGTTCAAGGGAAAAGGTGAAAAAGATGAAAAAGGCAAGCTGGTTGCCCTTTCCTCTGATGACGTTCAGAAAATCACGCTCAAAAGAGAGAGCGATAGCATCACCTTTGAAAAAACTGCTGAGGATGACAAGCAGGAATGGGTCATCGTTGAGCCGTTGGCAGCCAAAGCGGATAAGTATGAAGTCGACCGCCTGGCGGATAATTTCTCAGACCTCAGGATAGAAAGAGTCGTGGAAGAGGAGCCAGAGGACCTGGAAAAGTACGAAATCCCGAAAAAAGAAATCACCCTCTGGTTCAAAGACCGGGAAAAGCCGGTCAGGATCCTGTTGGGCGCGGAAAACCCGCTGGACAACACACTCTTCGCCAAGAGAGAGGATGAAGCAAGAGTTGTCCTGATCCCCAGCTATCTCAAGAGCACAGTGGAAAAGAGCCTTTTCGACTTTCGTCAGAAGGATATTTTCAGGTTCGAGACAGGTGACGTCAAAACCATAAAGCTGCGGGCGAAGGAATCCCGGTGGGAAGCAGAGAAGAAGGAAGATGGATGGTTTTTGAAGAGACCCGTTGCAGCCCTGGCTAAAGACAACAAGATCACGGGTATTCTCAACTCTCTCTCCGGCCTGAAAGCCAAAGAGTTTGTCACTGAAGAGAAAAATAAAGAGGAAGTCGCCCAGTTCGAGCTCGACCGGCCTGACTATGAGGTCGCTCTGACCATGCCTGTTGAAAACCAGGAAGTGACTTTTTTCCTGCATAAAAAGGATGAAAAACTCTACGCCACCACTTCCCTCTCCTCCAAGATCATCGAGGCCGAGGATTCTCTGCTTTCTGAACTAGGGGAAGCAGTTGCGGACTTACGGGAAAAGAAAGTCGCCAATTTTTACAGCTGGGAAGTCAACCGGCTTCAGTTGAAGTGGCGAGAGCTGGACTGGGTGCTTGTCAAAGACGAGGATGACAACTGGAAATTCGAATCTCCTGTCCAGGAAGAAGCGGACAA
>JAOUKO010000406.1 GCA_029882525.1 Candidatus Aminicenantota bacterium | reverse complement strand
ATTGGTGTGAAAACTCCCTTCAGGAAGATGGATGGAGTTGTGCCTGTAGCCCAGCTCCATCCTGAGACGCCGGAGGCGGGTAATGGTGCTGTCAAGACCAAGGCTCATTTGGCGACCCGTATAATAACTTCCATAATCAATATCAATCCCGCCGGCAATCGCACGGCTTTTATCGCTCTCCGCATTTACAGAATACATGAAGCCTGTGTATGTTCCTTCAGGGATGAGGAAGCCTTCACGGACTTCCCAGTCATAGTCGATAAACTCACTCTGCCGTTGAATATTGATGCTGAAGCGTGAGCTGTTTTGGAATTCGATGGAAAATGATGCCTGTATCTCATTATCTAACATCCTGTTATCATGGTCGGAACGGTAGCTGCCCTGCAGTTGATATCCAAACTGCCGGATAACCGACGATTCTTTGGGTCGCGGAGCGTATTCGATGGAGGCGTTGCTTAAACGAAAATCCGTACGGCGGATAAATCCCACTTCCGGATTGAAACGAGCTCCTATATCCAGGTGAGATGCCGAGGCTCTCCAAAGATCGCTGTTGTAATCCAGGCTGAGTTTTCCTGCCACGTTTTGCCTGTTCATATTGATGGCCTGTCCATCATCCGTTTCTTCAGGCCCGAAGGTCGCGGCGAGATAGCCCGACACAGTGAAGTACCGACTCAGAGGAATGTGGCCGTCAAGCCCCAGAGAGCGGTTAAAGTCCGAGGAATGCAAGTCTTCCTTGTTCAGGAACATCATCCCTATGGTGGCCCGCCGGAGAATATCGCGCCGGAGGCGAACCACAGTAAAGTTTGCCGCATTGACCCTGGTTGTTACATCTTCTTCCTGATAGGTGACGTCATCCGTCAGTATATTCATCACTCCGACTTGATATTTGCCTACCTTTCCGACCATTTTAGCGCCGCCGAGTATCCGTGCCTCATGGCCATCCACAAGTCCGAGCCGGCGGCTGTAAAAAAGATTCATATCCGTGTCTCCATTATGCCAGCGGAACCCACCGCTCCCGCCGAACGAGAAGACCTCAGCACCCTCCAGAAAAAATTCTCGTTTTTCCGGATAATAAAGAGAGAAACGCGTCAGGTTGACCTGTTCCTGGTCTGCTTCCACCTGGGCAAAATCCGTGTTCAAGGTGAGGTCTAAAGCCAGGTTGGCTGTGAGTGCAACTTTTGCGTCCAACCCGATATCACTCAGACGATCCGTGGCGAAATCAGTGTTGGAATCATTTTCCATGCCTCCCAAGAAGTAAGGCCTTAGTTCCAGATTGCCTCCCATTTTTGCATCGGCTATGCCGTGAAGCGACCCCGCCTCGGAGAGACGGAATATCCCTGCGCCTCTTCCAAAATCACGCGGGATGAGCTGCCAGTAGGCATGCTCATTCTTCCTGCGAATCATCCGGGCGCAGTTGAAACCCCATGCAGATGAGCCCTCCTCTGCGAACCGCAGGGTTTTCCAGGGGATAGCCATCTCAATAAACCAGCCTTCCTCGGTGATTTTTGCTCTGCATAACCAGACACCGTCCCAGGCGGGGTTGTAGTCCCGGCCCTCGTTAGCCATTAGCGCTTCGCGCTTAACTCCGTGGGGATTTGTTATGAAATAGTAAGCGTTCCGATGGTCGTGATAAGTATCCAGCACCATCTCAAAATAGTCATCATCATCGACAATGGCATCGCGCCGCATTTCTCTGGCGATAATCTTGTCCGGCTCAGAATCAAAACACTTGACGCCAATGTAAAGATTCTTCTCATCATAGAGAAATCCGACTTCGGTTTTTTCGGATGCTGGCGCCCCCTCTTCTGGCTCGCGCTGGGTGAACTGTCCTTGAAACCGGGCGTTTTGCCAGGCCGGATCGTTCAATAATCCGTCAACTTTCAATGGAGTTTCTGTTCGAACGGCAGTGATGTACCGTTTGCCGTTCTCATCGCGGAGGATTGAGTTATTCTGTTCAGTATTTTTTAAGGGTTCTTCAGCCCAGGCTCTTCCGGCGAGCAAAACGAGACATAAAATAAGAAGCGATTGGTTGAAGAATTTCCGATAAAACATGATTCAGCTTCTGGAAAATGAAGCAAAGATGATACCACAATGTTCAACTTTTTGAAAATGTAAAAGACAGCCTCAAGCTTCTGGAAAATATGGCGGTTTGGGACCATTTTGGGACCATTCAGAATCAAAAGATATCAGAAAATATCGAAACAAATTAAAAAATTATTTTCAGTATTTTCAATAACATCCTTTCTAATTTACTCATTTTAAATGAGTTAGAAAAATCCAGGAGTTCGAGTCCCCTCTTCGGCATTACCCTATTTTCCTAATATCACCCTAAAATTTTAATGTTAAACACAGATTCCAGAAGCCAGTTGATCCCCACGAATAAGATGGCAGCAGGAATAACAACCCTCATCCACCAGTAGAGGAACAGAGGAAAGCGTTTTTCTCTCCCCTCTGTGAATTCCTTCAAAGCTTTTGATCTCTTCATACACCAGACTGCGGTAATGACGGCCAGGAGCGAGCCCAAAGCCTGCATGCCTGAGCCAAATGTTAAATCCCAGGGGAGAAAAATCTTGAAA
>JAOUKO010000405.1 GCA_029882525.1 Candidatus Aminicenantota bacterium | reverse complement strand
GCTGGATTCTGGCGACTACAGTAGAGGATGCAGATAAAAAATAAAATCAGCACGAAGAAAATCCCGTCTTTGGGGAATATGCTGTAATTCAAACCCTCCGGATTGCTGAAGACACCGGAAGAATGCAGGCTGAAAATCAAAAATTGCGAACTCGTTTGCACACTTGCCTTCTAGCATAACAAGTATTTTATCTACTTAGTTTATACTCATTATTTTCACATTGATATTTTTTTTAATAGACAGCCACAATAATAGAGGGAAATTTATGCAAAAGAATGGAAAATGATTGAAGAAATGATGTGTCCGAGCTGCTTCAGTATCGATTCAGAGCATATTTATGACGCACGGATTAAAAATACTGATGAGTCAAGGCCTTTGTATAAATGCAGTCAATGTGGAGGTTTTTTCTGGTACGACACCGGGGAAAAGGTTCAGTGGCTGTCGCAGCTCTGTGAAACAAGATGGGTTAACCGCAAAATGTGCAACAGGGAAGTTTTAACCTTATTCCCGAATTTATTATTCAAGGATTCTGTGAATATAGAGGCATTAGATAAAATATGCAGTGAGTGTCCTCATAAGAAATTTATTCTGCCGGCAGTAAATAGATGAATTTTGCTCCTAAAAGCCGCAGAAGACCAAGATTTTTGAAAAAAAAAGAAGAATACATGCCACGCCCTCTCTCGGTTCTACATTATTATCCACTTTGAGTCCGTTCTCTCAAAGCTTCTTTTCCCCAAGAAACTGAGAGAGGGCTGGCTTTTGAAATCGGGAATGAGATATTACCTCACTAGAAAAGATAAAGAAAGAAGAATTGAATTCGAAAGTTGAAAGACATTTCTTGATTGTCCTTGGCACAAAGGGAACGATTTGCAGCGGAAAAAAGACGGCCAGAATGATCTACGCTTACAGGAAGGCCATGCCTATCGACCCTTAGATAAGATAAAAGAGCGAGACGAAAATGGAGGAAGAAAAATTCTCAGGGGGAAGAAAAAATGAAAAGTCTAATGGAGGTCTGTTTGAATTGGGGAGCAGAAGGATGTCATCCTGATATTAATAAATGGAAATCTATTGCAGAGAACGAAGAAGCAGAAGAAATATCAATACGCGCTGAAAGAGAAGAATTAAATAAGACATGCTGGAATTGTAAAGCTCTTTCTTTCAAAGAATGTCCGAATTGCAGCAGTACAGATTTTTATGTGAAATCTGAATTTGAAATGAAAGAGAAAGGAAAGGAAATAGAAAATTTATCTTTCTACTGTGACAATTGTAAGGCTAATTTTATAATTACCCGGCCGATTTAGCATCAATCTGCATATAAAGTGCGGGCTGTTGTCAGCAAAAGGGGGGTTGTTGATGGGAACTAAAAAGGTGTGAGTTCTCTCCAGCCCGCGCAAGAGAACCATTATCTTTATACACAAAAAATAAGCGTTTGTAAAGAGCTAAATTTAAAAAATTTAAAAAAAAGGCTTCAGGAATCAAAAGAAAAAGCCGATTGCTCACTCCTTCCAGGGTTAAAAGCCTCTTTTCCTTTTTTTGACAGGGACATAGGGGGGAAATTATAATTATTATTAGAAGGAAAATGCTCGAATTAAGGGGGATCACCAAAAAATATCAGGTTTTTCCTGCTGTCAACGATGTCAGTTTTGAGGTGAAGCCTTCCGAAATCCTGGGCTATCTGGGGCCCAATGGAGCCGGCAAGACAACCACCATTAGAATGCTGGCTGGACTGCTTGAGCCGACAGAAGGGAGCATCTATTATCTGGACAAAAAAATTAAGGATAATCTCTATGAATATAAAAAGAGGATAGGCTATGTTCCTGAAGAAGCGGAGATATATCCTCACCTCAGCGCCTATGATTATTTGTTAATGGTAGGCAGACTCCGCAACATCCCTGAAAAAATATTGAACGAGAAGATCGAGCGGTTCATGAGTCTTTTTTCCCTAGCGGAGGATATGCATTCCTCGATATCATCCTACTCCAAAGGAATGACACAGAAGGTTCTCCTCTCCTCTGCCTTGCTTCATAATCCTGATATCCTCCTTCTGGATGAACCGCTCTCCGGTCTGGATGTGGAAACCTCCCTGATAATCAAGGACCTTGTCCGGAAACTGAGCCAGGAAGGCAAGATCATCTTCTATTGTTCCCATATCCTGGAAGTGGTGGAAAAGGTATGTTCAAAGGTGATTATCATCCATAGAGGAAAGATCGTGGCCAATGACTCTGTCGAGAATTTAAGAAATCTGATGAAACTTCCCTCCCTTGAGGATATTTTTAGCCAGCTCGTTATTCGAGAGGACTCAGAGAAAACAGCTGACCACGTCCTCAAAGCCATGAAACTTGATTCTTAAGAACATCCATGTTCACTTACGAAAAAATATACAGCCTTCCCAAAGGCGATATTCGGCAGATTCTCATCCTTGTCAGGCATTTCTTTCACAGGCTTTTTATAAACGATGTTGTTTTCTTCGAAGAGCAGATGAAGGAGAAGATAATTGCAATCCTTGCCATTCTTGCTGTTTTTACCAGCTATTTCTCAAACGCAATCCTCTGGAGGTATGCTTGGATACCAGATGAGG
>JAOUKO010000404.1 GCA_029882525.1 Candidatus Aminicenantota bacterium | reverse complement strand
AGGTTGAACGTTTGAAATATAAATCCGATGTTCTTGTTGCGCAGCCATGCCGCCTGTTTATGCGACAGGTCTTCGATCTTTTTCCCCATAACAACCGCGCTTCCTTCTGTTGGTGAGTCGAGAGAGCCGACGATGTTGAGAAATGTTGTTTTCCCCGAACCGCTCGGGCCCACAAGGCCGGCAAACTCTCCCGGCATAAAACCAAGGTTCACTCCGTTGAGCGCGAAAATCTTCGTCTGCCCCATGGGATAGGTTTTGACAAGATCTTGAGTTTTGATCAAAAAAGAGTTTTCCATTGTGACCTCTCTTTCATGTTTAAAAACTGAATTTTGCCCATTAAAATTCTCAATGATTAAAAATAACCATGATCTGAATCCCTTTTCCTGCAAACATGTTGTTCTCCGTCAGATTCTGGTAGATCTGGAAAAGTTCCGGATTCCAGAATCCGATCACATTGATGATCCACTGATCATATGTTCGTCTCCAGTTGAGGAAGCTGTAGAGATTCTTGTTTTTCCAATCATAATAAAAAATACAGCTCAGATTATCCAGTGTACTCAAGGGGTAATTCATAGACAAGGCTGAAAATTTCATACTATCGCCAGAACCCAGGGCCTCCTGACTGCTTGTATAAACAAAATATTCCCCGGTCAGATTCAGGCCGTTGCCAAGACCGAAGGTATAATCGAATCCAACAGTAACGGCTTTCTGCCATGGGTAGGGCAGCTGCTCGCTGTTCTGATGAGTGAGCGCTCCTTCGAACCATAATCCGATTCCTATGTCCCATTTGCCGTCCAGCGCGAAACGGTTCTCCGGAACAGAAGAAACATCAGTCAAATCCAGACCAGGAAGACTCTGGTTTGGATCAATTTGTCGGTGATGATAGGTGAGAGCCATCTCTCCGTTTCCGACAGGGTGCTGGAAGCGCCCTCCCAATTCAACAGATCGAGCCTTGGTCGAAAGAAACTCCCATCCTTTTGTGTTGTTGTTGCCGTAAAGTCCCCAAATCCAGATATTGGCATTATTCAAGAAGTAGTACCTCATGAGAAGGCCGTAAACGCCATCGGTGATCTGCAGTGGATCACGGGGATCGATGCGGTCAAACCACATCAGAGGCCTCAAAAGGGAAGCCGAGCCAAAATTTATCTTTTGGAGTCCGAGCCTGGCTTCAAACCGGGAGGACGAAAACCGCCCCCACATTCTGTAGAGTTTGATATCGCCGCTTGTTTGAATTCCTTCCTGGGCTTGCGGACGGACTGTTCCATTGATATTCAAAGAAAAATCAAAATCAAGGGCATAATTTTGTGAGAGGGATTTTTGGATCGAGAATTCAGGAATATAATACAGACCGAACTGTGGCTCGGAAATATTTTCCGTATTCACAGTGACCCATCCGGACAGAAGGCCTTTGAGATCGAGGGTCTGCGAGGATGATGAATTAGCCGAGACCAGAATGAGACATCCCACAATCATAAATCTGGAAAATCGAGAGTGCGGAGTTTTCACTTATCCTCCGATTGTTTTATCAAAATTCCGTAAAAAAAGAAATTCATCAGTTCCGCTGTGAGTGATTGTGTGGAATCATACATGTTTATCATTTGCTCACCGCCCGCCACTTGTATTCCGGGTCCCTTATCTTATTGCTGTTTAAAACTGGGTTCGATCCACTGAACTCTTAGCTTCTTGCGATTCTCAGCGCAATCCTTCAGATAGAGATTAATAAGCGTCTGGTATGAGAATCCCGTCTCTCTGGCAAGCTCTTTGAAATATTCTATGGTGTTATTATCCAAACGGATCGTTATCTGTTTTTTCAGACGGTTGGCATAGGGATTTTTTCTACTTTTCATCTTTTTAAGATCATATTCTTTTTTCATATTAATCTCTCAAAATAGATCTTTTTATTCACTTTTTTTTGTCCCATTCAAATCGAACTTTTTTCATAATTATTTTATATTTATTTTGTAGTACATTGAAAGTATTAAATAATTTGGTATCATTCATATATCCCGGCTGTAATTCAGACGATCTGTCTGTAGAGAAAATATCAATATGAAATTTCGATAGACCCAGGAATGGGCTCCCAAACATCAAGCTTGACTTTAAGGTGTATTTTCAAAAAAAGTTGAACATTTATTGCTGGGGCTTCTGGACTGATTTTAGATGTCCCCCCCTGCCAGGTCGTCTTCACCATCCCCAGGATACTGCGTATCTTCTTCCGCTACAAGCGCAGGCTTCTGTGCTCGCTCTGCCAAGCTGCCGTCCAGGTCCTTCTCAAACACTTCAAGGCAGTCACCGACACTGCGCTTGTCCCCGGGGTGGTGGCCAGATGCGCATCACCGCCTTCTTGATCCCTGGCGCAAGACCGATTTCGGCTAAAGATCGGATAAATTCTTAAGAATTTTCTGAAATCTCTTTGTTTTTTCTGCGGGATCCAGGTCTTCGACAATCGGAAGGAGTGCGTCTTTCACGTCTTTTTTCAGGACGTTGTCGAGCCATTCGACCGCGATGGCGACCGAATTCCGGGTTCCGGTCCTGATGTTCTGATAGACCATACGTATATCTTTCTGCGGATAACACAAGCCCA
>JAOUKO010000403.1 GCA_029882525.1 Candidatus Aminicenantota bacterium | reverse complement strand
AGCTTAATTTCCCTTCCTGGGCCATCCCGGTGATCTCCTCCAAGGCTGTCCTGTTGTCATATGCGGTAGGCCGATAAGGCCTTGGCGAAAGGAGGGCATCATAAACGTCGCATACGGCAATGATCTCTACCATCCTATCTTTCAGTGAGATGCCTAGAGGATATCCAGAACCATCTTTTCGTTCGTGGTGTTCTTTAGCTACTCTTGCTGCAAAACTCCGGCGATCTTGAAGGTAATAACTGAGAAGCACAAAGCCAGCCAAGCTATGGTGTACCAGGATATTCCTTTCCTCCCTGTTGAGCGGCTCATTCTTTTTCAATGTATCAAGAGGAACGCATATTTTACCGAAATCATGTATAGTCCCTGCCATGACCTCTGTGATCCAGTCCTTGGGTTCTTCCAACAGAGTTCGAGCCATGATTGTTGAAAGGGCGAGCACGACCAGAGAGTGTCGGTAAGTGTAAAAGTCGCTTTTTTTAAAATAATCAAGGAATTTCAGGATTGGTTGGATGAAACGGATCTTCTTCATCAGGGTTATTGTAACTGTTCTATTTAAACTTTCGAAGATGACATTGTAAGGGGGGTTCTGGAGTGAGTGGAGCATATCTTGATAAACTGAGCCATACTCCAAAAGGGAAAACGTCTTATAAGATGCTCCCTTGTTAGTTGCGATTAATTCATCCATTATCTCTGGCGTTAGCTCTGCACCTGCCGGAAGGATCAATCGGTTGTCTAAGGTGTGAACTGGATAATCAAGCTTAGCAATCCCCAAAATTTCAATCCTTTGGATTCTTACAAGATATGAAAAAACCAAAAATTATCTTCAATTTTTTAAAATCTCTTTCTTATACTTGCATGATAGTTTTATTTCATTGAGCGCCTGGGTTTAAAAAGGTATCCTAACAGCACTATGATTATACCCGTAAGGATCAAAGCCCATATGATCCCAAAACTCGCTGCATTTAAAAGTCGAAAGAGCAAACCTAAACAAATGAGCAATGCTCCTGCCAACTTCATTGCTTTCCTCCTTTTGACTTGATATCTCCTTTCTCTTTCTCCTTCCTTTGAATTTACTAATTTCAGCTTGAAATCCTTCTCCGCACCTTATGAAACAAAATTGCTGTATGAAATAACTTATTCATTAAATACCAAATTAAATTCTCAACCTTGTATTCTAAAGTCTTGTTTTCACATTCTTTAATTATATCTATCAATAAGCCGGTGTCTCCTAATTCAGGCGGTTCTTCTTCAAGCTCAAAACATTCTCTCCTATAAGCAGAAAGCACCGACCTCTTCTCTCTGGGCATCTCCTTGTAATCCTTTTCAAATAAAGCTGGAGAGCCAAATAATAAATACCACCAGTCTCGCATTTCACTCAAATGTCATCCTTGTTTTCGTTGACCGCGGAAGAGACACTTGCGCTCTTCTCACAAAGATAACATTTCCCTTCTCGACTCATTGATTACCTTGCTTATTAAATCAGTATTAAGATATAGTTCGCTCCTTTTCCCAAAATAAAAAAAGGATAATTTCGACTACTAAGAAACCTTCACAAATTCTGTATTATTACAAATAGGACAAGGGGGAAGTGTGTCGTCAGGGTCATCAAGTATTACACTAGTTCCATAGATAGTACATTCATAAGTTCCAACTCCTGACTCCTCTTCAGTTATGGACACTGTTACCTCCTTTCCTAAGAATTCCCTTTTTTCTCCTTTATCTTCTCAAAAGAGGCAGCAACTCACTTCCTCTTTTAAAAACCAGCCCTCTCTCAGTTACCTTGGGGAAAAGAAGCTCTGAGAGGACAAGCTCTTAGAGGATAACAATACAGGACCGAGAGAGGGCTTGGTACTATCTTTAAGCATTTTCTCTTTTTAGTTTTATGTCTTTGTCCTTATCTTCGAGTCTCTTTTACCTATGGATTAGTGTGCATAGCTTTTCTGTAAGCGTAGACCATTTTGGCAGTCTCTTCTCCGCTGCCAATCAATCCGTCTGTGCCAAGGACAATCAAAAAGTACTTTTCAACTTCACGGGCCACTTGAGGAGAGGCAGCAGTTTTATAAATCCACAAATCTCCCTTTTCTCTTACCTTATGTTCTTTGAATAAACAATCACGGGCATTACTGCCTACACCCACATACCACAGGTTATATTTCCCTTTGTTTCTCAATATGTATTTTTTTATACCATCTATAATTTCCTGTTTATCCTGGGACATTTACATAAATCTTCTTTATTTAAGAACTTCCCCTCCAGCCTCCTCGCATAACTAAAATAATCTTTTTGCAGAATAGAGAGAGGGTTCTGTGGCATTTAGGACATCTGTTGAAGAAGCTTCGTAAACTAAATGAGAAGTAATGATGAAACAAACGAAGCGACTTAAAATATTAATATAGCCGCTTTGCATTTCTTCTTTCCCCTCATTTATTTTAATATTTTTATATTGCAACTGGACTAATTAATATACATTTCCAGTATTATATAAGCTTAAGGAAAGGTTCTTTATGATTGTCGTTGTTTCCAGGAGGAATCTTCTGCGTAAATCGTCTTGACTGTCTCCAGGGCTGTTGGCGATAGCAGGTCTTCT
>JAOUKO010000402.1 GCA_029882525.1 Candidatus Aminicenantota bacterium | reverse complement strand
TTGTGAACTGGCTCCTCTGCAGTTCAGAGCTAGCTGCCTGGGTGGATTCCAGATGGTCACCGGCCTCTGCGCTCTTCCGGCTTCATTCTTAGCCGGGGTGCTCTGGGAAATTTTTGGCATGCATGCCCCTTTTTATCTTTCGCTCCTTCTGACCGGCATCTCAGGGATCATGCTGATTTTTGTCAAGGACCAGAAATAGAAGAGATACAGAAATTAGCAGGTTTCAAAGCGTTCGAGAAAACAATTTATGAGCTGGGTATCAGATACGTCATCATAGAAGAAAAATTTTGTTTTCGGCATCGCTTGCCTGTTGGGCATCTTTGACTCGACTTTCCCATCAGTCATCGAAAGGAATGGTAAATAAAAATCTTTTCTGCCCTGTGTTCGCTGGAAAAAACGGGCAACTATTTACAAATCTCCTTGAAGTTTATTAAGATAAGCGGGGAGATGATAGGAGCCGAGGGGCGGTTCGGCTGCTTTTGGCAGCGGATAAAGGGCCAAGGTTTGAGCCCGGGATTGGATCATATCGAGGAGTTTCCAATGAAAATCGCATTGATTCAACAGCATGCCACAAAAGACTATGAAGAGAACCTCAAGCGGGGAATCGAATCTTTTCATCAAGCCGCCCGATCCGGGGCAGAATTGATTGCCTATGCCGAGTTGGCCTTCTCTCCTTTTCTGCCTCAAATCCCGGCTGAGCCGGGATCCTTAGCTAAAGCCGAGCCCATTCCTGGTCCGACAACAGAGGAGTTTTCCAACCTGGCCAAACAGTACGGCACGGTGGTGATCCTGAATCTCTTCGAGAGGGATGGAGAAAGAACCTTTGATGCGTCTCCGGTCATCGATGCGGACGGCCGGCTTCTTGGAGTCACGCGGATGGTCCACATCATGGAAGGCCCCGGGTTTCATGAGAGGGGGTATTACGTCCCGGGTGATAGGACAGATTTTGTCTATGATACCAGTGTGGGGAGCGTTGGAGTCGCCATCTGCTACGACCGTCATTTCCCGGAGTACATGAGGTTTCTGGGCCTGCAAGGGGTCGAGATAGTGATCGTTCCTCAGGCCGGAGCAGTAGGGGAGTGGACCGAAGGCATATTCGAAGCCGAGCTTCAAGTTGCGGCTTTTCAGAACGGATATTTTGCCGCGCTTGTCAATCGCGTGGGAAAAGAGGATGTCGTCCACTTTTCAGGGGAGTCTTTTGTCGTTAATCCTCACGGCCGAGTGATTGCTCAAGCCCCTCAGGGAGAGGATTTCATCCTCTATGCGGACTGTGATCTCAGCCTGATTCCTGAGACTCCGGCAAAGAAACATTTTCTTCAGGACAGGCGGTCTGACTTCTATTCAAAATTCGG
This sequence comes from Candidatus Aminicenantota bacterium, assembly GCA_029882525.1. GTDB lineage: Bacteria > Acidobacteriota > Aminicenantia > Aminicenantales > Aminicenantaceae > SOIA01. The sequence goes on along the minus strand of JAOUKO010000402.1, from coordinate 1,246 downwards.
TCTTCAGGATTGATTGAGCAGGGATGAGAAAGCTTAGATGAAAAACTGGTATGTGATCAACACCAAGCCTAAAAAGGAATTCCAGGTGGAGAGGCTTTTTACTGAAGGCGGGATCAAGATTTATAATCCCAAATATATTTATGATAATCGCATAAAGCCTTTCTTTCCCGGTTATGAATTCATCTACTTCGATTTTCCGGCTCAATACCAGCTGGTGAGATACACAAGGGGTGTGAAGAGAGTCGTCGGAGTCAAGGATATTCCCATTCCCATTCCGGAAAAGGTCATTGGTGAGATCCGATCCAGGGAACTGGAGGGCCTCATCGCGATCGATAAATTTGGCGAAGAGCCTGAAGTCGGCGATGAGATTGAAGTCGTGGAAGGTCCCTTGAAAGGCTTGAGAGGTGTTTTTAAAAAGGAACTCACGGCCAGAGAAAGAGTGCTGATTCTTCTCAATTATGTGACCTATCAAGGACAGCTGATTATCGAGAAGGAAAAATTAAAAAAGGTTATTAAATAAGAGGTAAGAAAATGGATATCCCGTTTTTGGATTTGAGAGCTCAATACCAGACCATTCGGGAAGAGATTGATCAAAAAATCATGGATGTGGTCAGCTCCCAGAATTTTGTCCTGGGAACAGAAGTGGAGAGTCTGGAAAAAGAAGTCGCGGCTTACAGCGGAGCCCGATATGCTGTGGGAGTTTCCTCCGGGTCTGATGCTTTGATCATTTCCCTGATGGCTTTAGAAGTGGGGGATAACGACGCAGTGGTCACCACTCCGTTCACTTTTTTTGCGACTGCGGGCGCGATTGCCAGAGTCAGAGCCAGGCCGGTCTTCTGCGATATCGAGAAGAGAGGATATAACCTTGACCCGGAGAAACTGGCCGCATTGCTTGAGGCTCATTCCAATAAACACGGTGAGCCAATGATCAAAGCTGTAATCCCGGTCCATCTCTACGGTCAGTATGCGGATATGACTCCCATCGTCAGCCTGGCAAAGAAGTTTGATCTGTCCGTTATCGAGGATGCCGCCCAGGCCATCGGAGCAGAGTACCCCACTCCTGAAGGCATCAAGAGGGCTTGCTCTCTCGGAGATACGGGCACTTTATCCTTTTTTCCTTCGAAGAACCTGGGAGGATTCGGTGACGGCGGAATGGTTCTGACCAACGATGAGGACCTGGCTCAGAAACTCAAGTTGTTGAGAGTTCATGGATCACGGAATAAATATTTCTACGATGTCATCGGCG
>JAOUKO010000090.1 GCA_029882525.1 Candidatus Aminicenantota bacterium | reverse complement strand
GATGAGGTGGGGAAGCAGCCCTTTCAAGTTTTCCCGCCCGATAAAAAATATTCTCTGTGTTTTCGATGAAAAAACTCTTGCTTTCTCTGTCGGAGGAGTGACTGCCGACACCTTCATTTTTGGCCATAAGGTCCACTGCCCCAGGAAAATCAAGGTGAGAAGCTTCAGCGAATACAAGACAGTGCTGAAAAAAATGAAGGTTGTGATCAGTCAGGGCGAGAGAAGAAAGATGATCCTTAATCAGATCGAGCGAAAGTTATTACCGCATATGGCTTCATGCTATCCGGATGAAGCGCTCTTAGAGCATCTCACCTACGATGTCGAATATCCCTATGTTTTCCTCGGGTCTTTTCCAGAAGACTACTTGAGCCTTCCTCTGGAAGTCTTGAGCACAGCCATGAGGGAAGGGCAGAGGCTCTTTTCTGTGGTCAAAGAAAAAAAACAGCTGTCTCTTTTTCTCGGAGTTTCGGATGGCTTCCGGGATGTTAAAGGCCTCATCCAGAAAGGGAATGAGAGAGTGCTCAAGGCGAGGCTGGAGGACGCGAAGTTTTTCTGGACACAAGATCAGAAAACAAGTTTGAAAGAAAGAGGCAAGGATTTAAGCAGGATTGTGTTCCAGGAAAAGCTGGGCAGTTATGATGATAAAACTCAGAGGTTGAAAAAGATCGTTGCCTATTTTGCTGATAAGATCGATGCCCAAAAAGTGAAAAAGCAGCTTGTCCTGGCCGCTGAGCTGTCTAAAGTCGACCTGCTCACGGAAATGGTAAGAGAGTTCCCTTCTCTCCAGGGAAAGGTGGGAGGACTGTATTGCCGAGAGGAAGGGCATCCTGTTCAGGTTTGGAAAGCCGTTTACGAACATTATCAGCCAGTCAGCCTGGAGGATGACTCTCCCTCTTCGCTGTCAGGAGCAATTCTTTCCATCTCTGATAAGCTGGACTCTATCGTGGGAGTGGTGGGCATCGGAATCCAGGTCACGGGTTCCAAGGATCCCTTTGGCTTGCGACGGAATGCCCAGGGCATTTGTAAGATAATCCTGGAAAGGAAGCTCAGTTTTTCTCTTTCCCGGCTGCTGGATAAAGTGATCAGTGTTTACAGCGCAAAGCTTCAAGAGCAGGATGAAGCAGTAAAGAAATATTGCTTTGATTTCTTCTCCAACAGGCTTCGCTATATCTATGAAAAGCAGGGATTCCGCTATGACTTGATCAATGCCGCGATTTCTGCGGGGATTGACAATGTGTACCACTCCTCTCTCAGGCTGAAAGCTCTGGATTCACTCAAAGACAGCCCGAATTTTGAGCCTTTGACCCTCATTTTTAAGCGGGTCAACAATATTCTGAAAGACCAGCCTCCTTATAGGATCAATTCAGGCTTGCTGGTAGAGAAGGATGAGACAGAGCTTTACACGACTTTCTGCATCATTCGGGATAATGTCCTGCCTTTGATTAAAGAAGGAGACTTTTCTCAGGCTCAGAAAATAATCTTCAGGATAAGGTCTATCATAAATAAATTTTTCGACAATGTCTTGGTGATGACCGAAGACAAGCGGATCAGGCAAAATCGACTGGCACTTCTGCAGGCCATAAACAAGCTTTTGATCCAGGTCGCGGATTACTCACAAGTCGTCATTGAAGGCCAGGGTTCAATCAAATAAACGGCTCCAGGAAAAAGGAAGTGAAGTGTGAATTCTGGGGTGAATAATCAGGTGTCGATCTCAAACTTGGTAATATCCGAATCTTGAGATGAGAATTTATGTTCCAGCTCCATTAGCTTGACCATCAGTCCCGGGTAGTTCTTGCCTTCGCCTTCTCCATAGGGATTGAACTGGACTCCCATTTCGCAAGTCTTTTTGTCATCCTCTGTGGACAGCCACCGGACTTCCCCTAAGAGAGTGATCTGCGTTCTTTCTCCGGGGATGAATATTTTAACCACGATCTCCGTATTGATCAGAAGAGTTTTTTTCCCCACATACCTGACACCGCCACAGCTGATATCCATAAGAGGACAAAATTCTTCCTCCCATAATGTCTCGTCTTTTTTATCAGGGGAAGAAATTTTTCTGAGTGCGTAGTTCACGGTAGCCCCGGGGATCTTGAACCGTCTGCACACCCTTCTTTCTTTTCTCGCCAGTTCTTCTGTCATTGGTTATCTTATGGCTCTGCGTTTGACTTGCTCAATCTGTCGGCCAATGTTCTTTAAGTGACTTCCTGTGTTTTTGCTTTAATAAGCGCTTGAATTTCTATGTGAGTCACCCACTTGTTGAACACAAATTCCCTTTCCCCTGGTCTGTTGGCAATATAAACTATATCAAATTTCCCTGAAATGTCAAAAGAAATAATATTTGAGTGAATAAAGACTGCATTTTGGAACTCAGGATTTGACGCTGAAAGTCTGTGATTATCTCAGCGTGCCTTCGTAGTGAGCTGTGAGCTGACGTTTTCTTACGTCTTCTGGCGTGTAGGAAGGCAGGAGGACAGGCGTGATCAAACCTGTCTGGATCTTCGCTTTTTTCAGCTCGGCTTCATAGTCAGTAATGTGGTCCAAGCTCAATACTCCGAGTTTCGCGGATTTGACGTATTCTGTGGCGTATTTCCCGGCGCGGCGGCCGAACACGTTGTAATCCAGAACAGAGTTTCCCATCAGCCGGTTTCGTCCATGGACTCCACCCGAAGCCTCTCCTGCGACATACAGTCCGGGAACATTGGTTTCGCACTTTTCGTTGATCTCAATCCCGCCGTTCTGGTAGTGGAGTGAAGGATAGACGAGCATTGGTTCTTTGGTGATGTCTATGCCGTAACGGATGAACTGACGATGCATGGCCGGGAATTGTTTATTGATGTAACCTTCTCCCTGGAGCATCTCGATGAGAGGGGAGTCCAGCCAGACGCCAAGGCGTCCACTCGGGGTGGCAATCCCGTTTTTTCTATCCAGGCATTCTCTGATGAACGCCGAGCTTTCCACATCTCTCGGCTCACGGGGAAAAACGAAAAGCTCACCGTGTTTATTCAGAGGCTGACCTCCAGCCCCTCTGATTTTCTCGGTGATCAAGAAGCCAGCGATCTGCTCGGGGAAGACCGATCCAGTGGGATGATACTGGACAGAATCCATAAAAAGGAGCTTTGCCCCGGCTCGGTAAGCGATGACCAGCCCATCACCAGTGGCACCGTAGTGATTGGTCGTATCAAACCCTCTGATGTGCAATCTTCCGTACCCTCCCGTAGCGATGATGGTGGCTCTGGCTTTGACTGTGAAATATTCTTCTGTTTCCAGATTGTAAAGGACTCCGCCGGCGCATTGCGCTTTTTGATCCATGATGAGCTCGACAACTGGCATGAATTCGAGAATGGTGATTTTATCCGGATGATTCCTGACCTCATCCATCAGGGTCCGCATGATGATCGCGCCGGTATAATCCCGGCATGAATGCATCCTCTTCCGTGAAGTTCCTCCTCCGTGGAGGACCTGCAAAGAACCATCCTCCAGCTTGTCCCAGACTACGCCCAGGTCTTCAAGCCATTTCACCACTTCAGGACCATCTTCGGTAAGAGCATGGACAAGTTCGGGCTTGTTGTCAAAATGGCCCCCTCCGATGGCGTCCAGGTAGTGGAGGGTTGGCGAGTCCTGTTCAGTAACCGCCGCCTGCATGCCGCCCTGAGACATCATCGAGTTGGCATCTCCAAGTCTGAGTTTGGTGGAGATGATCGATTTCGCACCTTTCTGCATGGCGATGATGGCTGCTGCGCAGCCTGCCCCGCCTCCACCGATAATCAGGATGTCTGTTTCATAATCAGGTTTGGTGAGGTCGAATATACCGGGTTTAATCCTGGCATGCGACTCGAGCATGTTTGCCACTTCTGTGGTGAGTTCCTCGCCTTTATTGGGACCGATTCTTATCTTCCGTCTGGCGTCGGGTTTGTAGTCGGGGTGGAATTTTCTCAGGACATTCTCCCTCTCTTCAGCGCTCATCGGAGGAAAGACTGGTTTCCCCGATTTCTCAAGCTCAAACCTTTTATTACGGGATTGGGTGACTTTCTCGAGTGAAGGCCTCATGTATTCTGGGTACATCGGACACTCCTTACATGCTGCGAGCAAGCAGAGGATGAGCGGCAGTCTTCAGGCTTGATGCTTCATCTCTACGTTTCTCGCAAAAGACAAAGATTGTTGAAAATATGTTTTTATGAATCGAGTTGTTTAGAGTTAAAAGAGTCATTCTATTCAGTGTCTCTCTCATAGTATTTTTTCTTCAATTCCTCTTTTTTCATCTTCATCAGTTCATTGAATTCCTTGTCGAACTTATGCTCTTTGACTTCCTGTATTCTCTTCTTGAGCTGTTTGCTCTCCTTAGCCAGATATTTTCCGTAGAGCCTTCTGGCGAGGAGCCCGACATTGTACTGGACTATTTCCGCCGGGCACCTGATGGCACAAAGACCGCAACTCAGGCAGTCAAAGGACAGATCCATGACCGCTTCGATGTCTCCTCTCATGGCTGCATTGATGTAGTCCATGACCTCCAGGTCTTGGGGACAGGCTTTGGTGCAGGTGTTGCAGGAGACGCAGCGGAAGACTTCAGGATAGAGCCTCTGGAATGTCGCGACGTTAGGATCCAGCTTGTTAATATCGTAGACGGGCTTTTGAGAGGGAATGGCTGGAAGCTGTGAGAGCCACATTCCGTCCTCAACTATTGTGGTGCAGGCCAGCCCGGTATAGATCTTGTAGTCGCCTGGCATGCGGTAGACAGTGGCACAGGCCCCGCAGAAGCCCTCGCGGCATCCTGCTCCTCTTTTTATCTGGTAGCCAGCATACTCAATCGCACCCATGATCGTCGCATCGGCAGGCACTTCATGGGCTTTGCCCATGATGAAGACCGTAACCATTTCTTTTTGTGTGTCTTTTTTTGCCGCTTTCGCTTCGGTCTGTTTAACTGGCTTCTTTTTGGCTGTCGTCTGTGTTGCCATCGAGATATCTCCTTATTAATATTCTTGAGGAAGATTCTTGAGTTCGGCCCATGAATAGACAGGGCCGTCTTTGCAGACATAATGCAGTCCTATATTGCATCTGCCGCATTTGCCGATTCCGCATTTCATCTTGTTCTCGACCGTCGTATAGATCTGTTCGTCCTCAAAACCCAGAGCCTTCAAGTTTTGGATGACGAACTTGATCATGATCGGAGGGCCACAGGTGACTGCAACCGAATTTTTGGGTGAGGGTTTGATTTCCAGAACATTGAGAGGGACAAAACCGATGAATTCCTCCCAGCCCGGCTCTTCGACGTCGACGGAAAGATGAACCTTCATCTTTTTTCGAAGCTCTGCCAGCTCTTGTTTGAAAACAATATCCTTGGATGTCCTTGCCCCATAGATCAGCATGGAGTCTCCGTATTCTTCTTTTTTTTCCAGTGCAGTGTGGAGCACTGACCAGATCGGAGCCAGGCCTATACCCCCACCGATGAATATAAGGTTTTTTCCCTTCCATTTTTCCATCGGGAACCCATTTCCGTAAGGGCCTCTGATCCCGATGATGTCTCCTTCCTGCATCTCATGGAGGGAAGAGGTGACCCTCCCCATCTTCAGAATGCTGAACTGGAGGTAATCCTTGATCAGCGGAGTGGATGAGATAGAGATCATGGATTCGCCTTTGCCAAAGACGGAGAGCATGGCACACTGGCCGCATTTGAAGGAAAAATTATTGTCCTGGATAAACTGGGTCCTGAAGGTCTTGATCGGCCTGGCACCGCCGACTTCCTCTTTGATTTGAATGATTTTGGCCAGTTTTGGAATATATGTATTATCCTTCATAGCTGCTCACCTTATCGAGAACTTCTATGATATCGATCCCTACTGGACATCGCGAGATACATCTTCCGCACCCGGTGCATTGATAATTCTTGTAGCGTTCGACAAAATATTGAAATTTATGCATGATCCTCTGGCGCAGACGAGAGGCTTTACCCTGCCTCGGATTGTGCCCGGAGGAGTGCATGGTGAAGTCCGGGAACTGGCAGTTATCCCAGGTTCTGATCCTTTTTCCGCTGAGAGGAGATGAGGAGAAGATTTCGTCATTGATGTCAAAGCAGTGGCATGTCGGGCAGAGATAGGTGCAGATTCCGCAGCGGAGGCAGCTCATGGACTCCTCGTCCCAGAGGGAAGAATCGAACATCCCTTTGAGCTTGGGAGGAATTTTTTTGATATTTTGGATCTGACGGCTGATTCTTTTCTTCGCTTCTGTCCGATTCTTATCGAGCTCTTTTTTATCCTTTTCAGTGGGTGGCTTGAAGAGAGTTTTGGCTGGGTTGATGAGCTGCTCTCCCTTTTTGCTGAACGCCTCTACAAAATACTTGCTGCCCAGGTCAGACATTAAAACATCCAGACCCTCTTTGGAGAAGGGAGAGCCGTCTACTGACAGGCAGAAGCAGTTGGGAGAGGGAGGTGTATGGCAGGCCAGTCCCACCAGAGCGACCTGATTTCTCCTTTTCCAGTAGTAGATGTCTTCGAAGTCGCCGCCAAAGACTTTATCGGTTAAGGTTAAGGCTCTGGCATCGCAAGGCCTCACCCCGAAGATAACAGAAGGCTCCTCCTCGGGAAGAACCTCCTTCACTTCCAGGCCGTCTTCGTTGGATGCAGAAAATTCCAGGTAGACTTCTCTCTGGGGGAAGATGATTTTTTTGGGAGAAAGAACTGTGTTCGGAAAGTCCAGGTTGACTTGCTCTGGATTGGTGATGACTTCATAATTCCAGACTTCATCTTCCTGAACCGGAGCATAAACCGTATAGGAGGATAGCTTCTTCACCCATTGGGGGAATGATTTTTTATCCAGTACTTTCTCCATCGTTTCACCTGATAAAATCTTCTGGGTCTTCGTCCTTAAAGGAGGAAACTAAAGAAGGTTGTTCGGGATCAAAGCCAGCCTCGTAGTCAAAAAGCTCTTTGGCGTCTTTTTCCAGCTTTTTATTCAGGAATCGGATGGGAATATCAAGTGGACATACTCTTTCACATTCACCACAGTCAATGCATCGGCCTGCGAGATGAATGGCTCTGACCAGATGATAGACGAAATTTTCGGATTTAACGGGCGATTTCTCCAGCCACTTTATTTTCTGAGCTTTTTCTTCTGCTGTGGTATCGGCCGTGACCGCAAAATTTATGGTATCGGCGACGCATTCATCGCAGTAGCACATCGGGCAGACTGAACGACACGCATAACAGCGGATGCATTTCGAGAGCTGCTCCTTCCAGAATTTCCACCTTTCCCTTTCAGGAAGAGACTCTATTTTTTCTAAGGACTGGAAAGGATTGTCCACACTGCGTTTGGCCTTTTCTCCGAGGAGCACGTCGTAGATGACGGGGGAATTCGCTTTGCATTCCAGACATCTTTCGGCAAGGACTTCTGACGCCGCTATTTTTACTTTACCTTCTTGAGTGGTAACAATGAAATTGTCTTTTTCGTCGAACTCGATTTTTTCGGCTTTTTTGCCCTTTAATTTCTTAATGAGCTTTTTCTCATCAATGACTCCTGTCTCCTCGCAGGATACGCCGATAATGAAGACATCGTCACGGTTGATGAATTTCTCCTGGAGCAGGACGACCAAAGCACGGCTGTCACATCCCTTGACCACGAGTCCCACCGGTCTTTCATCTGGTTTCTTTTCTCTTGATTTTCTTCGCTTCTCGTCAACCAGGAACTTTGTCAGGTTGTAGACACAGGCAGGAGTCCAGATTAATTTCTCCACCTCTTCAGGGCTTTTAATGAATCCGGGGACAGGCATTAATCCGTTGGCGCTTTTTTCATAGCCGATGATGTATTTGACTTTCCCCTCTTCCAGGACTGTCTTGGCTTCTTTTTTAAGGTCTTCGAGGTTCACCATCAGAGGTCTCTCCTCAGTTTTGTTTGCGGTCCGAGCGGTTTGAGCTCTTGGACGAAGTCCTTGATGATTTGGGTGTATTTTGTTCCTTCTGCCGCTGAGACCCAGGACATCTGGAAGCGTTGGGGCTCAAGGCCGATAAAATCCAAGAGCCTTTTAACCAGAGCGATTCTCCTTCGCGCATAGAAATTGCCCTTGATATAGTGACAGTCTCCTGGGTGGCACCCTGAAACCAGGACTCCATCGGCTCCTTTGTTGAAGGCGGACAGGACGTAAAGCGGTGAAACACTCCCTGAACACATGACCTGGATCGGAACGACATTGGGAGGATACTCCATCCGCGAGACTCCGGCGAGGTCGCTTCCCGCCGAAGAGCACCATTTGCAGAGGAAAGCGACTATCTTCGGTTCGAATTCTTCGGCCATTGTCATCCTCCCAGTGATATGCTGATCATTTCATGAACTTGCAGTGGAGTCAGGTTCTTAACCTGGATGGCGGCTCTCAGACAGGTGGCTGAGCAGGTCCCGCAGCCTTCGCAGAGGACTTCATTGACTTCCACCTTGCCATCCTTCAGGGAGAGAGCCTCATAGGGACAGACTTCAACACACATTCCACAGCCTGTGCAGAGATTGAGATTAACCTTGGCCACAGTCGGAGCATGGTAGAGCCTATCCTGGGAAAGGATGGCAATGGCTTTTGCAGCCGCTCCGCTGGCTTGGGCCACGGCTTCCGGAATATCCTTGGGCGCTTGAGCTGCACCTGCAAGGAACATCCCAGAAGTCACACTCTCCACAGGCCTGAGCTTGGGATGGGCCTCCGAGAGAAAACCGTCCTTATCCATGGCTATTTTGAGTTTCTTGGCCAGCTCTTCAGCTCCTTTGGAAGGCCGCATGGCCGTGGCCAGGACGACCATGTCCGCGTCGATCTCGATATCCTTCCCAGAGAGCGTGTCCACGCCCCAGACTTTGATTTTTCCTTTATCCTCAAAAATCTTCGAGACCTTGCCCCTCAGGTAAAGGACACCGTCCTCCTCGACCGCTCTCTGGACGAATTCCTCGTAGCCTTTTCCGCCAGACCTGATGTCGATGTAGAAGATGTAAGCCTGGCCGTCATGGACATGATGCTTGTAGAGCATGGCGTGCTTTGCCGTGTACATACAGCAGATCTTCGAGCAGTAGGCACAGTGGAGTTCCGGGTCTCGTGAGCCGACGCACTGGATGAAAACCACTTCTTTGGGCTCTTTGTGGTCTGAAGGCCTCAGGATTTTTCCCATGGTCGGGCCTGAAGCGGAGCAGAGCCTTTCAAACTGGAGACCATCCAGAACATCCGCATATTTTCCGTAGCCGTATTCGGCCATATTCTCTTTATCGTAGAGGTCGTATCCCGTTGTCACGATGATCGCTCCGACTTCCTCCTCGACAATCTCTGGCTTCATATCATAATCGATGGCTTCTGGCTCGCAGACGTCCGCGCATTTGCCGCAGGCAATCGGCAGCAGGCCGGGACAGCCTTTTATATCCAGGGTATAAGTTGCCGGGATGGCCTGAGGGAAGGGAATATAAATGGCCCGTCTTCCGGTCAATCCGAGGTCGAATTCATTGGAGACCAACACAGGACATACTTTGCTGCATTCATCACATAAGGTGCACTTATCCGGGTCCACATAGGTGGGCTTTTTTAAGATCTTGACTTTGAAATTCCCCACATACCCTGAGACTTCCTGAACTTCGCTGTATGTCATGAGCTTGATTTTGGGATGCTTGGAGACTTCGACCATTTTCGGGGTCAGAATACACTGGGAACAGTCAAGAGTGGGGAATGTCTCGGAAAGCTGGATCATGTGTCCGCCGATAGAAGGCGACCTTTCAACCAAGACGACTTCGAAGCCGCTGTTGGCCAAATCCAGGGCAGATTGGATGCCAGCGATCCCGCCGCCGATGACCAACGCTCTCCTCGTGACTGGGACGCTTATCGGCTCCAGTGATTCGTTCCTGCGAACCCTTTCCACGGCGCTTTTCGTGATCTTTATGGCTTTGTCCGTGGCCTTGTTCATGTCCTTATGAACCCAGCTGCATTGTTCACGGATATTGGCAATCTCGCACTGGAAGGTGTTGATGCCGGCTGATTTGGCGGCGTTTCTGAATGTTGTCTCATGGAGAGTCGGAGAACAGCAGGCGATGACCACGTTATCCAGTTTTTTTTCTTTTATGGCATCTATGATGAGGTTCTGACCCGGGTCAGAACACATGTAGACATATTCTTCAGAGTGAACGACTCCTTTGTGTTTAGCGAGTTCCTTGGCGGCTTTTTTGACGTCTACCGTTCCTGCGATGTTGATACCGCAGTGGCAGATGAAGACTCCTGTTCGTTTCATTTTATTTCCTTTTTGCCTGGAGATTTCGCTGCTTTCTGAGCTTTTGGCTTTTTCTCCTCAGCCAGGACCTCTTTCCCATACTCGAAGCCTTTATCAAACGCTCTTTTGTTGAGGTCGAGAAATCTCGAAGGAACGAGGCCTGGGAGAGCTTGCTTCATGGCCTCCGA
>JAOUKO010000400.1 GCA_029882525.1 Candidatus Aminicenantota bacterium | reverse complement strand
AAAGCCTGAGAGCGAAATCGTTCACCCACCTGCAGATTTCGAAACCTGGGAAGAGGAACGTCTACGCAATCGAGGACTAGGCTAGCGCGCGCATCATGAGCTGAAATCTTCTAAATTGTGCGCGCGCATTAAATCTCCATATTCACAGAGAACTCTGCGGTTTGGGAATTATTCAAATAGGACAGGTCGCCTTGGGGATACGAACCGGATGAATTTGTAAGATCTATTGTTGCGTGCGCGGATATCAAAAAAACCAAAAGACCGATAAGCATTAAACCTTATCGTGAGCTTTCATGTGGAAACTGATATCCTCCAAACTACAATACTCCTCACCCTTCCTTCATGTATTTGAAGATAAAATAATCCTGCCCAACGGAGAACAAACAATTTTCTCAAGGCTGGACATGCCCGACTTCGTCACAGTTTTACCAATAACCTCTAAAAGGATAGTCATGATACGCAACTACCGGTACCCAGCCAACGAATGGTTCCTTGAGCTACCTTCTGGCATCATGGAGAAAGGTGAAAACCCTGAACAGTGCGCCAAGAGAGAACTTAAGGAGGAAACAGGATACCACGCCAAGCTCTCATACGTGACCTGGTACCACCCGTCCAGCCGATCTCTTCAAAAAGCCTACATCTTCTTGGCCACCTCCCTCATCAACGGACTGCCTAACCGAGATCAAACAGAGCACCAACAGATAGTAACCATTCCAGCCCAGCAGATTATAAACAAAATGAATGAAGGAACGCTTCGCCACGCACCAACTGTCGTAGCCCTCAGCCTATGCAGAAACTATCTCCTCTCTAAAACTGAGTGAAAAATTGCCGTCTGCATTTCAAATGGTTTGAATAATTGAAAACCTCATTGCTTCGAAAACAACGCAAACGTCATAGATTCAAAAATCAAAATAAAGAGAAACACCACAATTCACAGCCTGGAAAAAGTCGGAATGCGCGTGCACACCTGAATACAGGGTATCTTGAAGTATAGGAAGAAAAAACTCTCAAAGGAAAAAACCGATCGAGTGTGTAACAGATTTAGGCTACCGTGCGCGCAACATTATAAGAATGTTATGGCTGTGTCAAATCACTTTACGCGCGCATTTTGTTTGCGAGTTGGATGTTGGGTACGTATCAAAAATTAGCAATATTTATCTTCTCGACCAAATGGGATGAAAAATGAGCCAGGGTGGCATGCATGCATGCAAACGCGCGCGCTTCCCCTTTGTAACCTGGAAATTCTTCACTCAAATTTGTTTTCTCCTCTCCTATTCTATAGATACTCTTACCGAAAATATCTTCCACTTACTTGAATATTCGTTGTTATTTGGTTAACTAATTTAGAAATAAAACCTAATTTAAGCTTATTTCGTGAACTCTAGAACAAGCTACAAAATGCCCTGGCTCAATTTCTAAATTCTCCGGTTGTTTTTTGTTGCATATATCCTTTGCATATCTACACCTCGGATGGAACCTACAGCCAGCTGGTAAGTTATATGGATCGGGGGGAGATCCTGGTATCCCTTTGAATTTCATCACTGAGTTCAAAAGCCCTTTTGTGTAAGGATGAGCTGGCCTTTTAAATATCGTTGTAACATCACCATACTCCACGATCTTACCAGCATACATTACTCCAACATGATCCGAACTCTCCGCTATAACACCGAGATTATGGGTCATCAGGAGCATGGAAAGATCGAACTCTTTTTTTAACCTCTTGATTAACTCTAAAATCTGCCTTTGCACCAACGCATCCAAAGAGCTCGTTGGTTCATCTGCTATGAGAAGCGATGGATCGCATATCAGCGCCATGGCAATCATTATTCGCTGCCCCTCGCCTCCACTAAAACTATGTGGATCGTGAGAGTATCTTTTCTTGGCATCTGCTATCTCAACCCTTCCAAGATAATCAAAAACAATCTGCCTTATCCTGTTCCACTTCATCCTCTCATGGGCATCAACAGGCTCTCCGATTTGATATCCTATCATCATCAGCGGATGCATCGCAGCTATTGGGTTTTGAAAGATCATCGATATCTCTCTTCCTCTAAGCCTTCTTATCTCATCCTCGGATAATTTGAGCAGGTCCCTGCCTTTGAAAAAGATTTGCCCTTCAACAATTTCACCTTTTGAGATAACTTTTGTTGACATGAGTCTAGGAGTTATTTCAAAAAGATGCGGAATCAGCCTTAGGATTGAAAATGCAACCGTTGTCTTTCCTGATCCTGTTTCACCCATGAGACCAAGGGCTTTTCCTTTATAGATTCTGAAACTCACACCATCAACAGCCTTTATTGTTCCTTTATCAGTGTAGAAATTGGTTTTGAGATTTTTTACATACAACAGCTCTTCTAAGCTTTCGTTTCGCATAGGCACCATCCAGATGTTCTATTTTAAAGAACGTTTCTTTTTATATAGATTGACTGAGTAGTTGATGATTTTTTTAGCTTCTTGAGCATTTTTCCAAGCTTTCTCGTCAACAATTTCACGTTCACAAATCTTGCATTTTCGATCATTTAGAGGCTTACGACCTGACTTCCTAATATTTACCAATTTCCAAGGCATATTTCACAGCTCAATTACAATTATTTTGTTTGTGTG
>JAOUKO010000401.1 GCA_029882525.1 Candidatus Aminicenantota bacterium | reverse complement strand
TATGGATCCTTCAATAATAGAGAAGGAGGCAAAATTTGTTGCTCGTTTGAAAGAAGAGTTAAAAGCCATCTATCAGTTTAAAGATGCAGAGCTCCTTGCCAAAGGAATCACGATCTGGGATGGCACAAAAGATCACTTGAATGAATCAGTTCTGCTGGATAAGAAGAGTTATCTTATCCGTCTTTATCCAGAGATTCTTTCCCAGGACAATGTTAATTTAAAAATTGAAGTCAGCAAATTTACATGGAAGGAACTTACGCCCCTAACAAAAAGCGCTGAGTTCATGATCCAGGGGAAAGAGGGATTAGCTTTATTCGATGGTCCGATCGGGATGTCTTTTTCAGGCGTATCAACAGACAAAGTCTTAAGCACGGAAATTGTTATCGGTTTTAATGAGCCTTTGGTATTGGGATTTCCGTCTGATAAAGATTCTTACTTTCTATCTCTTCTTATTACAAAGAAAGATTTATCTCGATACGTCAAAGTTGGAGGAGTCGAGGGCGGCGTTATTGGCGGTGTAGAAGGTGGAGTCATCGGTGGCGTGAAGGGAGGTATCAAAGGAGGAGTTGAAGGCGATGTAATTGGCGGTGTTTTAGGAGGGGTTGTCGGTGGAGCCAGCTATTTCAGCATCCAGGCTATAGACCCTGTCTGCGGGAAAAGAGTGGCCCGAGGAAAGATACTTGAAATAGACGAGGACAAAATCAGGGCAGAGGTGAGTTACAAATATGAAGGCAAGACTTATTTCTTCTGCTCGAATGAATGCCTGGAAAAGTTCAAGAAAAACCCGGAAAAATACATAAAAAAAGATGCGTTTAAGACAGTCCAAACCACAATAAAACCTGTAAAAAGCGCCGGTCAATCGGATGTAGATATCATTATGCCTACGCCAATTCGCCGAATTAAGCCTATCTATCCTGAAAAATGTAAAAAAGAGAAAATTGAGGGGACGGTTGTTTTAGAGATAAAAATTGATGCCGAAGGAAACGTGATAGATGCTAAAATCTTGAAATCTGTTCATCCTGATATAGATAAGGCAGCGATGGAAGCGATCAAGAAGTGGAAATATAAACCTGTGCTCAAAGATGGGAAGCCTGTCCCTGTTGTCTTTGCGGTAACAATCAATTTCTGGCTACGCGACGAAGATTAAAAATCGGTTATGACCTCAAAGTTATTTTGACTTTAATGTAGGGGCAAAAATGAAATCAAAAAAAATTAAGAAATTCAAGGTTGGACATAAATGGGGTCATGTGTCCATCTTTGTTTTACTCATCGTTTGTTGCCTGAGCCTTTATACTCAAGAAAAATCTCCAGTCATTAAAGTAGGAGATGCAGCTCCGCCGTTCAGTATGGAAAAGTTATTGCAGGCTCCTGATAATTTCGACGGAAAACTAGAGAGTCTGAGAGGAAAAGTCGTTGTCCTGGAGTTCTGGGCAACCTGGTGCGGACCTTGCCGAGAGGCAATTCCACATCTTAACGAGCTTGTTGAAAAATATAGGCAAAAATCTGTTCAATTTATCTCGATCACTGATGAAGAGGAATGGCAGGTGAAGAAATATCTAAAATATGTTACGGCCATATCAGGATGGATTGGACTTGATACAGATGGTTCTATGAATAAAGCTTATGGAATCAGTTACATTCCTCGAACAATTTTAATCGACCAGGAAGGGAAGATTGCAGCTATTACTTATCCATTTTCTGTGGATTCACAATCGCTGGACAAGCTATTAGCGAGAGAAACCTTACAACCACCGCAGAAAAAAGTATTACCTGAGACCAGCAAAGAGGTGGAGCCAAAAGAAGAAATCGAACAAGCTTTGGTGGAATTAGTTATCAGGCCGTCCAAGCCATCGATTTCTATGTCTCTTTCGCAAAATAGATTTAGGGCACGAGGAATGACGCTCCACAAGGTTGTTTCAATTGCCTATGATATCTCCTTTACTCGGGTAAAGGGCGTCACGCCGTTAGCAAATAACACTTATGAAGTTTCAGTCCAAATCCCTCATGATGATCGTAATGCTCTTCTTTCCCTGCTTCAAAAATCACTGAAAACAGCTTTTGGTTTGAAAGTTCATAAAGAAACCAGAGAAATGGATGTGTTGATTCTAACCGCTCCAAAAGATAAAAAATTGCTCCTTCGTCCTGCCGCTAAAGAGATGCATATCCGCGCTGATACATACCTGATAAATAGTCAGGGAACAACGTTGCCATTTTTTTGTAATGCATTGGAAAACGAGCTGCAAAAAATAGTAATGGATGAAACTCATCTCAAAGGACTCTATGAATTTGACCTGTACTGGAATCCCGATAATCCCAACTCAGTCATTTCTGCTGTTCAAGAACAGCTTGGTTTGGTATTAAAGACTGAGAGAAGAACCATAGAAGTTTTGGTTTTTGAGACCGAAGAGAAATAGTTCGGACATCATATCTCATCTCGCTGAATTCTTAAAAATCCTCAAAAAATAAAATATCCCCGCAGGGAACCTCCCCATATTTTCGATATTTAGAATAAAAAATATTCTGTTGATTATATGAAAAAGATTATAATATTAGGCATTTAAATGAGTTTCGTGGATTGTTCAGAGGTCATGTCAAATTTTGTTC
>JAOUKO010000399.1 GCA_029882525.1 Candidatus Aminicenantota bacterium | reverse complement strand
ATCACATTTGGAAACGATGAGGGAGGCTGGATGAGCTTTTCGAGGAAAAGGCAGCTTGGGATAGCCCTTCAAATCGTACCTGAGGTGGTGCTCGAAAGCGACCACTGCGGGCAATGTACCCAAGGCATCAACGTATTTAAGGAGAATCTCCGCTCCCAAATCTGTGTGATGTTCCATAATAGAAAATTCTTTTTCCTTCAATTTGCCTCTTTTCTGAAGCAGTCCTCGTGAAATAGAGAGCTTCCCGATATCATGAAATAAAGCCGCTATCCCCAAATCCAGAACTTCATCCTTAGAAAACCCAATTTCGGAAGAAACATACATGGAAAGAACAGTTACGTTCAACAGATGGATGAATGTGGTGAGGTCTTTGCTCTTGATTAAGCTTAAGTCCAAAAACTCTTGATACATCCCTAACAAATTTTCCAAGAAATTGACAATATGAAACCGCAGCTCCAGACTGTCAAACTCTTCCTCTTGGAGAACTGCTTCCGTATATCTATCCACTATGTCTAAAGAATATTCATACTTTTCCATAAAACTCATTGCTTTTTCCCTCATCTCGGGGGAAACATCCTTCGTTTCTGCTGCCCTGATCTTTCCTGCCTTAATATTCTTTATTCCCAAGAGAAGGAGGGATTCTTCAACAGTTCGTTTCCTGTCTTGCTGGGGAACTGTTAAAAACGAAAGAAAGCTAATCAATTCCTCTCTCTTCAGCGTGCGGTGGAAAGAGATCCTATCGATTCCTCTCTCATGGAGATAGGTAATTAACGGTTTTAATTTCTGACTGAGGTCAAAAAATATTTCACGCCCGATGGATAATTCTCCTTCGACAATACCTATAATAAGCTCTGTTCTTTCTTTTAGTATATCAAGCAGGCTCGAATAGGCTTTATCAATGAAATCTTCAAAATATGGATGGTCTGTCGAATAAATCTTTGCTGCTTGAATGGCCGACATTAAATAAGATAAAGAATCTCTAATTTGTTCTTGCATCCCACTCTTTTAAGACCTTGACGGCCTCTCCTTTTAGTTTTTTATTCCATAAGGAATTCCATTCGCTGAGAGCAGCTAATTTATCTCTTGCCCCTTTCAGTTCCATTTCTTCGGCAATTTTTACATTTTCAAGGAGAATCATGTTTTTTATCCCAAATGGAGAAAGAATCGAGAAAAGCTCTTCGATCGCTCTATTTTCTGTCTCTTCATTCCTCATTAATATCTGGAGAGCTTTTTTCTTTAGAGTCATGCCTCTCTTTTTCAAAATATCGAACAGGAAATCTTCGTCTTGGATGTATAACTTCTCGATAGATTCTAATGCTTTTATTTTTATGGGATCATTGCCAAGAGAAAAAATGCACTTTAAGGATTCTAACGATGCCGGTGAATCGACTTTTGCCAAATTCTTTGTGATTTCTTCAAGGAAATCCATATCAGACGATTTCTTCATCAGACTCTTTTTAAAAAGGGAGAAACTTTCTATATATATCTGGAAAAACAATTGTAAAATCATAGGGCTCACTTTATTAGCTTTGAACATTTTGTCAATAAAAGCCTTAATACCGAGAAAAGTTTCACGTAAGTAATGCGTTATTTCATCAAAATATGAAGGAATATCGTCCTCTAAAACGTTGTACTCCGCCACAAAGTATAAAATTAGTTTATTCACTTTCATAAAAATGGAATCATAAGACAGATCACTTCTTTTCCTATCTAAAACAGCTACAAGACATTTCACAAATTCTAAATCTCTCTGGTCGACTATGCTCTCCCATTCACCCAGGATCTCTTCTAAAATGTGGACCGCCCGTTCTGTATCTTTTTCTTTGTTCAGCAAATAGAGAAGTAAAAAGCGGTAATTTCCCTGGAGGAGATAATGGTCAAAAGTCAATTCTCCCTCATAGGATATATCGTTAAGGATAGAAGCGAGGGTGCTTTGATAACATTCTGAAATAACAGCATCTGAAGAACCAGTCAGCAATTCTTTGATTCTTTTTCTAATTCGAGGGGAGCGGCATATAGGCCTTTGCTCCTGAGAAATCTTCTCCAGAGAATTCGAAATACTTTTCTGATCTCTTTTTTCAGTAAGGTAGGAGAAAATTTGAAAATTCAAAGGATTAAAATTATCATCCATTGAAATCTCTTCCCATAGCACAGAGGCGAAGTCGTCATTACTTAAATCTTTGAAAAGCAACTGTGTATTGTCAGATTCAATTTTCTGGGACATAGAATTGCTTTTAATGACCGATTTGAGCAAATCTTTTGAACACTTATGAAGTCTATCTTCCTCCCTGCCTTTAAGTTGAGTGAAAAGCTTATTGATGTTGACTTTGATCTCGTCATTTTCAACCAGATCTTCAGTATCCGTATCTCGTAAAAAGCTTTCAAAATTGTCTGCAAATCTTATGATATTTTGAAAATTTTCCTGTTGAACTGCATCCTGTAACAAATATGGCCAGACGTTCTCGATTTCCCCTCCCTTACCCTTCAGGAGCTGGGAGTAGTCCAGTTCTTCTACAGTAAGATGAGAAATTTTTTCTTCCTTTAAAATGTTGTTTAGCCCACCCTCTTTTAGAATGACTTCAGGGGGAAGATAGACCATAGTCAG
>JAOUKO010000088.1 GCA_029882525.1 Candidatus Aminicenantota bacterium | reverse complement strand
TTTAATGAATCGGACTCCTCTGTGTCAAGAGAGCAAAGGAGCGGGAGAAGTCCGAATTCATCAGTTCATTAATTTTTTTATCATTAACCTCTTGACAATTTAATAAAACTTGGTATTTTTTTCATGTGGGTAACGATGGAAGAGATTGAAATTTTGAGTTGGCTGACCCTGGATGCGATAAAAAAAGCAGGAAAGGTCATAGAAACCGTAGGCGACCTTCAAACAGGCCATTGCCAATCTGTATTCTGCATCATCGAAGATGACCACCTTGAACTATGCTACAGCGATACAGCCTCGAGCTATATAAGACGCTATGAGGATAAGGAAGAATTCGAGGTTGCTCTGACAAAGCGGAAAGAAGAAGAGGGAGAAATGCGCTTTGACGAAAATCAAGGATTCGATGAAGACGAGTTTGGCGAAGAAGAAGAGGAAGAAGGCGAAGAGTTCGATATCTCGGACGAGTCTGATAAGTTCTGATTCCTAGGACCAAACGCCATACAGGTCACGGCCGATTTCCTGCATCATTTCAGAGTTCAGCCATCGCCAGCCTGCAGCGGGGAACCCACATTCATTCATTCCTCACTCCCGAGCCCCCACCATTCTATTTTTTACTGCTTTTGTCCTCTTCCTCTCCGCTTTTGATTTTCCGTTTAAGCTGGCTGAGAAAATTCAAAGCGTCTATTGGCGTCATCTCCGATACATTGCATTTATCGATATCCCCTTTGATATCCTCCAGCAGGGCCTGCTCCCTGTCCTGTTGAAACAGGAAAAGCTGGGCCTTATCTCCTTTCTTTGAGGAGCGGTAGGCGAGCCTCGGCCGACCTGCATCATCCAATTCCTGTTTTTCCAGGTTGAAAAGAATTTCTTTGGCTCTATCGATGACTGCCCGGGGAACTCCAGCGAGCTTAGCCACATGAATGCCGTAGCTCTGGTCCGAAGGACCGGGGACGATCTTCCTCAGGAAAACAATATCATCCTCCCTCTCCTTCACGGTGACGTGATAGTTCTTGATTCGAGACAGGGTCAAAGACAGCTCGGTCAATTCGTGATAATGAGTGGCAAAAAGGGTCTTGGCTCTGACCTCTTCTTTCTCATGGACGTATTCCGCCACAGCCCAGGCGATACTCAACCCGTCAAAAGTGCTCGTTCCCCTTCCGATCTCGTCGAGCAAAATAAGGCTTTTATCCGTGGCGTTGTTCAGGATCCTGGCTGTCTCGAGCATCTCCACCATGAAGGTTGACTGGCCGGCGCTCAAAAAATCCATCGCCCCGATCCGGGTGAAAATCCGGTCTACCACTCCTATCTCAGCTTTTTTGACTGGCACAAAGGAACCCGTTTGGGCGAGAATGCAGATGAGAGCGACCTGCCTCAAGTAGGTGGATTTTCCTCCCATGTTCGGGCCGGTAACGATCAGAATCTGGTCATCCCCTCTATCCAGATAGGTATCATTGGGGATAAAAGGCTCGTCAATAGTCACCTCGATGACGGGATGCCGTCCTTCGACTATCTCGATCCGATCCTTTTTGTTGATGACAGGACGGCGGTAATTCCGGGAGGAGGCCAGCTCAGCCAGGGAGGAAATGACATCCAGGGTGGCGATATCCACAGCAATCTTCTGCAGTCTCTTTGTCTCTTCTGAGATCTTTTCTCTGACCTCCAGGAACAGGTTGTACTCCAATTCCGCTATCCTTTCTTCGGCGTTAAGGACTTTCGCCTCATACTCCTGAAGTTCAGGAGTGATGAACCGTTCAGAGTTGGCTAAGGTCTGTTTCCGGATATAATCAGCGGGGACCAGCGGCAGGTTCGGCTTGGTGACTTCGATGTAGTAACCGAAGACCTTGTTGTAGCGAATCTTGAGAGAGGAGATCTTCGTCCTCTCCCTCTCTTTTTTCTCGAGAAGAGAGATGAAGCTCTTCCCGGAATGGCTTAATTTCCTCAGCTCGTCCAGCTCAGAGCTGTAGCCATCCTTGATGATTCCTCCCTCAGTCAGCAGGAACGCGGGCTCCTCTATGACAGCTCTATCTATCAATTTCACAAGGTCTTGCGCATTGTCCCAGTGCTTGTATATCTGTTTCA
This sequence comes from Candidatus Aminicenantota bacterium, assembly GCA_029882525.1. Classification (GTDB taxonomy): domain Bacteria; phylum Acidobacteriota; class Aminicenantia; order Aminicenantales; family Aminicenantaceae; genus SOIA01. The sequence goes on along the minus strand of JAOUKO010000088.1, from coordinate 8,363 downwards.
CCAGCTTGGCTGAAAAGGATTTGATAAGCGCCTGGATCTGGGGGAGAGGCAGAAGTGATCTTTTCAAAGAAACCAGGTCACGCGCATGGGCAACCGCCAAGGAGATCTTTCCGGTGAGCCGCTCCAGGTCCAGAATCTCCTTCAAGCTTTCCCTCAGTTCATTACGTTCGATGGTGCGGTCGAGCAACTCAGCGACAGCATCCAGTCTTCTGTTGATCTCTGAACAGTCGAGGAGAGGATGAAGAAGCCAGTTCCTGAGGAGTCTTCCACCCATGGAGGTCATGGTGAAATCGATGATATCCAGAAGAGAACCCTTCAGGCTTTTATCCCTCAAGCTTTTGACAAGCTCCAGGTTCTTTATTGTCGTCGCGTCAAGGATCATCTGGAGGCCGGACTGGACATAGGAGACTTTGTGAACCAGGGACAGAGAATCCTTTCTCACCTTTTTCAAATAATCCAATAAGGCGCCAGCCGCGGAGACGGCAAGCCTCTTGTCCTCAAGGTCGAACCCGGCCAGAGACTTCACCCGGAAATGCCCCTCCAGGACATTCCTGGCTTGAGAATAATCAAAAACCCAGTCCTCCACAGGACTTTTCAAAACGGATATCATCTCATTGCGGGAAAGGAGTTCAGCGATTGCCTTCTCCCGGCTCTCAGGAAAGATGATCTCCTTGGGCGCTATCCTGAAGAGCTCATCCTCCAGGGCGCGATTTTCCAGGGAATCACTCTGAGTGGTCCTCATCTGGCCGGTGGCCAGGTCGATGAGGGCCAAGCCCCAGCCTTTGTCCTCCACATACAGACTGGCGATATAGGCGTTCTCTTTAGTTCCTTCAAGCTCCAGCTCGAGAGCGGTCCCCGGAGTCAAAACCTTAACCACATCTCTTTTGACCACTCCCCTTGCCTGTTTGGGGTCTTCAACCTGCTCACAGATGGCCACTTTAAAACCACGTTTGAGAAGCTTGGTGAGGTAGGATTCAGCGGCATGGTAGGGGATCCCGCACATCGGAACCTTCTGGCGTGAAGTCAAAGCGATCTCCAGCACCGAGGAAGCGACTTTGGCGTCCTCATAGAACATCTCGTAGAAATCGCCCAGCCGGAAAAACAGGAGCGCATCCTGATAATTATTCTTGATCCGCAGGTACTGCTGCATCATAGGAGTGGTAGAACTTTTGCCGGCCATTTTCCTTAGACAATATACCCGGAGAGCTTCCTTTTTTCAACATTAAAGGCAAGCATCTCTGTTTCCGCGATTAGAGGAACAAATGACCTAATGGAGAAGCACGGTGACGGTTCTCCTCCATTCGAAGCCCATGAAGGAGGGAAGGATTTTGGCTTGGATGGAGGAGAACCGGCGCTGTACCAGATTACACCTTCATAATGAATTATCACGGAAATGAGATGCTTGCTCTTTTTCACTTTGATTTGACATCAATATAAGGCTGTAGTATATCTCCTAAAATGAATCTCCCCATATTCCTCACCCTGCTCAGAATACTCTTCATCCCGGGCCTGGTTGTCGCTCTCCTCACCGAGTTCACCGGGAAAGAGCTGACCGCCTTCATAATCTTCGTCCTGGCGGCGTTCACAGATTCGCTCGACGGGATTGTTGCCAGGCGAAGAAAGCAAATAACGGCTATAGGCAAGCTCCTGGACCCGATCGCGGATAAACTGCTCATCGCCTCAGCGTTCATCTGCCTCGTTCAGCTGGGAGCTGTTTCTGCCTGGATGGTTGTCATCATTCTCGGGCGGGAAATCACAGTCACAGGGTTCAGAGCCATCGCCTCCTCAAAAGGAGTCATCATCTCTGCTTCCAGGATTGCCAAGCTCAAGATGCTCTTTGAATCCATAACCATAGGCTTGCTCATACTGGGAGAGAAATACCTGGGAAGCTTCTCTATTCTGGCTCAAATCGGACTCTGGATCGTCATCGTCACAGCCTGGACCTCGGCCGTAGAATACTATATAAAATACGGTCCCTTCATCCTCTCCAAAGAATCCCTAGAGTGACTCCTTTACTTTATCAAGCGTTTCCGGGTCCTCAATATTCAGGATCGCAGGAGATGAGTCCCAGCCACGACTTATCCTTCTCGCCAATCCGGAGAGGACCTTTCCCGAACCCAATTCCACGAAAACATCGATGTTCTCTTTGCTCATAATCTCCATGGACCTGTACCAAAGGACTGGACGGGTCACCTGTCTCTTCAGGGAATCTCTCGCTTCTTCTCCTGTGCGGATTACCCGTGCGTCCACGTTGGTGACAATCGGAAACCTCAAGTTCCTGAATTCAGCCTGGTCCAGGTCGTAAGAGAGCCTCTCCTCGGCGCTTTGCATGAGGCTGCAGTGAAAAGGGGCGCTCACCGGCAGGATCACAGACCGCATCGGTTTGATCAGGTCCAAGGCCTCCTCCACCGCCTCCTTGTGCCCGGCAATGACGATCTGCTCCTGGCTGTTCCAGTTGGCTATCTGGACGACGCCGCTTCCCACGCCGGCCAAGGCCTTCTCCACCTCTTCATAGTTACAGCCGAGAACAGCAGCCATAGCTCCGACCCCTACCGGCACAGCCTCCTGCATGTATCTCCCTCTTTTATGGACAAGACCAAGAGCATCCTCAAAAGCCAAGGAGCCTGCCGCCACCAAAGCCGAATATTCGCCCAGGCTGTGGCCGGCGGCCATACGGGGCTCTCTTCCCAAAAGGACATAGGCCGCATAGCTGACCAGCAGGAGAGCAGGCTGGGTGTTCTGTGTCAGCTTGAGCTTCTCTTCCGGCCCTTCAAAACACAGCTTTGAGATCCCAAAGCCAAGCGCCTCATCTGCTCGGACAAAGAGGTCCGCCGCTTGGGGAAAAGATTCATAAAAAGACTTTCCCATGCCCACCATCTGGGAACCCTGGCCGGGAAACAAAAAAGCCGCTCGACTCATTTTTCGCTCCTAGTTATGCAGACGCCATTATGTCTTTTATCATGATCTGAATATCTGATTTTTCCTTCAGGTTGGTTATCCAATCCTCAACCTGATTCTTGATCTTCTCCTGTTTGATACTGGACTCAATCTCAGCGAGAATCTCCATCATCGGTTTAGGCTCGGCTCCCTTTTCTTTCTGAGCGGGGACATAGATTCTCTGATAATAATCCTCAATCTCTTTTACACTCACCGGGTTCACCTTGCTGAATTTTTGGGCTATGATCGTCTGATACAGTATTTTCTCTTGAACACACTCCTTCAGGTCATCCCAGGCCAGTCCAAACTCCGCCAGCCTTCTGTCGACCTCACTCTTTCCCAGCTCCTCCGTCATCCTCCTCAGGGTTTCCTCCAGCTCCTCATCAGCCACGGAGATCTCCTCACCTGAGAGTTGTATCACCAGTTTCTGGTCAATCAGCTTTTCCAGGATATGAGAGCGCGTATTTCCCTCTCCCGTCTTGAGCTCTTCATCATAGACCCCAAAGGCTTCAGCGATCCTCAAGTCAGTCAAAGTGATGACTTCCTCGTTGACCACAGCCACTATACGGTCGATGACTTCCTCAGAGGACAAAACAGCAGCGTATCCGATGAACAGGCTCAAAAGAAACAGTATCGCCGCTTTTTTCATTTTATCCATGTTGACTATCGTAAACGCAATAAATGTTTTTTCATTGTCATTGCGAGCCCGAAGGGCGTGGCAATCTCTTTCTCTGTATGGTTCTGTACGAGATTGCTTCGTTTAACTCGCAATGACATATTATTCAATGCGTTAATATTAAAAGACATTTCCTATGGTGATGAAAAACAAAGCGTATCTCTCTTCTCTGGGTACACTCAGGTTCCAGCCGAGTTCCAGACGTATCGGGCCCAGAGGTGTCCTGTAGCGAAGGCCAAACCCCACAGCGCTCTTAAGGGAAGCCAGGGATACGTCCTCCCTTTCTTCGAAGACGTTGCCAACATCATAGAAGAAAGTTCCTTTCAAATCCTTGAGGGTTGAAATAAGAGGAAAAGTCAGCTCAAGATTCAGTAGAGCCAAGGCCTCTCCCCCGACAGGTTTTAACGAGTCCGCGTCGACAGGACCCAGTTCATCAAACCGTGCCCCCCGAAAAGAATTGCTCCCGCCGGCAAAAAACCTCTCATGGATGGGGATATCCATTTTCCCGCCTCCGAGCCCGAGACGAGCGGTCAGACTAAAATTGATACCGGACAAAATGGGAACGAAATGTTGAGACTTGATGAACGTCTTCAGATAATTTGATTCATCCTTCAGAAGAGGAAAAGCCTTTTCAAGGGCAAAGCTGAAAAAAGAGCCTCTCTCAGGATTAAACGGATCATCCCTCCTGTCTAAGATAAAACTTCCAGAGACCGAAGTCGCAGAAAAAGGAAAGAACTGGCGGTCGACCTCATTGGGCTGGATCTCCAGGCCAACAAGGGTCGTTTCTGCCCATCTCAGGGTTGCAAGGAACAGCAAATTCTCTGAAACAGGCTTAAGGGCTGTCAAACTCAAGCCCTGACGGTCATAGGTGAAGCTTTTGCGGCTCTCCCTTTCCAGCCAGACATTCACATAGGTTTGCAAGGGGAGGCCGAAGACATAAGGCTGTTCCCAGGAAAGCACACCTCTCTTTTCTTTGAGGCTGAGCTGGCCGACAAGGCTGAGCTGAGCGGCTGAGCCAAAGATATTGTTACGGATAAGCTCTGCGGTTCCCCTTAATCGAAAGGGATTATTCCAAACAGCAAATGTTCTCGGCTCGGTCTTCGTCTCCAAGCCCAGCCCCAAACTGGCATAATTCCTCTCTCCTTCTCTGACATCGATGACCAAGTTTACGCTTTCAGGAGAAAGAGAAATTTCCTCAATTCTCACCCTGGTGAAGATTCCCAGCCGTTCAAGCCTTCTTTTCGATTCGCTGATCTTATCATAATAAGCATAATCGCCTTCTTTAATCCTGAGCTCGCGAAGGATTGTTTTTCTGTTCGTGACCACATTTCCGGTTATCACTATTTTCTCAACCCTGACCTTATTCCCTTCATCTATCTGGAAAATCAAGGAAAAAAGGCCCTCCTTGACTTTCTCGACCCTGGCGGCCACTGATGTACCTCTAATGCCCTGGTCGAGGTAGAAACTCTCCACTTTTTCTATGTCCTTCTGGATGCTGGGCTGGTGAAAAGGTCCGCCTTTGGAGCTGCTTATTTGTTCAAACAATGTCTCCGGACTAAACAACCGGGCTCCTTCAAAGGAGATATTTCCAATCCTCTCCTGTTCGCCTTCCTGGATAAAGAACAGGACTTCGACTCCTCTTCTTTTTCTCACGAAATTCAAGTCGACCCGGGCATCGGGAAAGCCCCGCGATTTATACAAGTACTCAATCTCCTCGGGAAGTTTGAACAGTCTTTCACCGTCTATCCATCTCAGCAGGGGACTTCTTTCTCCCACTCCCAGCTCGGCTTCAAGCTGATAAGGAGCGAAATAATTCAAGCCGTTATAAGATATATCCTGAATCCTGTACTTTCTGTTGGGCGTGACGGTGTGAATCACACGCATCCTGTTATCTTCTTTCTGGATGGAAGATGTGACCTGGGCGAAAAGATAGCCTTTCTTTCTCATGTAGCCCAGGATCTTGGCGTCGCCTTCAGTCAATCCCCATTCCTCGAATATGCGTGTCTCCCAAATCGGCCGCAACAGCTCCGGCGGAATTTTGGCTCCACGCACCTCAATCTCAATCTTCTCATGAGGGATGACATTCAAAAAGAGAGAAACATTACCCTCCTGTTCATTGAATTTTAGGTCGCCGAGCTCAACTTCGGCTCTCTGGTAATCCTTCAGGTTATAAAGCTCGCTAATCCTTGTAATATCTTCCTCCAGGACCGAAGGGATGTATTCCTTCCCCTTCCTGCTTTTCATGACCCGCTTCAACTCTTCCACGGGGAGAATCGCTTCTCTGGAAAAAGCAATCTCTTTGATCTTGAACCTCTTGACAGAGTCTATCTTGAAAAAGACATCGACAGAGGAATTTTGGGGGTCTTTTTTGGTGTAGGACCCGATCTCAGGGTTAAAATAACCCTCTTGAATCAACGCCTTTTTCAACTCCCCGATCGCTTTATCCAGTTTCTCCTCGGTGAAAAAGCTTCCCTCCCGCAGCGAAAAGAGCGCTGTTTTCAGCTTCTGCTTGGGAAGCTTCTCCTCTGTCTGGAAGACGATTCTCCGAGCAAAGAGTTTCCTGGTCAGAAGAAAAGTCAGGTGGATTTTCTCATCTCCTTCCTTTAAAACCTGTATATCGGAGAAAAGCCCGGTCCTGTAGACCTGCTTAATGCTTGTGTTTATCCTCTTCAAAGAAAAAGAGTCTCCCTCTTTTATGGGTATCAACCTTTCCATATCTTCCCCGCTGGATTGGCCATCGACCACAACGGAAACCTCGGCAATCATAGGAGAAGCATCCATTGGCTGGGAAGCGGAATGCAGGGGAGTAAAAACGACCAACAAGCACAGGAATACTGGAAAGAAGAGTGCCTGTTTTCTTTTTCCGGAGTTAGAACCTTTTGTAAATCTTAACATCAAAGCTTATCCGCCCTTCTTCATCCCGGGTCCCGACTATAGAGATATCATCCGTCAGCTCCCATTCCAAACGGGCAATCTCCTCTCTCTGGGTAGTCAGGTTTGTGGAGTAAAGAATGAAAAAATTTCTCGATATCTTCTTCCCTACCGTCAAGCGAGCCGACATCTCCGCGGATGACCCCATGACAAAGGGATCGATCCTGAAGCGGTCGATGGTGAAAAGACCCTCAGCGCGTTTTTTGGCTTCCTCTGAAAGCTGAAAGGAAATAAGAGAAGCCGTGCTCAGTCTGGTGCTGGTATCGTAAGAATAAGTCCTCCTGAAGGCTTCCCCCAAAGCCAGCAGGGCCAGGACATCTTCCGGCGGCAAGGGAGGCGAAGAAGTGAATTCAGGATTCAGATGGTCCAGCAGGCCGTCAAGGGAAAAAGTCACCCGGTAGTCTTTGACGTGAGTCTCGCCCTTAAAACTCAAATAGGGCTGGGTGCTGGTGGGATTGATGTAGTTCACGCGTCCGACAAGGAGTTTGAACTTCCGGTCCTGGAAATACACATCGCCGCCCAGGCCTTCCATCTCGCCCGTAACAACAGGCTCGCTCACGCTCCCGGTCACACTCAGGTCAAACCTGCCTCTGATCCTGCCTATGGAATTCTCCAGCCAGGCATCATCGTCTGCCCGGAGGCGAATGTTCAGGGTGAGGTCATCAAAAAAGCCCGGCTCTTTCTCCGCTTCATAATAGGGTCTCGAGTAAAAAATAACCTCCTCATTTATCTCGCGCCTCCAGGAAAGCTTGTGGGCGTAGATATCTCCTTCCAGGACGAACCGGTCCGGCTCCTTGACCAGGCTCAAAGTTCCATCCGCCAGGACTCTGGTCCTCTCCATGGGCGAAAGGAGCATGTTCTTCCCTTCCAGCTTGGCGTGGATGATCTCGACACCGCCATCACCGATGAGCAGTTCCCCGGACCCCTGCACCTCGCCCCCTCCCAATTCTGCCCGGAGAGAACGGAAAGTGAGCTTATTGTTCTCCACAAAAATCAATCCTGAATAATCCATGAAGGCGTGGGCGAACCCGGGCAAGGGGAAGAGCGAACCGCTGAAATCGATCGCTCCTTTTACCTGAGGGGAAGCTTTGGGGCCTTTTATCTCTCCGAGGTAATTGACGCGTCCCCGGGCGCCTTTCCAAGGAAGCAACAGGTCTAGGTTTGTAAAACTTCCTCTTATCCCCACGGACAGGTTGTCCTCCAGGGTGGGTATCAAGAAAGAGACGTTGAAATCATTATCCCCTGGGGAAAAATTGCCAACCAGATCCAGGCCCAGTTTTCCCTGGGAGTGGCTGAACCTGGCCAATCCCCTCGCTTCGGTTTTCTGAAAGGGAGAATGGTAGAGGTCTTTGATCTCAAAAGGACCCAGGGCAAAATCTTTGCCAAATATTCCTTTACCGTCGAGGAGAAACCTCAGCTTTCCCGTAACCCCGGAATAAAGGGAGGAGAGGTCAATATCTTCTCCCTGGATATGGATATCAAACTCCTGGTTCAAAAGGCCTAAGGTCGTGCTGCCTTTCATCACTCCCTGGTGAAGATGAAACTGAAGGTCGGATAGGGAGAGAACGTTTTCCCTCCATTCCAGCTTTCCGCTGACCTCTCTCAGATCCTGGCCGACGAAATTCAACATCCCAGCGGCAAAATCCCCTCTGACTTGAATATCCTCTCCTTTCTGGCTGAACTCAAAGTCACCCTGAGCTTTCCCCTCGAGAGAAAGATCGATGTTCAAAGCCGGAAGGATCCGCTCGACAAGACCCTGTTCCAGCCGGATATCCGCCTTCACGCCTTCCTGGCTGGAGAGGAGACCGATTCTTCCCTT
>JAOUKO010000089.1 GCA_029882525.1 Candidatus Aminicenantota bacterium | reverse complement strand
TTTCGTATCACTTCCTTATCTATTCTCTGGGAGACACGTTTTGGCGTTTTGCTGATTATAAAAGTCATCCTGTTTCTCATAATGGCTGGTTCAGCTCTTTATGCTGTGCTTTTCATAGGCCCTCGATTGAAAAAAAAGAAAGAGACAGGACATGTTGTGCCCGAAAAAGGACTCACCACTCACGACCTGCTATCCTTTAACGGCAGCGAAGGCCGTGCCGTTTACTTTGCTTACAAAGGGCAGATATTCGATGTGAGTCAAAGCAAATTTTGGAGAAAAGGCTCTCATTTCGGCAGGCATAACGCAGGCGCTGACCTGACCGATATGTTGAACCAGGCTCCGCATGGAGAGGAAAAAATATTGGAGATGCCTCAAGCCGGGAAGTTGTCAGTTGGAGAAGTGAAGAAGCTTCGACCTCATTACGAAAAAATTTTTTATATTCTGGCTTATATGAATTTGATCCTGGTTTTTGCCATCACGCTCATCCTCGCCCTCTGGCGCTGGTGGTAAAAAAGCGCAGTCCGGCAGAATAATCCGCTGTTTCCGGCCCTGCTCGAATGCATCCAGATGAAGCAGCCAGAGCCCGATTCCTGCCGCTCCCTGCATCAGGTTGGTCTGGGCGAAAAGAAGCTCGGGCCGGGTGCGGTGCTCGGCCTGAACCCACCGCAGCCCGAATTCATCCCGAGTCCCTCTGTTAAGCAGGTCAGAGGTAAGGCGTCTGGCGAAATCGAGATATCCCTGCTTCTTCGTAATCCGGTGCAAGCTCAGGATAAACTCAGCCACTCCCGCTGAACCGCAGCACTGTCCGACGTTATTCCAGAAACCCGGAGTCTCTTTCCCGGGGATGCCGCTATTCAGAACGGCTCGGGCGCACCTCTCGACCCAGCTCATCCAACTCTTATCTCCTGTGAGCTGATACAGGAGGTAGAAAAGGTTCGAAGTCCCTGTCGGGCCATGGCACCATCCCAGATAATGCAGGTCCTTCCCGTCCGGATCATGGTGAAAGATCAGGCAGACATCGCCTTCTGTCCGGGCGATGGACCGGAGATACCGGGCACCGCTCAAGGCGGCATCGAGGAATTCCTCTTTCTTTGTCTCCTTGTATAAAGAGGCCAGAAAATAGGAAATCCCGGCTGTACCGTGGGAGAAGTTGGGCATCAACCGGGGATAGTCAGGATCCATGGCCCACTTCGTCCCTCCTCCTTCTGCCTGGCCCAGCTCCATCAGCCTCCAGCCAGCTTGAGCAGCAAGGTCGAGCAGGGACGGATCCTTCAGTTCCCGGGCCGCATACAGCAGAAATAATCCTGTGCCGGCCGTACCGCTGATGATGTCTGTCGTCTGGCTCCACTCGATACCTTTGTCTTTTTTAAGGGCATTGTCCTTAAGATATTGAAGGCAGCGCTTGACTCCGTCAAGATATTTTACGTTTCCGGTGGCTTTGTATGTTTCCTGGAGGGCAAACCCGATACCTGAGATTCCGACATATAAGCCTGCAGATTTCTCTTTCTTGAGTGCAGCCAGCAGGTAATCCGCTCCAGCCCGGGCTTCAGCCAGGAAATCCTCATCCTCTGTCGAATAATAAGCCTCGAGGAAAAACAAGACCACGCCAGGCGTCCCGCTGTAGAGCGTATTGTTTATGGATTCTTCATTCCCGGGAACAGCGGGCCAGGTTGTTCCCTCTTCCGTTTGAACGGCCGAGGCTTTTATCCAGCGAGCCGCTTCAAGGGCAGCTTCCAAGTGAGGTCTTTTTTCCTTTGCTGCCGATACCGGGGAAGAGAAAAGAAACGAGGCAGCGATCATGATGCTCAAGAATAAAAATTTTCTTCTTCTTTTCATATAGAAGTTCCCCCTTTTATACTTTTCTTGATTCTCTTCCAGACAGTATGGGAAAAATACACGGGAATGGCGTTAAAAATCTGAAGGGAGCGATGCCATTTCCGTGTATCTTAATCATGAAATTACCCATACAAAATGGAAGAGAACCCTTTTCTTCAAACACATGACCAGGTCTATAATTATTACTGATTAAATCAGGTCAGGAGCCGGGTGAGATACCCTTGATCAGCCCTTCGATCCTTGCGGCGGCAAGTCTGCCCACGCGCTTGCAAACCTCCGATGTTCTTCCTTCTGTCTTGATACCAGAACACCGGTAAGGAGCCAGGGACGCCCACCATTTCCAGTATTCATCGACCTTTCTCTCCCATATCTCCTTGGCCTCTTCCCTGTTCACTTTTAACTTCCCAACAGATAAGCCGATGGCCATGACACCACCCGTAAGGAAACCGCACAGGTCTTTGTGGCCGATTCCTCCTCCAAAACCGCTGGCGACCCAGAACAATTTTCTTGGCTTTTTCATGAACTTCAAAGCAACATAAAGAAAAGATTCCGCACAATTGTAGCCCTTCTTAAAATAGTTCAACAAATCCCCGGCCATCACCGAGCGGTTGATGATCTTCAACTCCTCCGGAGTCAGCACCTCGCTGACTTCTCCCTGCTTCTGGCCGCTGGCTGGCCAGGATTCGGAAATATCAAGCAGCCGTCCCCCGATCAGAAAAGCCGGAACAGAGGCTATAAATTCCCTTCTGGGCATGACCAAAACCCCTTGTTTCTTCATGAGTCCTCCTTATTTTCAGGCAAAGGCAAAATCACCAGGAATTCCCTTTCATCCTCTGGCGTATGTCTTTCCTTACGCATCTCTTCTGACCAGATGCGGGTCAGAATAAATATTTAACAGGGAATTCAAATTCAATGTCAAGAAAAATCCAGATTTTGGAAGTATCTTTATTTCCGCGATGAGGGAAACATTTGACCAATCGAGAAGTGCGGCGCCGGTTCTCCTCCATCCGGAGCCCATGAAGGAGGGTGGGAGGGTCTTGGCGAGGAGGAAAGGGAACCAGCCGCTGTGACAGATTATGCCTTCATAATTAACTGTCAAGGAAGAAGATGCTTACCCAAGTTATTTAAAAATCAGAACACTGCTGGATGGAGGAACTCATTTAAAAATACCTGTCCAGCATGCGGTACTGGATGGCTTCAGAGACATGAACCGGGTTGATTCTTTCCTCACCGCTCAAGTCCGCAATGGTCCGCGCCACCTTCAGAGCCCGCGTATATGCCCTGGCACTGAACCCCAGACGATTGACAGCCATCTCTAGCAGCTCCTTTGCCTCCTCGCCCACCTGGCAGAAACTTTTCACTTCTTTAGGCCCCATCTGGGAATTACAGTAGATTTTTCTCCCTCTTAATCTCTGAAGCTGTCTCTTCCTGGCCCTGGCGACTCTTTTTCTGATCTCGGCAGAACTCTCCCCCTGGTCTCTGGAGACGATATCCTTGAATTCCACCCGCGGCACCTCGATCTGAATGTCGATACGGTCGAGTAAGGGTCCGGATATCTTGGAATAATAGCGGCTCTTCTGGGTCTCTGTGCAGTCAAAATCCGATGGAGAGAGGCCACGAAAAGCATCCTCGCAGGGATTCATGGCCGACACCAGCATAAAAGAACTGGGAAAAGTCACGGACATGGAAGAGCGGGAGACAGTCACCCTTCCCTCTTCAACGGGCTGTCTCAAATCTTCCAGGACTTTCCTCTTAAATTCAGGAAGCTCGTCCAGGAACAGCACCCCATGATGGGCCAGGCTGACCTCACCGGGTCTGGGGACAAGCCCTCCTCCGATCAAACCCGCATCAGAAATCGTATGATGGGGAGCGCGGAAAGGCCTTTCCGCTACGGCGGCCTTGTCATTTAAAAGACCGGAGGCGCTGTAAACCCTCGTCACCTCGATAATCTCATTAAAAGTCATGGGCGGCAGGATGGTGGGCAATCTTCTGGAGATCATGGTCTTTCCCGCGCCAGGAGGCCCAATCAGAAGCACGTTGTGCCCACCTGCCGCTGCCACCTCAACGGCTCGCTTCGCATGCTGCTGGCCGCGAATCTCCTGGAAATCCACATCATAACCCGCCCTGGGTAAAAGCTCCTTAAAGGAATATTGACAGGGCGAAATGCCTTCAGTACCGCTAAGCAGCTGGACAACCTGGACCAGGTTCTCCATCCCGAAAACATCGATGTCCTGGACCAGAGCCGCCTCCTTCTCGTTTTTTTTGGAAACGACTATCCCCTTAAAACCCTCCTCTTTGGCCAGCACTGTTGAGGCGAGAATCCCTCTTGCGGGCTTGAGCCTGCCGTCAAGGGCCAGCTCGCTCAGAAATAGATAATCATTCAGGCGTTCAAGGCGAAAGAGGTCCAGATGGGCAAGTAGGCCAAGGGCGATGGGCAGGTCGAACGCTGATCCCTCTTTCCTTCGGTCAGCAGGGGCCAGGTTGATGAGGATCTTGCGGGAAGGGAAATCATAGCCGCAATTCTTCAATGCGGCTCTGACTCTTTCTTTGCTCTCCCGCACAGCCGCGTCCGGCAAACCCACGGTCACGAATCCCGGAATCCCGAATGAGATATCAACCTCCACTTCCACCAGATAGGCGTCTATCCCGAGCAAAGAGGCGCTGGCGATCTTGAACAGCATTTCCGGTCATCGAAAAAGACGAATGGGGCTATTATGTTTTGTCATATGAATGTAAAGTTATTCTGTTTGAAATGAGATTCTCACTGTGTTAATAAGGTTATATCCTATGAAGGAGAAAAAAAATTTAAGATGGAATTGAGAAAAAAGCTAAGGATCGGGGTTATCGGAGGCTCGCAGCCGGATAAGGAATCCCGGCAGAACGCCTTCCGGATCGGCCAGCTGATCGCCGAGAAAGGTGCGATCCTTGTCTGCGGAGGGCTCAGCGGCGTCATGGAGGCAGCCAGCCGGGGAGCAAAGGAGGCCGGCGGCCTGACCCTGGGTATCCTCCCCGGGAATTCCACTGACGACGCGAACGTCTATGTCGATATACCCGTAGCCACAGGACTGGGATACGCACGGAACTCGCTCGTGGCCATGAATTCAGATGTGATCATCGCCATCAGCGGCCGCTATGGCACCCTCACCGAAATCGCCTACGGATGCATCTACGGGAAAAAAATCATCGGAATCGGGACGTGGGACATCGAGAATGTGATCAAGGTTAAGTCTCCAGAAGAAGCGGTGGCTGAAGCGCTGAAAGACTATTTTCCGCTGACCTCATGACCGAGCCACTCCGAGGAAAAAGGGAGTATTATTTTTATTGCCACGCTACACTCGCAATGACACTAAACCCGCGATGACATTAAATAATAACATCTAAGCATTCTCAATGATCAGAAAATTAAAATCCTCGGCTGTGATTGCGAGCACAGCTTTATCAGAAAATCGAGTGACAGTCCCCGATTCATTGAAAATGCAGAACTATAAGTGTACGCTCAGTTATGACGGGACGGATTTCCACGGCTGGCAGCGTCAGCCGGATAAAAGAACGGTCCAGGGCATCCTTGAAGACTGCCTGGCTAAAATCACTCAAAATAAAATTCATGTCACCGCCGCCGGCCGTACGGATGCCGGCGTCCACGCTCAAGGACAGGTCGCCAGCTTCAAGGCCAGGCTCAGCCTTGACGATGAGGAACTTTTCCGGGCTTTAAACTCCCTCCTGCCCCAGGATGTCCGGGTTGTCTCTCTAACAAAAATCGATCCGGACTTCCACGCCAGAAAATCGGCCAGCTCAAAAGTCTACCGGTACAGGATATGCAACTCCCCTCTCATCAGCCCTTTCCTTATCAGGTATGTCCTCCACTGGCCTTCCCCTTTAAACGTCTTCCTGATGAAGGAGGCCGCATCTCTCTTCATCCGAGAGGCGGATTTCACGGCCTTTTCATCCAACCGCCTGCTCTACCCGGTGAGGAAAGTCTCCCGCTCCGAAATCAGCCAGAAGGGGGACGAGATCATCTACACAGTTGAAGCCAACGGATTCCTGAGATACATGGTCCGGACCATGGTGGGCACGCTCCTGGAGATAGGAAAAGGTAAAGTGCCGCCGCAGCAGGTCGAAGAGATGTTCAGGAGAAAAAAGAGGTCTCTGGCCAGCCCCACTGCTCCGGCCAAAGGCTTATGCCTGGTTAGGGTGAACTACTGACTGAGAAATTTGCCCATGATAAGAGCGTCTTCTCTGGGGTTGGAATAATAGTTCTGTCTGACCCAGAGAACCTCGAATCCCAGCTTCTCGTATAAAGAGCGCGCGGCCACGTTGGAGGGCCTGACCTCCAAGGTCACCAACTCTGCTCCAGCTTTTTTGATTTGATCCAGGACTTTACGCATGACCGCCTCGGCAACTCCCATCCGCCTGAAATCAGGATGAATGGCGATGTTATTGATCTGGGCCCGCTCCTTGATGCACCAGAAGATGATGTGGCCGATTATTCTTTTTTGATATTTATGGACGATCACAAAGGGAAAGGACACCGGCTGGTTGTAGATCTCTCCTCTGAAAGTCATATCCCTCCACGGATTCGGGTAGGAAAGCCTCTCGATCTCGACCACGCTCGAGATGTCCTCTTCCTCCATCCTCCTCATGATGAAGAAATCCGGGAGAATCTTGACTCTTTTAATGTTTTTCCTCCGCTTGAGACTTCCGAAAATAGAGAGGCTCCAGTTTCTCGGCGCTCACTCCCTTCTTTTTCTTCAGGATCTCCTGACCGATCAACCCGACTTCATGAGCTATGAAATGAGACCGGGGAGAAAACCTGGCTTTATCCTTAAAATAACGAAAAATCTTATCCCTGTAAACCTCCACCCCATTCCCGATGAAGGTGATGATGCGCTGAGCAGGAAGGAGAGACAGGAACCGGTCAGGAGCGTAAACCCCCTGGGAAACAACGACCTTGAGCTTGCCTTCGACCGATTCAAACAGAGCCGCGTAAACCTCTCCTTTTTTCGCGTCCAGGATAGGACAGGAGAGATGAGCCTGGGAATGACGCAGCTTGAAGGCCAGGGCTTCCAGAGTCGAGACGGGCGCCACCGGCTTTCCTGACGCATAGGAAAATGACTTCACCGTGCTCAGCCCGATCCTGATCCCGGTAAACGAGCCAGGCCCAGCAGCCGCCGCAAAGCCGTCCATGTCTTTGACTTCGAGTTTATTGGTCTTCAGGATAAAATCCACCGCAGGCAGAAGAAGTTCAGAGTAAGTGGCTGAGGGGCTGAGGTTGATCTCGGTCAAGAGCTGACCATCCTCCAGGAGAGCGACTGATCCGGAGAAAGTCGTGGTGTCCACCGCCAGAATAATCATTTCTATAAATAAGGCTTAGCTGACTAATTTTCCATACTCGAACAGGCCGCCGGCCTTAAAGATATCATACTGGACAGCGCTCATCGGTTCAACTTTAAAAGAGTCAGCCTTGCTGATATTTTTCCCTTCGCCCGTTTGAAAATTGATCTCGACTTCATCCCCGGTCTCAAGGATCCGTTGAGCAACCATCTCTTCAAGCTCCGCACAATTCAGGATAGGAAAGCCCGAATTCACGGCATTCCTGAAATATATGGCCCCGAAGGAGGGCGCAATGACCAACCCCACCTTCAGGGAAACAAAGCAGTCCACAGCCTGCTGCCGGGAGGAGCCCGCTCCGAAATTCCTGCCGGCTATGATTATGTCTCCGGGCCGGGCTTTTTGGGGGAAATCCTTCCAGCCCTCCAGGTTATTGAGCGCATGCTGCCCCATCTCAGAGATCTCAGTGATGTGAAGAAAGGCATTATGGTAGATCTGGTCGGTATCGATGTCCTCGATCAGCTTACCTTTCTGGTCTGAAAGAACCCAGATCCTTCCGGTGACAACAGATCCATCCATCTTATAAATCCTCGGGGCTCAGTATCTGGCCGGCCAGACAAGAAGCCGCGACAACAGCCGGGCTGGCCAGATAGGTCTTCCCTTTCCCCTGTTTTCCGGAGAAATTCCTGTTTCCCGTGCTGACCTGGACCTCGCCTTCTCCGGTCAGGCCAATATGTCCTTCCGCGCAGCCGCTGCAGCCCGGGCTGCTGATTATGGCACCGCTTCGGAAAAGGTCTTCGAGGATCCCTCTCTCCAGGATTTCCTCATAAACTCGCCGGGTCGCCGGAACCACTTTAAGGGTGACGCCTTGTTTGACCCTCTTTCCCTTGAGTATCCGGGCAGCCAGAGCCAGGTCCTCAGCGCGGCCGTTCGTGCAGGAGCCGATAAACCCGGTATCGATCCTGATTCCCTTGAGCTCGGAGACATCCTGGACGTTGTCCGGCGAAAACGGGACTGCCACCTGGGGAACGAGGCCGTTGATATCGAACTCTATCTGACCCGAATAGAGACAGCCCTTATCAGCATGGACAGGGGAAAACCCGGCACCCGTAAGCTTCTCTATCTCATCTCTCAGCGAATCATCATGCTCGGGGATAAACCCGATGATCCCGGCCATCTCGGTCACCATGCTGCAGAGCGTGATCCGGCCGGAAAGAGTCAATTTTCGAACAGCCTCGCCGTAAAACTCCACGGCCTGCAGAGCGGCTTTCTTGGTCCCCAGTTCCTTGAGAATATAAAGAGTCAGGTCCTTGGCCGTAGCGGGGAGGGAAAATCTTCCCTTGATCAAAACCTTGAGCGTCTTTGGCACCTCGAACCAGGTCTTACCTGTCTTGAAAGCATAAGTGATATCCACATCCCCCATCCCCTGGCCAAAACAGCCTATGGCGCCAAGGATATTCAGATGGCTGTCCGTTCCCACAACCGTTGTGCCAGCTTGAGCCAGGCCTTCTTCGATCAGAACATGGGAGCCGATCCCGCTGTCCACATCAAAGACCCTTATCCCCTGCTTCCTGGCGAATTCCCGGCAGACCTGCTGGTTATCGGCATACTTGAGAGAGCAGGCCGGAACGCACAGGTCAAAAGTGAAAAAGGTCTTTTTTATATCAGCCACAGGAGAATTTCCGTATTCCCGCTCGAAATTTTTGACCACGTTCGGACCGCCGAAATCCCGGGCAGACCTCACATCGAGGCCCATCCAGACGACCTGACCCGGACTGACTTCATCCTCGGTGTGGTTCCGGATGATCTTCTCGATTATCGTTTTTCCCATTCTTCTCCTTCGCTCAGAGCTTTGAGGCCACTTCCCGGGCCACATCCAGCGTGGTCGAATCCCCGCCCAGGTCATAAGTCCTCACCTTTCCTTCCCTGATGACCTTCGCGATCGCCTCTTCCAACATTCCGGCCATCTCTTCCTCACCCAGCCATTCGAGCATCATCTTTGCCGCCAGGAGCATGGCCGTTGGATTCACCTTGTAGAGCCCGGTGTATTTGGGCGCAGACCCATGGGTCGGCTCAAACACAGCATACTCATCCCCGATGTTGCCGCTGCAGGCAAAGCCCAATCCGCCGACAAGCTGGGCGGAGAGGTCGGAGATGATGTCGCCGAAAAGATTCTCGGCCACCAGGACATCATAGTCCTGAGGATTCTTGACCAGCCACATGGCCATGGCGTCCACGTTCGCTTCCCTGAACTCCACGTCAGGATACTCCCCGGATATCTCCCGGGCTATTTCCAGGATAAAGCCTCCGGTCTCCCGCAGCACGTTGGGCTTCTCCACCAGGGTCACGGAGCGCCGCTTTTTCTTCCTGGCATACTCGAAGGCTCGCCTCACGATCCTGGTACAGGCTTTCCTGGTCATGATCCTGGTGGAGAAGGCGATCTCCTCGAGAGGGACATCTCTGAATTTGGCCATCTTGGGATGAACAAGAAGAGCCTTCCTGACCTCTTCTGGCAGCGGATGGAACTCCACGCCGGCGTACATGCCTTCTGTGTTCTCCCTGAATATGACCAGGTCGATATCATCGCGGTAATTCAAAGGATTTCCCGGATAGGCTTTGCACGGCCTGAGGTTGGTGTAGAGGTCGAATTCCTGGCGCAAGCGGACGATCGGGCTAAAATAGGAATATCCTTTATCCCTCAGCGATGGATCGATCTCATTGAGGGCATCCTCTTTCGGCTTGGAGGTTATGGCGGCGAACAGGCAGACGTCCGTCTCCTTGAGCATTGCGATCGTCCGGTCCGGAAGGGGATTTCCCTCCCTGCACCAGAATTCCCAGCCGATATCCCCCTTTATGTACTCGGCATCAAGGCCTGTCTTCTCCAGCACGATCATGGCGGCTTCCATGACATCCTTGCCCACTCCATCTCCAGGCAGCACGGCGATCCTGTACTTGGGCATCAACACCTCCTCTTTAGACTTTCCTTCAGTCTTTTCTTGGTATAAGGAATGAGCCCTCCTTCTTTGAGAATCCCCAAGACGGAATCAGGAAAAGATGAAAAGACGAAAACTCCTTTTCCGGTCTTTATTTTCCCTGAAGCAAAATCTATATCTACCTCTTCTCCATTCTCAAGGCTGTCCACCGCCTCCGCAGATTGGAGGACAGGCAGGCCCTGGTTGATGGCATTCCGGAAGAAGATCCGGGCAAATGACTTGGCGATGACGGCCTGGACCCCAGCGGCTTTGAGGCAGGTCGCAGCTTGCTCTCTTGAGCTG
>JAOUKO010000087.1 GCA_029882525.1 Candidatus Aminicenantota bacterium | reverse complement strand
CTGTGTGTTTTTAAAACATTTATGGCTTGGGTGAAAAGCTAATTGAGCAAGCACTTTGAAAGATTCAGCGATGCATGCTGAAGGAATATAAACCCTTGCACGCCCTCTTCTTACTTGTTTATTGATTTCTCTCCACCATTTCTGACAATCTTCGATTCTTTTTTTTTCATTTTTATTATTAATTATTTCTACTGGAATATAATTTTTAACAAGAAAAGATGCATCGACTACATAGTAATTCTTCTGCTTATTTGGTAAAGTTTTTTTAATTTTCCTGACTCTAGGCATTGCTATGCGTTACCTAATAACTAAATATGGCTTGCTAGAGAAAAAATTTTGTCTATAAGTTATAAGCCCATTCATCAACACGCTAATTTTATTGAAGAAAGAATATCAATTTATGATATGAGTGTCAATTCAGAAAAAGACAAACCTCTCCCCACATCACAAATACATCCCAGATTTTGCTGAAACTTGCCAAATTATGGATACGTGTTACTAAGTGAGAGAGAGAATTGAACCCTGCTTTTTGACTACCAGTCAAGTCATAAATTAGTTATAGTTAAAAACTATAAAAGAAATCCCCTCCCACTATATAAGATGAGAGGGGATTCTCCCTTATTTTTCAACTTTATAAGTAATACATAAGTTGAAAATTAGGGTCAAACTTGGCTAAGCTTGGATACTTGTGGCTATTACTTACCCCCTGAAAATAAATTTCTAAGGGTAAAGGGGCATACCCCCTTGTATCCCCCGACGATCGGTTCCCCGCGGCAAGCCGCGGGGCATATCATCCGATCGTTAAGTTTCATATTTTTTGAACAAGACAAGAGATTTTCCCAGCAAAGGATTAATATGAGTAATTCGAACTAAATGTGTTCCTGCTTTTCTTATGAAGCGTTAATCCGCTCAGTGTCTCTTTTCAAAAATGGAAAGTCAGGGCTTTCAGGTTTTAAGCTTCCAGTCGGATCAAATACTCTAATATTTCCAGGTGACCTTATATCTCTTGACCGTCTGATACCCTTCTTCATCTACTTCTATGGTGTAGAGCTTATTCTTTTTCCAGATTATCGGGAGGTCTGGGTCCGCCTTTAAAGGCACTTTGGCAATATAATATCCCTCAGGATCAAACACATCATAATAATAACCGCTGCTATCTGGCGCCTTTTCGTAAGTCCTGACAAGAATATTCCCTTTTTCGTCTGTGGAAATTCCAATGGTGGAATTTCCACTTATAGGATAAAAATATTTGGGAAATACGATATTTCTGTCTGCAGGTGGTGTTTCGGTGCCATATCTGTTAAAAATAATTTCTTTCTTATCATCTTCAGTTATTTCAACCGGAACGTAATCCTTCACAATTTTTTTTGTTGTCTTCCCCTTTGAATTCAAAATTTTTAACTCATATTCTGATGAAATTGCCCATAAAATATTATTTTCCTTAGCTACATCAAATAGCAAACCTGGTCTTAGAATTCTATATTTATACGGGCTAAAAGGATCAGCAGACATACTAAAGGGATCAAACTTAGTGATAACGAATTCTTTTTCTTGATCTGAATTGAATTTCATCAAAGCGACTTTAGGTTGGTTTTCCTCAATAATACCCATATAACAAATAAAATCGCCGTTTGAATCTATAATAATCCGGGTAGGTCTTTCAACTTGAATCAGTGGGTTTCTTCTCAGGAATTTTCCATCTAAAGAGAAATACTCTAAACTCCGTCTGCGCAAGTCAAAGGATGCAAGTTCATTCTGGGAAGTGATCTGGATTTGTGTGGGCATCTCCATTTCTCCTGGACCTTGTCCTCGTCCTCCGATTGTTTTTAGATATTTCCCGTCCCTGTCAAAAACTCGGATATTCTTCTGCTGTATATCCAAAATGTAGATATCTCCATTGTCATTAACAGCAATAGAAACTGTGTAGCCAAACATGTATTCTTCTCTTTCTTCAGTGCTTCCTATGGACAATTCTTCTTCAAGGCTAATTGCATCCTCTCCATACATCGGCTCTTTCGGATTCTTAACGACTGTGATTCCGTTCTCTTCCTCAACTGTCCCTTTCCATTCAGTTTTTTGTTGGCCGCAGGAAACAAACAAGAAAAAGGCTGAAAATAATATTACGATTGAAATAACATTGGTTTTGCTTTTTGTATTATGATTCATCCCTTTATCTTAAAATCTTAAAGCTGACAATATCACAGTTATTCTATTTGATTGGAACTAGGATGACAAGCTCAGGAAGAATGGAAATAAATAAGTGAAGCTCTATGAAGGTCTATATTGAAAGTGACTGATAAAAATCACATCTCACATTCTGTTTCCGCCGCCCACATGCAGCACCTGCCCGGTTATCCAGTTTGCCTGCTCAGAGGCGAAAAAGATGACGGCATTGGCGATATCTTCCGGCTGTCCGATTCTTCTCAGTGGATAACTGGCAGCGATTTCTTTTTCCAGTTTGGGCTTCATCCAGCCTGTTTGAACAGCGCCGGGCGAGATGACATTGACGGTTATCCCGTAAGGTCCCAGTTCAAAAGCGGCGGCCCTGCTGTAACTTTCCACTGCGAATTTGCTGGCTCCATAGGAGACATTGGAAGGATGGGCGTAAGCAACGTCAGTGCTGATGTTGATGACCCGTCCCCAGGTAGCCTTTCTGGCGATGTGCCTTTGGGCAAACTCTTTGACTAAAAGGGTGACGGCGCGTGTGTTTACGGCAAAATGTTCGTATGGAGATAGTTTAAGAAGACCCTGGCGTGTTCTTTGGCAAAGGCCAAAGCAGTCGCTGCACCGATCCCATGGTTAGCGCCGGTGATCAAAACGACTTTATCTTTAAGGCCTGTATCAATCATTTTCCATTCTTTAAGTTATCGTTTGACTTTTCTGGCTTTGGGGGGGGACCCAATGCTCGATGAATTCTTTTCTGCCTTCATACTCTTCCACCAGATCCTGAAATATCGCCCGCATTTGTTCATAAGGAAGGGTTCCGATGATCATCCGGCCGTTGATGATCATGGTTGGGGTCGAGCGGATTCCGTAGGTATAGCGGTCAGATGTCTTTGCGTATTCCATCCCGGTGTTGATGATGGTTTGAATGAGGTCCTGAGTTGCCGGGTCGCTGAGCCCCTCTTCCACTCCGTATCTTCTTGCCAGCTCTTGACGCCATTCGGGATTTCGGGCGTCGTTAAAATTGGCGAAAATCTCGTCATGGATTTCAACGAACTTCGCCGGGTCGTATGCGGCAATATAAGACAGCTCGCAGGCTCCTGGGTGAATATCCTTATCAACTACTGTATTGCATTTTTCTTCTAATGGAAAAAACTGGAAAACGACATTGATCTTCCCGGCAAACTCCTCTTTAAGTTTGTCGAGCTGCTGGGTGAGAAACAAACAGTCCGAGCAGAGAAAGTCTGCATACTCAATGACCTGAATTGGAGCCTCCTCGAAATATTCTGTGGATCGGACTGTCCAGTAGGGGGAGATAAAGCTTGGATTCCCGACCAAGGGAAGCTCTCGAAACTGCTTGACGATCCGGAGGGCCACGGCGGCTTGAGCTTCCTTTCTGGCTTGATGATACTGGATCATCCCGTAGGCTCCCAGGGCAGTAATAAAAAAAGCGGTCACAAGAATCTTCAACGATGGCTGAAAAAATTTGATGAATAAACGGCCTTTGTCTTGACCTTCCCCGTATAACCAGAAAAGGACAAAACTCAAAATGGCGAAAGCATAGAAACCAGCGCAGAATAGACACAAGCTTCCCAGGAAGAACACAGAGTAGACAAAGAGCACGATGACTCCCAAAACATTGAAAAAGGAGATGAAAGCGTTGGTCCGCTCGAAGCTCTCTGAAGGGAAGACCGTTCCCAGAACGACAAGCGCTCCGACGATCAGGCCGAAATAACCAAGGGGAATCCCGATTATCGTTGCGATAGCTGAAAAGGCTGAGCTGTCGCAGTTGAGAAAAGCACTGATATCACAGAACGAACCTTCGAAGATATTCTTGGGGTAGTTGGCGATAAAAAAGTGCCTAATGGTGAGGAAAGCAGCTGCCATCATCCCGATCCCTGAGATAAAGCTGAGGATCCGGGGCCACCGCAGGCCATTCAGGGTTAATGTTCGCTCCATTTAAAAACTCCTCCAATAAATACTCTCGAATACGCCAATCTAGAGTACTCATTTTCGCGCTTCAAATCAAGGATCGCACTTGAAACCAAGAAATAGACATATGTTTCAGATTTATTTCTAAATGATGCTGTAACAATTCAGAAGTCTCGATAATATCAGGAAAAGGAGCTTTGAAAAAAAATTGTAAAATCCTTGATTTCTATGAAAGCTCTGACAACCTTTTGTGAGATTTGTTCGTCTTTTAATATAAATGCAATTTGAATAGAAATGAGAGAATGAGCAAATGATCCTTATTTCCAGGGTATAAGAGATCATTTTTTCCGTCGATAATGATAAAGAATTATTTAAAGATCGCTTTACGAAATTTCCAGAAACATAAAGGTTATTCCTTCCTCAACATCGCCGGGTTTTCCATCGGCATGGCCTGCTGTCTCCTCATCCTTATCTATATCCGCCATGAATTGAGCTATGACAGATTCCATAAAGACGGGGATAGGGTCTATCGGATCGTCCAGGACATCCGTAACCAAACCGCAAACCGGATATTTGCCCCTATTTCACCCATGGTGGCTCCTACATTGAAAGCCGATTATCCTCAGGTTGAATACGCTGCCCGGGCTATACCGACTAGCGCCCGATTGGTCAGGCGGGAGGGAACATTCTTTTATGAAGACCGTTTCATGTATGCGGACCAGGAACTGCTGGATGTTTTGACTTTTCAGTTTATCCAGGGAAACCCTCAGGAAGCCCTGACCCGGCCTAATACTCTGGTGATTTCGCAGAGAATAGCACATAAGTATTTTGGGAATGTCGATCCACTGGGAAAGACTCTTGAAATCAACCAACTGCAATATGAGATAACTGGAGTTGTGGCGGATTCTCCGGAAAACACGCATATCAGGTATGATCTCATCGCTTCTTTAAAGACGCTTAAAGACTGGAATGAAATGTCCAATTGGTATTCGACCATGTTCTATACCTATTTGAAGCTTAAGCCTAATGTGAATGTCGAAGAATTTTCTTCACAAATCATCCGTCTTGCCGATAAGTATGTGGGGGAGCAGTTGGAAAGCTGGGGAACTGTTTATCATTACTTCCTGCAGCCGCTGTCCAGCATACACCTCCACTCTCATATCCGTTATGAGATCGAGTCTCCAGGAAATCCTGTCTACATCACTATTTTTTCTTTTGTGGGCCTCTTTATTCTCCTCATTGCCTGTCTGAATTTCATGAATCTCTCCACCGCCCGGGCAGCGAACAGGGCCAAAGAAGTCGGGTTACGCAAGGTAGTGGGCGCGCAAAAGCTTCAGCTTATCGGCCAGTTTCTCGGAGAATCACTGCTGGTGGCGTTATTATCGTTAGGGCTAGCTATGGTCATTGCCAGGTTCGCGGTTCCCTTTTTGAACAGGTTGACCGGAATATCCCTGAGCTTTGATGCTCTTTTAAATCCAGTTGTTCTGCTTTCATTGATAGGCGGAGCGTTTCTCGCAGGACTGGCCGCAGGCCTTTATCCCGCGTTTGTGCTTTCCTCCTTCAGGCCCGCTGTTACCCTTAAGGGAATCATAAGTGCCGGCTCCCGTGGTCTTTCCATGCGGACTGTCCTTGTTGTGGTCCAGTTTTCCATTTCTGTCGTGTTGATTATCGGGACCCTGACTATGTACAAACAGTTTAAATTTATGAAGAACCAGTATTTGGGTTTCGAAAAAGAGCAGAAACTCATTCTCCCTCTCCGGGGAGGGATCAACATCCAGGAGAACTTTGAAGCTGTGAAAGACATGTTTTCCCAGCACCCCTCTATAGCCGGTATCACGGTTTCCTCCACTGTTCCGGGCCGGGGAGTCTCCAATTTTAGCATCAGGCTTGTCGGAGAAGATGATTCGAAAAACCAGTCAATGTTTCATATGTATTTTGATGATGATTTTATTCCTGACTATGGAATCGAAATGGTGGCTGGACGAGCCTTTCAAAAAGAGATGAAGACAGACTTCATGGGAGCTTTTCTCATCAACGAGGCGGCAGTCAAAGCCTTTGGCTGGAGCAGTCCTGAGGAGGCGCTCGGAAAGCGTCTGCTCACAGGACATGGAGGCCGAACGAATCCGGTCATCGGTGTTACCAAGGATTTCCATTACCGTGGGCTTCAAAGCCAGGTCGAGCCTCTGGTCATGGAGTTTTTGCCCTGGATTTTCAGGTACATCACCCTGTCCATAGACATCACTGACCTGAAGGATACACTGGCCTTTGTTAGGTCTCATTGGAAGGCATTGTGGCCGGGTCATCCTTTCGAGTACTTTTTTCTGGATACGGACTTTGACCGGCAGTACCGGGCTGACGAGCAAGTCGGCAGTGTATTCGGAATCTTTACTCTTCTGGGGCTGGTCATCGCCTGTCTGGGGCTGTTGGGGCTGGCTTCGTTTACAGCAGAAAGCCGGACCAAAGAAATCGGCATCCGCAAGGTTCTTGGGGCCTCAGTTGGAGGAATCGTTCTCATGCTCTCCAGGCAGTTCACAAAATGGGTGCTGTTGGCCAACTGCATCGCCTGGCCCGTCGCTTATTATTTCATGTTCAGGTGGTTGAAGAATTTCGCCTACCGAGCCAGCCTTGGCATATGGCCGTTCGTGCTGTCAGGTGCTTTTGCTGTGTTGATCGCTTTCTTGACAGTCAGCTACCAGTCCATCAAAGCCGCCATTTCCAATCCTATAGATTCATTGAAGTATGAATAGGCAATGACATTCTACAAGTGTTACCAGGTTATTGAACTAGTATTCATGCCTTTTTATTACTTCTTGGCGAGAAATGCTTTATCAAAGGCTTCTTTGAGTAACTTCACTGCCGGTTGATTCAGTCTTTCTCGATTTTTCTTAAAATATTTTTTAACGACTTTGATGATTCTCTTCATGTTCTGTTCGTCGGGAACGGATGTTTCCATGTAGACACAATAGACTCCCGTGATATAGCCTAAGGCATAATCTTTATCATACTTTTCACTCGAATTTATTTTATCTAATAACTCCTTGCCGCTGAGAGCCTTCGCTTCTACTGAGTAAGTTATGCCAAAAACGACAAACAGTATAACAGCCAACAGAAAAGGTCTTTTCATTCTGGCCGCACTCATAAAGGATTTTTTCATGGCATCACTCCTCTCAATTGATATACATATCTCACCAAAAAATATTCCCGATGCATAAGTATGGAATGACCTCTCCCCTGTTCAAGAATTAACAGAAAATGGCTGTACCTGTGAGAATTGGAGAGTCAGGTGAGAAAATTAGCTAATGTCTCCGATTTTATTTTTTGATGATATCGATAAGGGCCTGGAGAGCGCGGTAGTCGTCGCTGTCTCCGAGGCAGTAGATCGCTGCCTTACGAACGGTCAGATTATGGTGTGTCTTGGCAATATCGATGAGGTAAGGAATTCCTTCACTGCGAGGCAGATCCTCCAGAGCGTAAACAGCCCTCTTCTGAATATCCGTGTCACCGTCTTTATAGGCGATATCTTTGAGGGCTGCTGCAGTCTTTTTTGAGGCTATGTCCGCCAGGCAATCAATAGCTCTCTTGCGGATCTCCCCTTCTTTACAGTTTTGAGCAATGTCTATGAGAGCATCGGCTGCGCTCGGCAATTCTATATCCTCTAAGCCGTAGACAGACCTTCTTCGCACTTCAGAGGAGTGGTCTTTTACTGCAGCTTGATGGAGAAGCTTCACGGCTCGCTCATGATCTTGGTCTCCGAGCTCTAAGGCAGCCACTGCCCTCAGAGTATCCGGTTCTTTGCTATTTAACACTTTTTCAAAAAAGGAAACAGCCTGATCAGAGGTTCCATGAAGCCCGACAACTGTCAGGGTTCTTTTCTTAAGCTTTTCACTGTTCTTGCTTTCATAGATATCACTCAAGATGGAGATACTATGTGCGTCTTCGGCTTTGTCCAGCCAGAATATGGGAAGTCCCTCGGGGTCAAACGGAAGATACAAGTTGCTAACTCGAAAAGTCTCTGGAATTCTTGAAGAACTGGAGCTAAACTTAATGAGAATGGCCACGTCTTTCCAGACTTTCTGTTGAGGTTTGCCTCTATCCTCAAGGTTGTCCAGGGCTCTTCTCGCTTCGAGCTTGACCTTTTCTTCATCAGAGAGCGGAGTGTAGGTGACTTTTCCGGAAAGGATTTTTTCAAGCGGCTCTCCCCTTAGAAAATTCGGAAAATGGGAACTGGTTATGGTGTGTTCATCGGTGGAACAGATATATTGATGCTCCCACATCAGTCGTTTGATGCTGTAGCCGATCCAGAAGCCGTTATTGAGCTTTAGCTTTCCCGCCTCCTGCACAGCCCAGTCCCACCGCTCGATGAGGTCAGCGGTGGGATGGGGATGATGAGATACCTGAGAGAAGCTCGACAGGGGAAAGGCAGCGGTCAAAAGGACCAGGGTAGCAGTTATGATGATTTTTTTTGAGAAGCTCATGGCTCTCTTCCCTATTTGACCTAGTACTAATCCTTCTTCTTGATGATTCTCAGCAGCGCCGCCCGGGCTTTAGCCGTCCCGATATTTTCAAGGGCGTCGATCGCTGCGATGCGGACTTTTCTATCTTTGTCTTCCATCGCGACCTTCTCCAGGATCGGGACTGCCTCATCGCTTTCTGTATCACCCATGACTTGAACGATCATCCTTCTCATCTCAGGCTCTTTTTCCTCGTCGAGCATCTTTCCAAGAAGGCCGACAGGAGCCTCTTCAGCCATATCTTCAATTGTATAGAGAGCGGCTTTTCGGACAGAGAGGAATTTGGATTTTCTGTAGATATCGATGAGCATGGTCGGGTCATCCTCATCCAGTACGTCCTCGAGCGCATAGACCGCGGCTTTGGCCAGTTCTTCATTTGTTGTGCTCATAGCGATGTCATAAAGGATTTTGGCCGCCTCAGGCCCCTCAAAATCCTCAACCGCGTAAACCACTGCCTTCTGAAGCTCCACGTCATCGATAGTCGGCAGAATTTCCTTAAGGGCCATAAGGGCTTCTCTGTTCTCAAACTCACCTAAAGCATAGATAGCGTACTTGCGCATCTCAAGGTCCGGCTCATTCATGGCTACGTCTTTGAGGAATGGTATGACTTCTGGGTCGTCCAGGTCTTCCAGTTCGTAGAGAGCTGCTTTTTTCACTTCGGAATGCCTGGCTTCTTTCAGGATTCTTTTCAAAGCCGGAAGCATTTCCCTGCCGCCGATGTCCTCAAGAGCATAGACAGCGGCTTTGGCCAGGTTGACATCGGGTTCATTGATAGCAATGTCAGTGAGGACAGGGATAGCTCTCACATCTTCCAGGTCTCCCAGCTCGGAAATTGCGACTTTTTTCATCTGGGGATCAGGATCAGAGCGGGCAACCTTTATCAAGATTTCAGCGACATCTTTCCCGTCCATATCCTCAAGAGTTTCGAGAGCTCTTCGCCGAAGAGTAGGATCAGGATCGTTGAGCGCGATATCCTTCACCTTGGCAAAGGCCTCAGGGTAATCGAAATCCTCTAATATGTAGATGATTCTGGTTCGGAACTTGGTGTCTGTGGTGCTGTCGTAGAGACTTATGACCGCCTCAAGGGCTTCCTTATCACCCATGTCCTCAAGGGCATACAGAGCCGCCATCTTGATCTCTATCTCCTCATCTGTTTTCAGGGATTTGACGATGGCTTCGTACTCGGGCTTGCCTTCTCTTGCCAGTCGATGAGCGATTCTAACCATGTTGGACTTGGCATCATTAACCCATTTACTCTTGGGATAGGCTTTGATGAAGTTCTGGTAGCAGTCGAAGACTTCCTCAAGAGCATATTCCAGTTTCTCCCGGGCATAGCACTGCCAGAACCGGGCACTATCAATCCAGGCACTGCGGCGGTAGCTTTGAATAAATTTCTCCAGCGACTTATGTGCCTCTTCCCATTTTTCCTCGAGTATGAGGCTGTAAGCCTGTTTATAAGCTTTGGCATCTTCCTCCTGAACGGTTGCTGCACTCAATGCAGGAGAAAAGACAGCTACGGAAAAAAGAAAAACAGTGACGATCCTTATCGCGGTCGCACGCAAGTATTTTATATTCATTTTATACTCCTTTATCAAAAAATCTGAGGTTTTGGCGATGGCTGTTCGGGGGACATCGAAGTCTTTCCTCGTCTTATAGATCGGCGAAGGTCGGTGAGGTTGATTTCCATCAGGATCCCCCGGCTGGTAACGCCCTCTTTTACAAGCTCGATGGCTTCGAAGTCGTTCTGTGATTCAAGGTTGGCAATCTGGAGGAGAACCCTCTCTAAATCGATGATGAGGTTTTCGAGGCGTCCCTGGTCTGATTCCGCAAGCTCCCTTTTAAGATAGCTCGCTTCCTGTACCAGC
>JAOUKO010000086.1 GCA_029882525.1 Candidatus Aminicenantota bacterium | reverse complement strand
CAAGAAGTCGAGGTTCATTTCCCGGAGCCTGCAGAGTGTGGCCCGGTTTTTCTCGATGCTGATGATATGCGTATTCCAGTAGTCCTGTGTCCAGAGCGGGATGATGAAAAGAGACAGAAGCACAGCCATCAAGGCTATCTTTTTTATGCAGCTTTTTAAGAGAATGTTTTTCAAACGTATAGCGAAGGATCCAAGAGGATTTCTGTTTTTTATTTTTATCATTTTAATCGCTCATATCCTAAAACTGAGAGAGAGAGTCATTTTCTTTGCTCGGAGAGAATTCCCGGAGCCGCTCTCCCCTCCGACCAGCATCCCCATGTCCAGGAATATCTTTTTCCAGTGAATACCTGTCCCGAGGGAGAAATACAGGTAGGCTGAATCGGGTTCCTTCATAGGCTGAGGGTCGTAGCTGACGCCTGCTCTGAAGGGGACTTCCGCCTCCTGGCCGAAAATATTGAGGGAGCTGAGGTACTCGAGTCCGGCTCCAACCTTGATGATATCCTTGAATTCTCTTTCCTGCTCGCCCTCCTCTCCGAAATAAACGACGCTGTATTCAGACCAGTCATAGAATGTGAAGTCAGAAGCCGCTCTGAGCTTTGAAGAGAATGTGCAGCTCACTCCCAGACCAACCACCAAGGGCTGTTTGTACTCGCTTAGCTCCGAAGCTTCAGTTCTAATTTCTGTATCTGTAGTGGGCGAATAATATCTGTAGAGGCTTTCGCTGTCCGCTTTTTTTAAAAAGGGTGTGCGGAATACTGCGGCGACTTTGATCTTTTGTGTCAGGTCCAGCACCAGGCCTCCGTTGATATAAAAACTCTCAAATTCATGATATTTTCTGTCAGTAATGGAGAAGTTCAAGATGACCTGATCATCTTCATAATTTTTTTCAAGGAAGCCATAGGCATAGTTCAAGCCGATTCCCGCAGAGAGGTTGCCAAAGAGCCTTCGAGCGACAGAAAAGTTGATGTTTTTCAGGTTGCCCTGCTGGTCAAATATAAAAGTGCGAGCGATATCTCCTGTAGAAGTATAAGCTGACAAATCGACCGCAGGCCGAAGGTAATTTTCGAGAAGGGCTATGCTCAAAGCGAATGTCCAATTCTTTATTCTCATCGAGGCGCCGGCAAAGTCGAAAGCGAGAAAGCCGAGAGAGCTGTTTCCGTCGGTGTAGAGAACTCCAGTGTTGACGATTGAGTACTTGAATAACGAAGCCGTGTCAACCGAAGAGTTCAAGGTCAGCGTGAATTTGGGAAGGTCCGTGAGGAGAGCCGGATTAGAGAGGGAAGTCGAGCAATCAGAGGCCAGGGTGAATCGAGTCTCTCCCCTGGCGAGAGACGGCGCAGTAGAAAAGCCGAAGGTGTTCCAGGTTCTCAGCGGAGCTTCATCCTCGTACTGTCCTACGGTCATTTGAGGCCAGCAGAGTTTGGGAAGAAAGGCAAAAAATATGAAGAAAATAAGAATAATACTGCTGCAGATGTTTCTTTTCATGCTGGTTTTTCGATTTTACCCGTCTTCCAAACTATTTGCAAATCGAAAGTAAGTGTGCTATAGAGTAATATTTTTAGAGGAATTATGGCTAGAAAAAACAAGCGGCGGATAAAGATTACCGGGACGGGATTCTACGTTCCTGACAAAGTCTTGACCAATGCCGACCTGGAAAAAATGGTGGACACCTCTGATGAGTGGATCACCACCCGCACTGGAATCAAAGAAAGAAGGGTTGTTTCTGAAGACCAGGCTACATCGGACCTGGCTGTAGAAGCATCGCGGATAGCTTTGCAAAATGCCGGACTCAAGGTCAAAGACATCGACCTGATCGTGGTTGCCACTTCATCTCCGGATACGATCTTTCCTTCCACAGCCTGCTGGGTGCAGAAGGGTCTGGGGGCAGGATACGTTCCCGCCTTCGACCTCTCGGCCGGCTGCACGGGTTGGCTCTACGGGATGATCGTGGCCGAAGGATTGATATTGAACGGGGCACACAAGCGCATTCTCCTGGTGGGTGCAGAGGTGTTGACCAAGATCACGAACATGAAAGACCGGAACACATGCGTTCTCTTCGGGGATGCGGGTGCTGCAACTGTTCTTGAAGAGAGCCATGACGAATCAGGAATGCTTTCTTCTTACTGGAAAGCGGATGGAAGTCTAGGAGACCTGCTTTTTTTACCAGGAGGCGGATCAAGAATTCCTACTACTCCCGAAACGATCGCTCAGAATCTGCATTATATCCATATGAAGGGCAATGATGTCTTTAAGCACGCCGTGAAGCGAATGGGGGAGGCGGCATCGGAGGCCTTGAAGTCTGCAGGTATAACCAAGGAGGATATCGCTTACCTCATCCCTCACCAGGCTAATATCAGGATCATCGAGGCCACAGGGAGGCGGTTGAAGGTCCCTCCGGAAAAAGTCTATTCCAACATCCATAAATACGGCAACGTCTCAGTGGCTTCTATCCCCATCAGTGTCCACGAGCTCTACGAAGAAGGGAAGCTGAAAAAAGGCGATATTATATTGATGGTCGCCTTCGGAGCGGGTTTTACCTGGGCGGCAGCCGCCTACCGCTGGTAGTGGGATTATCTGTTCAGCAGAGCGGAGAGAGAGGAGAAAAACCCGGATATGAGCAGCACTCCGACCGCGATCAGGAGAACACCCCCGATAATGGAGATAACCTTGAAGTATTTCCGGATAGTCTTGAAGTACTCGAAGAATTTGTGAAGGATGATGGCTGAGAGGAAAAAGGGTATGCCCATCCCGGCAGAGTAGAAGACAAGTAAGATTGTGCCTTTTAAGATGTCCTGGGTGGTGGCTGCCATCGTCAGGATCGCTCCCAGGATCGGACCCACGCAGGGGGTCCAGCCAACCGCGAAAGCCACGCCGACGAGGCCTGTCCCGATCAAACCCAACGGCTTCTTTTTCAGATGGATCTTCTTTTCTCTATCCAGGAATTTCAGCCTGAAAAGACCTGTAAAATGGATACCCAGGATGATGACCAGGATGCCACCACCGATCTCAAAGTAACGGATGTTTCTGGACAGGAAGGTGCCGATGAAAGTGGCTGACGCTCCCAGGGCGATAAAGACGAGGGAGAAGCCGAGGATGAACATCAGGGAATTGAGGATGACGTTTTTCCGGACATACCTTAGGTTTTTCTCCGAGGAAAGTTCCTCGATGGAAATCCCGGTTATGAAGGCCATGTAAGAGGGGATCAGGGGAAGCACACACGGGGAAAGGAAAGAGATGAGCCCCGCAGTGAAGGCCACCAGGATGGATACGTTTTCAGTCCCTGTCATGGCTTACTTTTCTTCGATCAGCTTCAGGAACCAGTTCTCAAGATAGGCTTTGTTCGTGATGCCGACTTTCTTATGTCTTATTTTGCCCTGGGAGTCGATGATGATGGTCACCGGAATCGCATTCCCGGGCATGTAGTCTCTGATAAATTGAGTTGTGTACATGACAACAGGATAGTTGATTTCATTTTGTTCCACGAATTTCAGGACTTTTGCTAAGCCTCCATCATCAACGGAGATGCCGATGATCTCCATCCCCTTATCTTTATATTCTTTGTAGGCTTCGATAAAATCAGGGATTTCCCTTACGCAGGGACCGCACCAGGTTGCCCAGAAGTTCAGGAAAACCACTTTCCCTTTGAGGCTGGAGAGAGTTACTGGGTTCCCGTTAAGGTCTTTAAGGGTAAACTCCGGAGCTTGAGGATATTCGGCTGAATTCTCCGTCTTTTCTGCCTGGACACAGGCGGAAGTGAACAGGATGAAGGGGATTATCAACCAGGCGGTCTTTCTCATTCCATTCTCCTTTGCATTCGAGAATCGCTCAACATTTCTGCTTGACCTGACTTCAGGCCAAAAGAGAGATTATAAATAAGATAGTAATTATAGGAATTTAAGATGTTCAACGCAACCATTAAATTCAATGATATATCCTTGGGTTTTTGGCGTGAATAAGCATTGAATAATTGGGGACTGTCCCCAGTTTATTAAATGGGCTTTTCGCCTGAAAAAGCTTTAAAATGAGGCCTCAACTCTGTCTAATTGCTTCTGTCCATGAGCGAGAGCAGCCGTTCCCACTTCCTATTCACTTCTTCCTGGATGTAGGCTATTTCCTTCTCAGTCAAATGGCGAAATCGTCCCTGCATCCGGAGATAATCATCAACGGGCTTTTTTTCCCTGAGTTTGATGTTCAAGGTGTATTTCTCGCCCCATTCGATCTCATAGAGGGGGAAGATAGCGTTCTGGACAACCATCCGGGAAAGTTTGACCGTGTCTTCGGACCTGCTCCTCCATCCGGGAGGGCAGGGAGCATAGATATGAAGGAATCGTGTTCCCTCGATATCCTTGGCTTTTTTGACTTTCTTGAAGAGGTCTTCCGGGTATCCCACACTGGCAGTCGCAATATACGGAATGCGGTGAGCAGCCATTATCGCTTCCATATCTTTCTTCGGCCTGTTCTTGAAATGTTTGACCGGTGTCGTGGTCGTCCAGGCTCCGTAGGGAGTGGCTGAGCTTCTCTGGATGCCGGTGTTCATGTAGGCTTCGTTATCGTAGCAAACATATAGAATATCGTCGTTGCGCTCGGCAGCTCCGGAGAGGGCCTGGATGCCGATGTCGAATGTGCCGCCGTCCCCGGCCCAGGCCACCACTGTGGTCTCTGTATCTCCGACCATTTCCAGTCCGGCTTTAACGCCTGAAGCGGACACGGCTGCGGTTTCGAAAGCACAGTGATAGATGGGCACATCGAGTGAAGAATAGGGGAATGGACCGTCTATGACTGACCAGCAGCAGGCCGGGATGCAGAGGACGGTTTTTTCCCCCAGAGCTTTGAGGGCATACCTCATGGCCAGCGCTGCCCCGCACCCTTGACAGGCGCGGTGGCCGGAGCCCATAAGCTCTTCTTCAGGAAGCGAAAGCGTCATCTTTTTTTCCTTTTTTTCTTGGCTCATCTATTCACCCCTATCCAGATGATTTCTTCTTCCGGCTTGTTTTTTTCTAACGACAATTCAGCGATTTCCCTGAAAGTCGAAGGCGTGATATCCCTTCCCCCTAAGCCGGTGATGAAGCCGAATATGGGCAGGTCGTGGTCATGGCCGTACATGGCGGATTTGACCTCCTGAAAGAACATCCCATGATGACCGTAGGAGATGTTCCTGTCGATGACGGCGACCTTCTTGGCGTTTTTGAAAATATTCCGCACCTTTTCGAAGGGGAAGGGTCTGAAGACCTTGATCCTCAGGTTCCCGACCTTGATTCCTTCCTCCCTGAGCGCATCCACAGCGACCCTGGCCGTGGAGCCCATGGTTCCAGAGGTGACCAGGATCAACTCGGCATCATCACAGCAATGCTCTTCCACCTGGCCCAAGTAACGGCCGAACATTTTTTCGTATTCTTTTCCGGTTTCCTCGATCAAGGCGGGCGCCTTCTCCATGTCTTTTTGCAGCTTGTACCTCAGCTCAAAGTAATGCTCCGGACCGGTGAGGCCACCGAAGGCGTGAGGGTCATCAGGAGTGACCGTGATCTCGGGCTTGAAAGGAGGCAGGAATTTGTCCACCTTCGCCTGCTTGGGTACGTCTACGACTTCGTAGGTATGGGACAGGGTGAAGGCATCGAGTATCACCATGCTGGGGATGAGAAGTTTTTCCGAGACCTTGAATGCCTGAATCACCGTATCCAGGACTTCCTGGTTATTAGAGCAGTAAAACTGGATCCAGCCTGTATCTCTTTGGGACAGGCTGTCATTCTGGTCAGACCAGATGCTCCAGCCAGGAGCCATAGCCCGGTTGATGTTTCCCATGACCACAGGAAGCCTCCCGCCTGATGCCCAATGGAGAAGCTCATGCATGAGCGTGAGTCCCTGAGATGAAGTGGCTGTGAAAGTTCTGGCTCCAGCCAGAGATGCTCCGAGGCAGGCGGCCATGGCAGAATGTTCGGATTCGACTTTGATGAACTTCGCATCCAGGATCTTATCCGCGCACATCTCGGAGAGGAGCTCGACCACCTGAGTCTGGGGAGTGATCGGATAGGCGGCGATCACCTGGGCCCGTCCCAGCATTGCCCCGTAGGAGAGGGCATGGTTTCCCATAATCACTTTTCTCATTTTTCTTCCTCCACCATGGCAATGCATTTCGACGGGCACTCTTCAGCGCAGAGTCCGCATCCCTTGCAGTAGACATAGTCGACTACAGGCCTTTCATTCTCGATAGAGATGGCCACATCAGGGCAGAACTTCCAGCAGATGCCGCATTGAATGCAGTTTTCGAGGTCGATGACAGGCCGGATGTTCCGCCAGCCGCCAGTCTTGTTCCAGAGCATGTTGCCCACGGACATTGGCATAAGGGGAACTTCCTTCTCGGACTTGAAAATAATTTCTTTTGCCTGTTTCTCTTTTTTCATGAATATCCTCTTAGTTATGCTTTTTCGTAGGCCTCTTTGGCTGCGGATGCGTTTTCCTCCGGCTTTGTGGGGACGCCTTCCCGCACTGCTTCCAACACGGATTCTAGCTTGGTCAGCTTCAGCAATTTGACCACTGCTCCCACGATTGCGGTGTTGACGATGGGAGCGGCCATGGTTCCAAGCTTATGCTTGACAGCGACGCCAGTGGCATTGACGGTCACGACTTTATATTTATCGGGAAATTTCAACTCCTCTGGCTTTTTATCGGTGTTGATTATGATCATGCCCCCTTCTTTCAAACCTTCTGTGACATCGATGGCTTCGACAAGAGTCGGGTCAACGACGACCACGTGGTCAGGCCTATAAATCCTGCTCTTATCATAGATGGGTTTGTTGTCTATGCGGATAAAGGCGAAAACCGGAGCCCCTCGCCTCTCGACTCCGAATTCAGGGTAGGCCTGGACGTAATTTCCCTCTTTGGAGATGGCGTCAGCCAGGATCTTGGAGGCGACTAC
Organism: Candidatus Aminicenantota bacterium; assembly: GCA_029882525.1. Taxonomy (GTDB): domain Bacteria; phylum Acidobacteriota; class Aminicenantia; order Aminicenantales; family Aminicenantaceae; genus SOIA01. The sequence goes on along the minus strand of JAOUKO010000086.1, from coordinate 3,561 downwards.
AGTTCCCTGGCCGCCTCTTCCGTGAAACCGGATTTCAATCATTGCTTTCCTCTTTTGTGTTTAAAAAGGACAAAGGTATCTTCTTTGCTCGCTCTTTACAGCTCAAAGCCGAGAACCCGGTGAGAATGACACTGGATGTTGACCGCAGCCGGCATAGAGGCGATGTGACAGGGGAAGGCTTCAACGTGGACAGCGAGCGCTGTAATTCGTCCTCCCATTCCTTGAGGTCCGATCCCCAGGTTATTGATCCTCTCCAGCAGCCTTTTCTCCATGTCTGCGTAGAAAGGATCAGGATTATGTGAGCCCAGCGGCCTTCTCAGCAGCGCTTTTTTAGCCAGAAGAGCAGAGTATTCGAAGTTGCCTCCGACCCCCACGCCGACGACGATAGGCGGGCAGGGATTGGAGCCTCCTTTGTCCGCTGTCTCGACGACAAAATCTTCGATGCCTTGCTGCCCGGCAGCCGGGGCGAACATCCGGATAGCGCTCATGTTCTCTGCGCCTCCTCCTTTGGCGACGAACGTCACTTTGAAGGCATCGCCGGGGACAAGCTCCCAGTGAATATAGGCTGGAGTGTTGTCGCCGGTGTTTTTTCTCCGGATGGGGTCCTCGACGACAGATTTCCTGAGATAGCCTTCCTCATAACCAGCCCGCGTGCCTTCTGTGATCGCTTCTCTCAAACTTCCCAGCCCTTCATCTTTCTTCAGCTCGACATCCTCTCCGAGTTCCACGAAAAAGACAGCCAGGCCAGTATCCTGACAGAGACCGAGCTTTTCATTTTCGGCGATCTGAGCGTTGTCAAGTATCTGTTTGAAGACTTCTTTTCCTGCCGGCGATTCTTCTTTTTTCTCCATTTCTTTGATGAGGCCAAGGACATCATCCTGGAGCTCAAAATTGGCTTTCTGGACCAGGTCTTTGATGGTGTCCCTGACTTTAGCTAAGCTTATGACTTTCATAAAATACCTCCGGGTTGAGATGAAGCTAATAAAGGTATGATTTAGGATTTAGTTTAGGATGTGGGGCAAACCCTGTCAAGGAATATTTAGGTTTTGAGGTTGAGGGCCATCAGTTTCAGCTCTGTCATCTCTTCGATGGCGTATTTCAAGCCTTCGCGCCCGAAGCCCGACTCTTTCACTCCGCCGTAAGGCATATGATCGATGCGGAAGGTCGGGATATCATTTATGATCACTCCGCCCACATCCAGCTCTTCAAAAGCCCGGAAAGCCTTATTCAGGTCCCGGGTGAAAATCCCGGTCTGAAGTCCGTAGATCGAATAATTGACTCCTTTGAGGGCTTCCTCGAATTCCTTGTAGCGGTAGATGACCACCACTGGCGCGAAGGCTTCCAGCCAGGATATGCGGAGCTCGGGCTTGACGTTCTCCAGGATAGTGGGCTCGAACATCGCTCCGTCTCTTTTTCCTCCGACGATCACCCGGGCGCCGTTCTCCACAGCCTCTGCGACCCATTCTTCAGTCTGTTCAGCGGCGGCGAGGTTGATCATGGGGCCGACATCCGTCTCTTCATCCAGCGGGTCTCCCATCTTGAGGTTTTGAGTGGCTTTTATGAATTCAGCCCTGAAGCTGTCGTAGATCTTCTCATGGAGGAAAATTCTCTGGATGGATATACAGACCTGGCCGGAGTAGGAGTAAGCCCCCAGGACCGTTCTGGGCAGGGCAAAGTCCAGGTTGGCGTCGGGTTCGATGACAACAGCGGCATTCCCCCCGAGTTCGAGCGTGACTTTTTTCTTATGCGCTTTCTTCTTGAGCTCCCAGCCGATGGCCGGGCTTCCGGTGAAGGTGACCATCTTGACCCGCTCATCATCGAGCAGGATCTCAGCTGCTTCGTATCCTGAGGGGACGACGTTGATTCCTCCGGCAGGATAGTCGGTTTCGTTGATGATCTCCCCGAGGAGTAGGGAGGTGATGGAAACCTGGGAAGCGGGCCGGAGCACGACCGAATTCCCGGAGGCAAGAGCAGGAGCAACCTTATGAGCCACGAGGTTAAGGGGAAAATTGAAAGGAGTTATGGCGCCAATAACGCCTAGGGGAAAGCGCCTGACCAGCCCCCACCTCTCCTTTGTCTGGGCGCTCAGGTCGAGCGGAATCATCTCACCGCCGATCCGTTTCGCTTCTTCTGAGGCGATCTTGAACGTGTTCACAGCCCTCTCGACCTCGATCCTGGAGGATTTGATCGTCTTTCCGGAGGAGAGGGTAATAGACCTGGCCAGCTCTTCTTTTCTTCTCTCGATCTCCGAGGAGATTTTTTCCAGAGCATGGGAGCGTTCATGGCTGGAGAGCCTTTTTGTCTCGGTGAACGCCTCATGGGCGGCTGTGACCGCTTCCTCCATCTGGGCAGTCTGGGCAAAATGCACTCTGGCCACAGGACTCTGGTCAAAAGGGGAATTGATCTCCCTGCTGTCTTCCGACTCTGCCCATTTTCCTTTTATCAATAGTTTGTATTCTTTCATTCTCTCGCTCCTGTCAATATTTAGCTCTATCAGAAATGTCGAATGTTAAGATGCGACCCTTCTTATTCATTTTGAGATTGCATACAGTTTTTTAAGCATCAGGGCATCCTGCTCCAGGTTGGGGCTTTCGCAGATGACCATTCCCTCAACTCCGTAATCTTTCAATGCCTGGACCCATTCATCAAAGCGAAAATCGGATTCGTTCAGAGGAAGGTGTTTTATTTCGCCTATATTACCGTACTCAATACCCGAGATATGAATATGCATATTCTTCATGGCTGCATTTCCCAGTTTCTTCTCGATTTTCTTCAAGATCCTGTTGAATTCGCTGTAGCTGTTCATTTTTCCTTCCCGGGCATGGATGTGAGAGAAATCAATGCAGGGAAGTATTTCCTCCAGATCCCGGCAGAGAAACAGAATTTCCTCCAGCGACCCGAACTGTGTCTTCTTGCCCATGGTCTCGGGCCTGAGAGTGACAGGATTCCTCTCTGATCTCAAGATGGAGATGACTTCCTTGAGTCCATTTTTAATGGTGTCATTGGTCTCTTCAGGGCTGGATCTTCCGTAATAGCCGCAGTGAAACACCACGCTCTTTGCCCCGCACATCTCTGCCATCCTGGCTGAGCTCAAGAGCCTTTCCTGGCTGGAAAGCCTTTTCCCTTGCTCGGCTGAATTGAGGTTCACATAATACGGCGCATGAACGCTGAGGCTCACAGTGAGCTCTTCTGCTCTTTTTCTTATTTTCTGGCAGGTGTCGCTTCCCATTTTTACGCCTTTGACAAACTCGATCTCCAGGCAGTCGAGTCCCAGTTGGGAGATCTCTTGAATGGCGGCTAACGTGGATTGAGGAGAAGTGGATTGGGGGACTCCGGCTGTGCCGAAGAGCAAATTCTTAGAAGCAGGAGTCATCGGCCTTTTCTTCTCTGGAGTTGAGAAATTCGCTCACGATCTGCATGGCGCAGAATTCGCCACACATGGAACAGGCCTTTGATTTTGACTTTCTCTTCTTTCGAATATCCTTAAATTTATAGGGATCAAGTGCGATTTTCTGCTGTTTTTCCCAGTCGAGTTTCTTCCTGGCTTCGGATATCTTCAGG
>JAOUKO010000085.1 GCA_029882525.1 Candidatus Aminicenantota bacterium | reverse complement strand
AATTGAAGTAGCAACGGTCTTTTCTAAAGATGTCTTAGAACATGCTGTTTTGTGTGCAAGAAAGTTTAAAAAAAATTACCGAAAAATCTTCCCTCGATTAGAGAGATTTTTTCTCATAAAAAGAATATCAGGGCATGAAAGAAAAGCCATGTTTTTTCAATTCGTTTTCCTATTCTATTATGTTGTTGATAGATTTGCCTTCGGAGTTTTAAAGTCTGACGATAAAAAAGCTTTCAGGTCTATTTTATGGATAGACCTTTTTGAGTCTCCGTTAATGAAAGAGCCACCAACTGAAATGAGCGAGTATCGTAAATCATTAATGGATTTGTATAGCGATTTTGTTAATAAATACCAAAACTGCAACTCATTATATGGAGACAGTATAGAAAAGCTTGAGAATACTCTAGTATTAGAATTTTCAAAAGACATCAGTAGGCTAACCAGTCGCCCAAATGACATCAGGATTGTAACATTTTGTTATAGCCTAGCTATGGATTCAATTATGGAACTTAGAATAATGGAAAGGCTAGGGGGGATTGAGTAAAAAATGAGGCGAGTTGAATCCAAATCCCCCAAAGCCCTGGCTTCTTTGGATTGAAAGAGAGGACTGAGCGAGTTGTCGACAAAAAACGAAAGCTAATTTAGACAAATACAGTTTCATTCCATCTTTTTACCACCACTTCTACGAAAAATATTGTTAAACATCACCCACTAAATTCATCTGATAAGAAGATTGTCTAATTCTTACCACTTTGATATTATTTTTTTGATGGAACTAGAAAAAGCAATAATTGCTCAATTTATCCCGATTATTATATGCAATCCTTTTCTGTTTTATGAGCTACACGATGAAGGATAAAAACAGGACGAAAAAACAAGTAACAGAAGAATTGAGAAAATTGCACCGAAAAATTTCGGAATTGAGAAAAAAAGAGATTGAATATCAAAAGGCGGACAAAAGAGAAAAGCGGTATGTCTGTGATCTGAAGTCTTTATCAAAAATAGCATTGGGCTTTGTTGATCTTCCATTTGAAGAAGATATCTATCAATTCATAGCAAAACAGCTAAAAGAGCTTGTAGGTGATTGTATGGTCCTAGTGAATTCTTTTGATGAGGGATCTAAAACGTTCTGTGTCCGTTCCATCTTGGGAATAGGGAAACACATGGATAATGTGATTAAGATCCTGGGAAGGCGTCCCGTGGGAATGTCGGTACCAATAAATGACGAAGCCAGAAAAGGACTCACAAGCAGAAAGCTGGAGAAAGTCCCCGGGGGCCTTTATGAGCTTTCAATTGGGTCAATACCAAAGCCGGCTTGTAGTGCGATTGAGAAGCTTTTATGTCTGGGTGAAGCAAATGCTATGGGCTTTTCTTGGAGAGGGAAATTGTTTGCCAGCGCAGTTGTGTTCATGCGCAAGGGAGCAGAAATTGGAGATCCAAGCATTATAGAGACGTTCATTAGACAGGCATCAGTAGCGCTGCAACGCCGCCATGTAGAAGAAGCATTGCATGTGGCTTATGAAGATTTAGAAAGACGAGTTAAAGCTCGAACCGCAGAGCTTGAAAACATTAATAAAAAACTACAGCTTGAGATTTCCGAGCGCGGACGGACAGGGGAGGCATTAAGGGAAAGCGAAGAGTTCAATTTTGCATTATTCCAGTACAATCCTATCGAAACGATTGCTGTTGATCGCGATGGAAGAGTGGTTAAGACCAACCTGGCAAAAAGAAAATCAGAAGAGATATGGCCTAATGTCGGAGACGTGATGTACAGGGACTATGCCGTAGAATATGAGATCGATATGTACACTGAGATGATGGAATGTATCAGATCAGGCCGGAAAAAGGAATTTCCTGAACAAAAATATGAAGACAAATATCATAGTATATCAATAGCTCCCTTTCCCGAGGGAGCTGTCATAACGTCCCAGGATATTACCGAGCGAAAAAAGGCAGAGATGGCACTGGCAGAATCTGAGGCAAAGCTGCGGGAACAGAAATCAGCTTTGGAAGAAAAGAATATAGCTCTGAGGGAAGTCATAGCACAGATTGAGGCTGAGAAAATAAGGATAAAAGAGGACATAGAGACTAATGTACATATAGTATTATCTCCGATTTTAGAAAAGCTTAAAATGGGCAAGGATAGACTTAAATATGTTAATTTGCTTGAACATTATATAGATGAAATAACTTCTTCATTCGGTAGTAAAATAACAAGAATTAGCCTTAAGCTAACAGCCAGAGAAATTGAAGTGTGCAATATGATAAAAGGGGGCCTAACAAACAAAGATATTTCTAATATTTTAAATATTTCTTGTCGGACGGTAGAAAAACATCGTCAGAAAATTAGGCATAAACTGGAAATATCTAATCAGGATGTAAACCTAGCTTCTTTTCTCCGAGAACTTTAAGCAGTAATTTTCCTTCCAATTTAATACGTATTATATATACGTATTATGTAAGCATTCATTCCGTGTTGTAATTTTCTCGCCTGGGATTTAAATTTAAAAATAAGAGGAGTTCCTCAAAATTGTTTTTTTCCATGAAAACACCTAAAAATACTATTCTGAAACTTCAGTCTTCAATTTATTCCAGACGAGGTTATACCCTAATAGAAGTTTTGATCGGTGCGACAATAATGCTTTTAGTCGTACTGGCAACGCTGGCCCTGTATGTGCAGAGCAATAAGCTCTCTGTCGACCAACAACAATTTGCCTCGATTCAGCATGATGTTCGTTCAGCCATGTTTTTTGTCTCGAGAGATATAAGATCTGCAGGTGTAGGTTTGATACCTCAGCTTGCCGGTTATTTTCTAGAAGGAACAGATGGCTTTGGCCCTTCTCCTGAGTCGCCTGATTCCATAAAAATCATGGCAAATCTCGATGATCCTTTGAAGCTTAAAATTGAGACTTATATGGGTGGAGCCGGAGGTGGAGCTGCCACGGCTGCTTTATACAGTGGGGAATTTTATAATAATCCTTATACCACTGTCGAAAGCTATGTAGACAGACCTATCTTTATAATGTCAACAAAATGCCCGGGCTGTTTTGCGCTTCGCCAAATAACAAATGTCTTTGGACTTCTTACTCCCGGCAGTGAGAGAATCACCATGTCGCCAGGGCTATCTGCACTTGATCCCCCAGGTGGGTTGATGGACACGGGTTGTGCGGTGAACTGCTGGAACGATGCGATAATAACATTCGCCCAGATAAGACAATTTTGGCTTGATACAACAGGGAACCCGGGAGACTATCCGGATTTAAACCTTACTGCAGGGCAGGATGGATATTTAGGTATTCCACACACTCTCTATTCAACAAATATAGACGAAAGCGGGAATGTCGTGCATATGGCGATAGGTCTGAACATCGAAAATTTACAATTCCAGTATATCGGAGATTTTGATTACGATGGACTCACAGATTTGCCTAGAGATTGGGATAACAGCAACTGGACCATAGATCCGTTGGATGATGAGGCTACAAAACAGGCAAAAATGAATTTAATAACCAGGATCAGGATGGTTCGGATATGGGTTCTGGGAAGAACAGAAAATCCTTTTGTGAGCGTCTCCGGAGCGCCTTCATCAGGAGTCAATGTTTATAGAAGACCTGCTATCGCCAACAGCCCTGGAGACAGTCAAGACGATTTACGCAGAAGATTCCTCCTGGAAACAACGACAATCATAAAGAACCTTTCCTTAGGGTTATATAACTCTGGGAATGTATATTAATACGTTAGAGGACAGTCGAGTTCGCAATTTATGATTTTCAGCCTGCATTCTTTCGGTGTCTTCAGCAATCCGGAGGGTTTGAATTACAGCATATTCCCCAAAGACGGGATTTTCTTCGTGCTGATTTTATTTTTTATCTGCATCCTCTACTGTAGTCGCCAGAATCCAGCCGTATTTTATACATATATTCCCATTGCTGATCTTTCCGTATTTGACATATTTCCAACGCTCGACATAGCCTGTCGTCTCTAAAACGAAAACGTGTTTATATTTATCTATTAAGGCTTTTGTATGCTCAATATCATGCCAGGTCAGGCTGTATTTATTGCGGAAGATATATCGGAAATCATTGTAGCTGGATTCTACCTTGTCATATATCCGGGTCCAATCATCGTTAATTCGCCAGCATTCCCCGGGCTTGGCATCTATGAATTTAGCCTTTTTGGACTCGAGATATTGAGCAGGGATGGACAGATTGAAAACACAAATAGCCGTGAGTAATAGAATCGTTTTTTTCATGCCCTTATGCCAACTTTTGCTAAAATCAATATTCAAGAAGATTAGTCGTTTCAGAACGGCGAAGTTAGAATTTTCTGAGATAAAACACCGCTGTTCTATCCTCCTGAACTAAGAAGAAGTTTATTTATTATTCAACCTATCTTCCTGAAGAGGATCCTGTTTATGAAAAGGGCCCTCTTTTTACTGGGAATTTTGGGCGGAATCATCTTTCTTGTCGCCATCTCTCCGTTAGGTGTAGGTTCAGCCTTTCCCTCTACTCTGTTGATGGCGGTCAGCTTGGTCTTATTGTACCTACGGTATAAGAAGGCTTGATCTCAACCCTGTATATGTTCCAGTGTGAGCATGACGAAAGGTCATTTTTCTGACAGTGATTTGAGTATGCGTTCCGGCGTCATCGGGAGCTGGAGCATTCGGGCACCTGTGGCGTCGAAGATGGCATTGGAGATTACACCGCCCATGCAGATGACTGCAGGTTCACCGCCTCCCTGGGGGGCGGCGTTTCTGTCCTCGATCAGGAATGTCTCGATCCTGGGAAGCCAGGAAAATCTGGGGATTTCATAGGTGTCGAAATTCAGGTCGAAAATCTCCCCATCCTTGAAATGAACGTCCTCTTTGAGGGCGTACCCCAGGCCCATAGTGATACAGCCTTCCATCTGAATTTTGGCTCCCTCAGGGTTGATGGATAATCCCATGTCCTGCGCGCAAACGACACGCTTCACCTCCACACGGCCGGTTTTCTTATCGACTTCCACCTCTGCTATGTGGGCCACATAGGTTCCGGAATCAATTCCTAAAGAGATTCCGCAGCCACGGCCGCTGGGAATCTTGGCTGCAGTCCAGCCGAATTTTTCAGCAGCGGTTTGAAGAACCCGGATCATCCTCTTGTCTTTCAGGTTTTTCAAGCGAAATTCCAGAGGGTCGATTCCCGCTGCTGCTGCCAGGGCGTCGACGTGGGATTCTCTGGCGAAGGTGTTGGTGTTATTGGCGGGAGCGCGCCAGGGGCCTGTTCCGAACGGGTGAGAGCCGGGGGTTCCTCTCCATCCTCCGCCATGGCTCTTGGTGCGGTGGTGAGGTATATCGTAGAAGTGCTGGGAGCCTCTCTCTCCGGCGAAGTAGACGCTGTAGTCCCAGAGAGCGATTTGACTTGAGCCGTTGATCCCGGCTTTGATTTTGACCACAGCAGCCGGACGGAACGTGTCGAAGAAAAACTCTTCAGCGCGGGTCCAGACCACCATGACAGGCTTTCCGCTCAATTTCGCCAATCTGGCAGCTTCCATGGCTTGCTGGCCGCTGGCTTTTCCTCCGAACCCTCCTCCCACAAAGGGAGTGATGACGCGGATATTCTTATCAGGAAAACCAAGAACCGATGTTGCTCCTTGCTTGATACCGAAGGGAGATTGGGTGGATGCCAGGATCGTGGCCTTATCCCCTTCGACCTTTGCCAGAGCCGTATGGGTTTCGATGCTCGCATGGGACACATAACCGTCAAGGTAAGTTTTCTCGACCACAGTCTGTGAGATCTCTTCTCCCTTCGTTAAATCTCCTTCCTGGGATACTACTTCCCCTTCAGGGGCGACTTTAAGAAGGTGGTCAAAGATCGTTTTATCGTCGGTTCCGCCTTTCGGTTTTTCAAAATTGGCTTTTATCTGTTTTAAAGCTTCATCAGCCAATTCGGGGTCCTCATGCAAAACGGCAATGAGGTCGCCATCCTCGATGACCTGTGTGCCTTTTATCTTTTTGGCTCCGGAAGTATCCACACTGATCCGCTTGGCGCCGTGAGCAGGGGGTCTCAGGATCCTGGCGTAAAGCATGCCCGGCTCCCGATAGTCTCCGGCATACTTGGCCTTCCCGGTGACTTTGTCTACGGCGTCCCTGCGCAGTACGGGAGTCCCGACGATCGTGAAATCTGTGGGTTTCTCCAAAATCGCTTCCTTTCCCAGGCGCCGGGCGATCTTTTTCCCTTGAGTGAGCTGAGCATAGGTGACCTTTTTCTGCTTTTGAGATGTATGGTATACGACCCCGGCCTCTACTCTGAGCTCGGAAGGAGAAGTCTGCAGCTGTTCGGCTGCCAGCTCGATCAGAACCGCCCGGGCCTCTGCTGCCGCCGCTCTCAAAGGAGGCCCGAAAAATCTGGTGGTCATCGATCCCCAGGTCCCCATATCATAGGGACAAAGGTCGGTGTCTCCCATGACCATATCCACGGAATCCAGGGGGACTTCGAGCTCATCGGCCAGCATCATGGCCAGCGAAGTGATCACGCCCTGGCCCATCTCGATTTTTCCCGTAAAGCATGAAACTCTGCCATCTTCGCCGATCCTGAGGAAGGCATTGAAGTCATCGGGAAGTCGCTGTCGCTGCGCCTCTAAGAGAAAAGGGTCTCCGACAGTGAACAGGATGACGATACCGCCACCCATCAATTTCAAAAACTCCCGCCGGCTGAGAGGGAAAGCAGGGCCAAAATCATAGAAATCCATGTCATGAGGATTGCGTTTTTTCATTGTCTTGTCCCTCCCTTCATCTTCTCGGCTGCGGCTTGAACGGCCTGGATGATCCGGGTATGGGCTCCGCAGCGGCACAGGTTATCCTCCATTCCGTCGATAATATCTTTGCGGGTCGGACTGGGGGTTTTCAGGAGGAGGCTGTAGGCGTTGAGGATCATCCCCGGAGTACAGAACCCGCATTGGAGGGCATCATGTTTAACGAAGGCCTCTTGGAGAGGGTGCAGGTTGCCATTTTTTGTCAGGCCTTCTATGGTAGTGACCTCTTTTCCATCGATATCCTCCACGGGAAACTGGCAGGAGCGCACGGCTTCATTGTTGACCAGCACAGTGCATGCTCCGCAAAAGCCTTCACCGCAGCCATACTTGGCTCCCGTGAGGTTGAAATCTGTGCGCAATACCCAAAGAAGCATGCGCTTGCGGTCAACGGTCAGGCTTTTCGATTGCCCGTTGAGCTTAAAGCGGATCGTCTTATTCATTCATTCCTCCTTTTTTGTCTCTCTTTTTCCTCCATGGCGTTTCCTCTGCAGAAAAAAACATCCCCGGCTCAGGTCAAGCGCAAAAGAGAGATAATAACCAGACAGATGATCAGCGCAGCGGGGGAAAGGATGGTATTGAACTTTCGCCTAGCCTGGCCTTTGATCAGACTGGTTTCAATGGCTTCGATTCTTGCTCCAACCCAAAAGCCAAGAGGAACGGTAACGAAAGATGACAGTACTGCCAGGTGGATATAATAAAGCGAAAGGGGGTAGCCAGTCCCTGGCACCACACACGCCGGAATACCCGTGGCATACTTGACCAGGGGAAAGAGGTTCACTGCCACCACGGCTCCCAGGCCGCCGAGAAGAGCTTGTCCGGCAGGCTTTCTGGCCATCTTTTCTTTGAATAGCGAGACAAAAATCAAAAAAGCGGCCGCTTCCATGAAAAAGGCAAAAATCGGATTGCCGATGGCTCCGTGTTTAAGCGGAAGGGAGAGAAGGAGAGCGTCGAACATTTTGAAAAGCGAAGCTATCAAGACCATAAGGAACACTCCGAAGGCTCTTTTCGAAACCATCCAGCCTGAGGCCAAGAAAAAGAGGGCGACGCCTGTCATTATGGAGCCTGAGACATGGGAAGCACAGGTTCGCAGTCCCATACCCAGGGCAGCTTCGGAGAGGCCCCACACAGACCCCAGTATAATTACCAGACCTATGTAGGATTTGGGATTGGGTTTATTCATGCCTTCCTCCTTGATTATAATTTTTCCCTTCGATGCAGAATGCTTTAGTTGTTATTTTTATGAAAAATCACATGACCATCAGGAGTCAGCAGGAGTTCTAAGGTGCCAACTTTCTTGTCATCTTCGACAAATAAAATCAGCATGGGCATATTATATATTACTACCTGTCTCAAAAGAAAAGATTTTATTTCCTTGCTGTTATCCGATTTTGGCACCACCTCTTTTCCAGCTCAAGCATTTGACATTCAATTTTGCCCTGTGTTACATTTTTTTGGTCTTGAGAACAAACCGCCAAGAAGGGGATAAAATAAATTCGTTTATAGCCTTTCTGTTTGGCTTAAGAATTTTTACATATTCACATTCAAAATAATATTCCCAGGAGGAGAAAAATGGAAAAAATGAACTTATTTTCCTTTCTCTCAAAAACACGATTGACGAGGAGATATTTTTCCGAGCGGATTCGAAGATCGATATCAGTGGCTGGCCTTATGGTTCTTTTCATTCTGCTGATTTCTCCTTCCTCTCTCGTTCCTCTTGAGCAAAAAACGTTTCAACGGAGAAGCCTCACAACTCCTCAGCAGAAGACGATCACCCGGAGTTTTAACCTGACAGGAAGCAGCCGGGAGGTTGTAGAATTCGATGTCACAGCTCCAGGAAGGATCGAGGCAAAAGCGGAATGGAGCGGAACCGCTTCGACCCTTGCTCTGATCCTCAACGGGCCAGGCCGGACACAGTACTACGAAAGAAAAGACGGAGCAAGCCCCCTGAGCCTGTCTTTTAACGTGACGAGCCAGCACCTTTCTCTGGGCAGTGGGTGGAAAGTCTCGGTCGCGAATTTCAGCTCAACGACTACAGCTCAGGGAAGAGTGCAGATTTTCTATCCAGAGAAAGCTGAAATTTCCCCTGCTGTCACACCCGCAGAAAAGAAAGAGACAATCACCCCTGTTTCGCCCAAAACAAAGAAAGAAGCCATCACTCCTGTTTCACCCGAAGAAAAAAAAGATAAATCGATAAAAGTGAAACATTATGAAATCCTGGAAGCAGAGGGATTCACAGCGCAGCAGCTCGAAGAGATCAAAGCGAAGCTTGAGGAGCAGAGGATTGAACAGACAAAAGCCAAGATGGAAAAACGGATAGCAGAAATCACCCAGCGGAATCCTTTGGCTAAGATCGCCATTCCGCTTGTCTACCAGAAGATGGAAGAGAGATCTCAGAGACGGATGATGGTCAGAAGGGTGGATATCGCTCCCCGGTTCCAGTCAGTGGTTCAGTCCTACAAAGCCGTCGCTCCCTCCGTCAAGAGCCAGCATTTTCATCCTTATTACGCTGAACTCAGACCAGGGCAGAGAATCGAAAAGCTGCAGTTGGGCAGGGATCTGCTTTCTGCTGTCCGGCCCGACTATAAGAGCGAGCTCCGGCAGATGGTCAGGAAGTCTCTCTCTGCGGAGAGCCCGAAGTTTCAATGGAAAGCCGCTGGAGCTCCCAGGATCAGCAAGAGAATCCAGGCAGCACCCAGCCAGCTTGAGATGAAACAGCTGGAAACCATCAGCGGCAAATTGCAGTTAAGCCCCACCCAGGACAACCTGAACGAATTGAGAACCTTTGTCCAGGCTCATGGATTCAGCGTCGCTGACGTCTCTTCCAATGCCGTCCACCTGGCTGTCGCTGAGAAGCTCCGTGAGGCTTCGACCTGGGTCCCTGACCTCAACAGCGAACATTTTGTCCGCAATTACTATAGATATGAAATCGGACTCGACTGGTTCTACTGCAAAGACCAGAATGAGAGAACCTGCGTCTGGATTCCTTTTGTCGGAACCGTCTGTTCGGATGATGAGCCTTACTGGCACATCTCTTCTGTCGTTCCCCGCTATGACCCTAACGACCCTGATCAAATGCACCGGCTTCACAGAGGCGATCTTTATACTGTTTCCTCCCGCGTCACCGGCACTTACGAGGACGTCAACAACGGTGAAACCCGGGTATTCAGGACGCAGGACCGCAGGGTTTTCAACGCCGTCACCTACGGCACCAAGACAACCTTTGCCCTAGACCTCTGGGAAGAAGATTGGTCCAAAGCGGATATCAGGGAGGCCCTCCGCAATGCTGCTGAAGATTTGAGGAGCGAACTCACAGCCACAATCCAGGAGGCTGTGCTCGAGGCTATGAGGGAAGCCTTTTATGAGAGCCTCAAAGAGAACCTCCCCAGCCAGCTGCAGAGAAGACTCCAGGATTTCTTCGAGGGAAGGATTGATTTTGAGGCTCTCATGGATTCCGTCCAGAACTCCCTGGGAGAGGTTGATGTCAGCTGGATCATCCTGGAATGGCTCTTCGCCGATAAGCACCTGGCAGAGATCATTCTGGGCATTGGCGGTGCCTGCCCGGCTCTGGCGGCTTTGCTTGCCGGCCTTGAGATCGTGGGTCCCATCGCTGTCGACTTTCTTCAGGGCGATTTTAACGAAGTTTTCAAAGGGATACTCATGCTTCCTGCGAAACTCGTTATATACATCGTTGAACTCTTCACCGATATCTTTGACTTCTTCTG
>JAOUKO010000084.1 GCA_029882525.1 Candidatus Aminicenantota bacterium | reverse complement strand
AGAGGGGAAAATATGGCCAGGATCAAGCCCACCACGACGATGATCGCGCCCACGTTTCCTCCGCTCTTGCTGCTGCTTCTCCTTCTTCCTCCTCCCCAGAGAAAGCTTCTGAGGATCCAGTCGCTGAGCAGGGCGACAACTCCGACCATGACCACGGCTAACGTCTGAACGAGAATATCGTAATTCTTGATGTGCGCCATTTCATGGGCGATCACACCCTCCAGCTCGGCCCGGTTCAGCTTTTCCAGCAGACCTTTGGTCACCACTATGACTGAGTTCTTCGGATTACGGCCCGAGGCAAAGGCGTTGGGCGCTGTGTCATCGATGATGTAGCAGCGAGGCTTGGGCAATCCTGCGGCTATGGCCAATCCCTCCACGACATTGTAGAGATACGGGTAATCCTTTTTCTCCACCGGTCTCGCCCGGCTTATGGCCAGGACGATCTTATCGCTCGAGTAATAGCTGCCGAAGGTCATGGCCACGGCGATGACCACAGCCAGGATCAAACCCTGGGGACCCCAGTTGGTCAACTCGCCGAAAAGCCAGGCTAAGCCGAAGATCAAACAAAGAAAGAAGAGGATGAGGAAAAAGGATTTTCTTTTGTTGCTGGCGATTTGCTCGTACATCTGGGGTCAATACAGGATTATAAAAAGCTTGGAGTCAGAGACTCATGTCCGGAGAACCGTCAGGTCAGAACTTCACCTCAACAGGCCTTCGGGCTTCCGGCTCTTCAATCTCAAAATATTCTTTCTCTTTGAAGTTGAACATGTTGGCAATGATATTGGAGGGGAAAACCTGCTGCTTGAGGTTGAACTTCATGACGTTATCGTTGTAGAACTGCCGGGAATAGGCGATCTTCCCTTCTGTTCCTGCCAGCTCCTCCTGGAGCATCAGAAAATTCTGGTTGGCCTTGAGGTCAGGATAATTCTCGACAACGGCAAAGAGCGATTTCAAAGCGCCGGTGAGCATGTTCTCCGCCCCTCCCTGTTCTTTGACTGTTCCGGCGTCTATGGCCTTGGCCCGTGCTTCTGTGACCTTCTGGAAGACCTCTCTTTCGTGTTTCGCATAGCCCTTGACCGTCTCGACAAGGTTCGGGATGAGGTCGTACCTTCGCCTCAGCTGGACATCCACCTGGGCCCAGGCATTATCGCACCGATTCCTCAAAGTTATAAGGCCGTTGTAAACACCAATGACTAAGATGATCATAAAAGCCACAATGGCGATGACAACGATCAATGCAATTCCCATATCTCTCTCCTCAAATGAAAATCAAAAAGCATTGTCCTCAATAATAAACTATTTAACAGGTTAAAAGTCAACAAGAAAGACAGTTCATACATGAATACACTTTCTCCCTCTGATTTATTCAAAAAAAATGTATTGTTTATTTAAAAAAATTGACAGAGTAACACGACAATGATATATTTTGACTTCTCTCAAAGGAAACACTTTTCTTAAACCCATAAGGAGGTTTTCTCAATGTCTTCATTAAAGGAAAAACTGGCTTCTAAGCTCGGTCCGATGCGCGAAAAGGTCGGTTCGATCGTCAAAGGACATGGCGATCTCAAGATCTCCGATGTCTCGATTGCTCAAGCTTACGGAGGAATGCGCGGTGTCAAGTGCATGGTCTGGGAAACATCAGCCCTTGACCCTATGGAAGGAATCCGTTTCCGCGGCTTCACCATTCCCGAGCTGCAGGAAAAGCTCCCCAAGGCTCCGGGCGGTGAAGAGCCTATTCCGGAAGGAATCTTCTACCTCCTGCTCACCGGTGACCTGCCCACTGAGGACGATGTCAAAGAGATCACCGCAGAATGGCAGAAGCGCGGCGCTCTTCCCAAGTACCTCATCGATGTCCTCAAAGCCATCCCCAAAGATACCCATCCCATGACCCAGTTCTCGCTCGGCATCCTGACCCTTCAGAAAGATTCCATCTACGCCCAAAAATACAGAGAAGGAATGAGCAAGATGGAATACTGGGATCCCATGTACGAGGATGTGATGAACCTTCTCGCCAAGCTCCCCGCTCTCGCATCGTACATCTACCGCCGGAGCTACAAGAAGGACAAGCACATTCCGGCTGACCCGAAACTCGACTGGGGCGGTAACTTTGCTAAAATGATCGGAGTCGAAGATGAGACTTTTAAGGAGCTGATGCGGCTTTACCTGGTCATTCACAGCGACCACGAGGGTGGAAATGTCTCAGCCCACACCACTCACCTCGTCGGATCAGCCCTTTCCGATGCCTACTACTGCCTCTCGGCCGGGATGAACGGCCTTGCCGGACCACTTCATGGACTGGCCAACCAGGAAGTCCTCAGGTGGGTCATGGACGTGATGGAAAAGCTGGGTGGCGTTCCGACCAAAGAACAGCTGAAAGACTTCTGCTGGGAAACCCTGAATTCCGGTCAGGTCATTCCCGGATACGGCCACGCCGTTCTCCGCAAAACTGACCCCAGGTACACCGCTCAGAGAGAATTCGCTCTGAAACACATGCCCGATGATGAAATCTTTCAGGTCGTGAGTGCTCTCTACGAGGTAGTCCCCCCCATCCTGGAGGAACAAGGCAAAGCCAAAAATCCGTGGCCCAATGTTGACGCCCACTCCGGATGTCTGCTTTATCACTACGGCGTAAAAGAATACGACTTCTACACGGTCTTCTTCGGCGCGTCCCGTGCCATCGGGGTTCTTTCCCAGTTGATCTGGAGCAGAGCCCTTGGACTGTCCATCGAGAGACCCAAGAGCGTCACCACAGAGTGGATAGCAGGACAGATCAAGTAGACAACGAGAAATTATTTCTTCAGCAATACAAGAGTAGGGAAAGGCGACTTTCCCTACTCTTCCCCACCTCGAAAACATCCCTTAATGCTCTTTCTTTATTGTATTTTTACTTTCTCTGATGAATGTGATATATTCTCTAATCAAATTGTTTTCTCCAACTTTAATATGAGTGTCCTGTTCCGTGCTACACTTCTGCATCCTACACACAGTCTCAAAGACATCGAAGTCCGAATTCTATAACAAGGAGGACTAAAGAATGGAATACAGAATAGGCCTTGTCGGCTGCGGCACAGTGGGCCAGGGCCTCCTGGAAATACTCCTGAAAAAGAAAGAGTACCTGAGAGAGAAGCTTGATTTTGAAGCCAAGGTCGTGGCCATTAGCGACATGCTGAAAGGATCGCTCATCATTCCTGAAGGGATTGCCATAGAAAGGCTGCTCCGGCTCCTGGGGCAAGGAAAGAAAATCGGCGATTATCTGGAAGGGAAGCCCAATGATGCTGAACGGATGGATGCCCTGGAAGTCATCGAAAAATGTGATGCGGACATCATCGCTGAATTGACTTATACCGACATCAAAACAGCAGAGCCCGCCACAAGCCATGTCAAAAAAGCCCTCCAAACAGGAAAACATGTGGTCACTTCCAACAAAGGACCAGCAGCCCTCTTTTATGAGGACTTGAAAAAACTGGCTCAGGAAAACAACCTGTTTTTCAGGATCGAAGGAACAGTCATGAGCGGCACACCCGTGTTCAACCTTTTCGAGAACAGTTTCGCCGGGAACACAATCAAGCAGATAAAGGGCATCCTCAATGGAACCACCAATTTCATCCTCACCAAGATGGAAGAGGAGAATATGGCTTACGAAGACGCCCTTAAACTCGCTCAAAATCTGGGATATGCGGAAGCTGACCCGACCGCAGATGTGGAAGGATACGATGCCCTGGCCAAAATCGTCATCCTCTCCAACGTCCTTTTAGGCGGGAATCTCAGTCCTTCTGACGCTAAAAGGGAAGGGATCACCGGACTCTCCAAGGAAAAAATTCTGGAAGCGAAGAAGAAAGGCTACAGGTATAAGCTTATCGCTTCCACCAGGAAAGAAAACGGAGGTATTGAAGCCGGCGTCTCGCCCCAAAAACTGCCGCTCTCTGACCCGCTTGCCGGCGTCATGGGGGCGAATAACGCCCTCACCTTTGACCTGGACCTGCTGGGCAAAGTCACGATCCAGGGGCCTGGAGCCGGCAGAACCGAGACCGGATATTCCATCCTTATCGATATGCTGGCCATTCACCGTCAATTATCAAAGCAACTCATAAGGAGATGAAAATGCACTTTAAACTGTTAAGCGACAGGGATCTCAAGGCCATGGATGCCCTGCTGGACTCCTACGGAGGACCAAAAGAGATTTCCGAGAAGATTGAATCGATGAGGAATTACGAAACGAGAAAAGGGATCGCGGCCGAAAAAGGATACGGAGATATGCTGGAAAAGGCTGAAAAGCATGTTCAAAGTTTTGCCAAAGTCGAGGATTTCATTGAACAGAACCAGGTTTCCGTCACCAAGGAAGGAATCTGCACCACCCAGGTCTCTGGATTCCAAGGCGCCAAGCCTACGTTTGACTGTATAAAAAGGATCGCGGAGAACGGAGATGTGCTTTTTCCGACGGAGATGATATCGGTCGTGGGCTTGACCGAAAACTATGTTTACAGCGGTGACCTGCTGGCGATTCTCGCCATGGCTGAAAACATCCTGGGAGCCAGCAAGTTCTGCACCACCAATCTTTTGGGGACTCCTCTTCCCGAAGAAAGATTCAGCAGAATAGAAGAAATCACCGGCGAGAAATTCGAGAGGAGGGACTTGGGAAACGGATTAAGCCAAATCATCCTGAAGAATATGGGGACAGCTTTTGGTAACCTGGGTGGAGTGGAGGTCGGAAACAATAATCATCTTGTCTACCTTGACGGCATCACCCGGGCTGCCCTGGCCACCGGTGCGAATTTCTTTCTCAACCCGAGCTGGTCAACTATCGTAGCCGTCTGCTATTACGCACGAGAAATTCCCAATCTCTCCTTCAAAATATCCATGCTTCTCTCCACTCAAAACCTCATCCAGCTCCGGATGCTGCTCAATATCTTCAAGGAATATCTCCGAGACAACGGCACAACTCCCATCTATGAAATCAACATCGGAAACGCCGCCACTGCTGAAACCTTCATCCAGTGCTTTGATGAGGTTCAGGATTCAGGCCTGCCGATCTCTCTGGCCGCCCACCTCCGTATCAACCCGGATTTAGGGCTGGCTGACTTCAACTGGACCGAGAGCGCTCACAAAGTCCTTGATGCGGGAAGGAATGTCACCATAAAATACGAAAGCGACGGGGAGTCCCGGCCCTATGACACCATGGAGGCCTATTTCCTCTCCGATGAGGAAAGAAACGAGCTGGCAGCTAAGATCGGTGACGTCATCTACCACAAGTGTATCCGGTGTGACAAGGATGCCAAAGAGATCATGAAAAGAGGTCATGAGACGAGGTTCGCCAAGGTCTCCTGCAGAGGATAAAATATGGGTTCGGGTCTTCATTTTTTATTGTCATTATAGAGCGTGCGATCGACATGACTTTTTTTATGCTCCATAGAGTCAACTTGGAGGGGGAACTGACTTCCCCCTTCCAACGCTCGCTTCCGCTCGCTGCCTCCCCTTCTCGGGCGGGGCATGAATCCACGCCCTGCGACCAAGGGGGCATACCCCCTTGGATCCCCCGACAATCGGTTCCCCGCGGCAAGCCGCGGGGCATATCATCCGATCGTCAAAAAGAGCCGAGAGGTAAGAAAAACGGACAACGGATACCTGACTTCTTCACCGGAAGATGAAAAATGGACTTAGGCATCAAGGATAGAGTGGCTCTCGTGGCCGCTTCGAGCAGAGGGCTGGGAAAAGCCATCGCCCTGCGTCTCTCGCAAGAAGGCGCGAAGGTCCTGATCTGTGCCAGAGACGAAAGCAGACTGCTCCAAACCAGGGATGAAATCGCCGCTGCGACTGGAGGAGTGGTGAAAGCCATCAAGGCTGATGTAACCGACAAAGATCAGGTGAGTCAGCTGGTAAAGAAGGCGATCGACGAATTCGGGACGATTGATATCCTGGTCTGCAATGCCGGAGGACCTCCCTCGGGCATGGCGGATAAATTTACAGTCGCTGACTATCATCAAGCCCTGGAGCTCAACCTTTTGAGCACGATCAACCTCTGCTATGAAGTCATGCCTTTCATGAAGAAGCAGAAATGGGGAAGGATCATCAACATGACTTCGGTTTCAGCCAAGCAGCCGATCGACAACCTGATCCTCTCCAACACGTCAAGGGCGGGAGTCCTGGGCTTTTCCAAATCCCTTTCCAATCAGCTTGCTCCGTTCGGCATCACCGTGAACTCGGTCTGTCCTGGATACACGAAAACAGAAAGAGTGGATGAGCTGGCCAGATCCTTCAAAGAAAGCGGAAAAGGCACGGTCAAAGACTTCTACAGCAATATTGAGAAAGCGATTCCTGCAGGAAGGCTGGGTACACCGGAGGAATTGGCCCAGGCTGTGGCCTTCCTCGCTTCTGAAGGAGCAGGCTACATAACCGGCATAGCTCTCCAGGTGGACGGGGGATACATCAAAGCCGTTTTCTAGCTGCTGAACGCATTGTGCAGGCAATATTCATAAATGAGTCTAATCTCGAATCGAAAGGAAGAATAACAATGAACAGTCAAAGCAAGGAGTGGGAAGGCACTCCTTATCCTGAAATGATAAGAGACCTCCCGGAGATCGATGTCGCCCTTGAAGGCGTACGGGGCTGGCTTCTTCAGGGTCAAAACAGGCAGGTAGTTTTTTTTGACATTGAGCCTGTCGGCGTAGTTCCTCCCCACTCCCACTGCGCTCAATGGGGTCTGGTGGTTGACGGAGAGATGAAGCTCACCATTGAGGAAGAGACACGGATATACCGGAAAGGCGATTGGTACTACATCCCTGAGGGTGCAGTGCATTCAGCCACCTTTCTCACCCTGGTCCACGTCATAGATGTCTTTGAAGATCCCCAGCGCTACACCGCTAAAAAGGCATAGAACATATTGAATTGGGGAATGACCCCAATTTAATAAATTTGAATAAATCATACAGAGGACAACCATGGAATCATTATACGCGACCATAATGAAGACTTTCGAAGGCTATGCCATCGGAAAAATGCTCAGATTCCTGAGCGTTCCCGACATCATCTCTTTTGCCGGGGGGCTGCCCAGCAGCGATGTCTTCCCCCTGGATATAGTGAGGAAGGCTACAGAAACTTCGCTCAAAGAGGATTGGATGCATGTGCTCCAGTACACTCCCATCCCGGGCGAAGAGTCCCTGATGACGGCCATTAGAAATTATCTCAAAAAAGACAACATCCACATCGAGCCGGAAAACATCATGATCACCACCTCCGGACAGCACGGCTTGGACCTGGTGGGGAGGTTGTTCCTCGACCCACAAGACGCCATCGTCATAGACCTCCCCACATTCGGAGGAGCCCTGGCTGCCTTTGAGCTCGAAAACGCCCAATATGTCGCCAAAGATATCAGAGAGGACGGAACAGATGTGAAAGGGCTAGAGGCAGAAATCGAGGATTATACGAATAAGAAAGGGAAAAAACCAAAGTTCATCTATGTGGTGCCTGACTTTCAGAATCCCTCCGGGATCACCACAAGCCTCGAGAAAAGACTCGCTCTGCTCGAACTGGGTAAAAAGTTAGGGATTCCCGTGGTCGAAGACAGCCCCTATCGAGAGCTGAGATACAGGGGCAAGCACCTCCCTTCTATTTATTCCTTGGATAAAAACCAAGGCCATGTGATCGGTCTGTACACTTTCTCCAAAATCCTCTGCCCCGGCATTCGAGTCGGGTTCAACATCGGCCCTCCCGAAGTCATTCAAAAGTTCTCCTTCATAAAGGGAGCCAATATCCTCAACACACCCAAACTGAATCAGAATATCTGCAGAACATTCCTTGAGGAGTATGACCTGGATACTCATTTTCAGAATACGAGAAAATATTACTCCGAGAAATTGAATTTCTTCCTCGAGGCCATGGAAGAGAATTTTCCCGAAGATATGGGCGTCAAGTGGACAAAACCCGAAGGCGGACTGTTTCTCTGGATAACAGTGCCTGAGGAGATAAACACCCTCGATCTTTTCTACATGGCCATCGAAGAGAAAGTGGCTTTCGTCCCAGGAGAAGTTTTTTATCCGGAAGGGCATAAAAAATACAACTCGATGAGGATAAACTTTTCCTTTCCCACAAAAGAGGAAATCGTCGAAGGAGTCAAAAGGCTGAGTTCTGTTATCAAAAAATACAAACCAAAGAGAAAAACATAAGGCATTCTCTCTTGAGAGCGGAGGAATCATGAGTGATGACCAGAAGTTCAGTCCGGGTGTGAAGAAATACATCAAGGAAGCCGAGAAACTCTTAGCCCAAAAAAAGAGGTCCCTGGAACGGATCAAAAAATTCAAATTTGACACCATTGCCGTTCATGGGCTCTACACCGTGGAGGAAGCCATAGGCTTGAATCAGGGGGCTGTGATAGAGCCTCTCATCCTTTCCACGGCTCAAGCCTATCGGGACTCGGACGAGATGGAAGCCGCCCTCGCCTATCTGATCCCGACCTGGTGCTACACCCGATTCGCCAACCCGACCACCTATTACCTAGAATGGGTGCTGGCTTTGCTCGAAGGATATCAGACCGGCTGCGATACTTCCTGCCTGGTCACGGCTTCCGGAATGTCTGCTTTGATGCTTGCTGTGGATTGCTTTCTGGTCAAACAAAAGGAGGGGCCTGAAAAAATGAATTTCGTCTCCTCCATCCAAATCTACGGCGGCACTTTCCAGCATTTTTCCGTGAGAAAGATGCAGGAGAGAGGCATAGAAGTGCGCTGGGTTCACCATCCCGAGGACTTAGAGGAATGGGAGTCGAAAATCGACGAGAACACCCGCTTTGTTTTCTCCGAAGCTCCCAGCAACCCGCAGCTTTCGTTCTGCGATGTCAAGGCCCTGGCCGATCTCGCCCATTCCTGGAATATTCCCTTTATTATCGATTCCACCTGCGCTACCCCTGCCTTGATGCGCCCCTTAGCTTACGGCACAGACATTGTCATCCATTCTCTGACGAAATCCATAACCGCAAGCGGACTGGCCATGGGCGGGGCGCTGATCAGTAGAAAGCCTATCGTCACCAAGATAAAAAACGACAATCCCCTTTTTAAAGAAAGCTTTGCCGAGTACGTCAAGTTTCTCCCTTTCCGGGACACCGGGCCTTCTGCTTCTCCGATGAACGCCCTCTTCGCCTTGAATGATTTGCGGACGCTCCGCTCGAGGATGGACCTGCTGAGTCAGAATTCAGAACAAGTGGCGGAATTCCTTGGTCAGCATCCTCGTGTTTACCAGGTCGATTATCTCGGGCTGGAAAGTTTCTTCTACCATTCTCTAGCCAAAAAATACATGAAGCTTGTCGACTCTGATGACGGAAAAGGCAGCGAAATCAACCGTTACGGGCATCTGCTCAGTTTTCGGGTGGACGGCCCTCCTCAAAACGCGCGGAAAGTCTTCGACAGATTCAAGCTCATCATGAGGGCTGGAGACCTGGGCCGTATCAAGAGCATCGCCACCATCCCGGCCATCTCCACTCATCTGCAGCAAGGTGAAGAGGCCAGGATCAGCGCCGATGTCCCCCCGCAGATGATACGGCTTTGTGTGGGGGCTGAAAACCCGGATGATGTCATAGCTGACCTGGAGCAGGCCCTCAATTCCCTATAACCTATAGGGGTCGCCTTTATTCGCGGCGGTGGCGGAGCTGGTCCAGGGCTACCGCCACGACGATGATCGCTCCGATGATGATCTCCTGGATGTAGTTGGGCCAGCCCATCATCGTACTCCCATTCCTTAGAAAGGACATGATAAAGACTCCGATCATGGAGCCGAGAATGCTCCCTTCCCCTCCGCTCAGGCTTCCTCCACCGATGACCACAGCCGCGATGATGTCCAGTTCCAGGCCGACAGCCACGGTGGGGTCACCGACCGTCAGCCTCGAAAACTGCATCACACCGCTGAGCCCGCAGAAAAGCCCGGAAACAGAATAGATGATGATCTTTGTCCTGCTCGTCCGGATACCGCAGAGTCGGGCCGTGGCCTCGTTCGAGCCGATGGCAAATACGTGTCTACCGAAAACGGTGTAGCGAAGGATAACAGCCATCACCACCGCCAGAATGATCATCAGCCAGACTCCGGGCGCCATCAATAGCCAGGAGGGCCGGGGATGCCTGGCCATGAGCTCGTTGACCCAGGTCAGAGGAGCATCGATCTTCTGATTGCCGGCGATCCACTTGGCAATGCCCCTGGCAATGCCCAGCATCCCCAGGGTGACTATGAAGGGAACCAGCCTCAAGGAAGTGATGAGGCTGCCGTTGACAAATCCCACCAGGCCTCCGGTCAATATCCCGCAGAGCATGGCCAGGACAGGCGGAACACCGGCATTTATGGCGAAGGCCACGATGACACTGGACAGGGCTATGTTCGAGGCTGCGGACAGATCGATGCCTCCGCTGATGATGATCAGGGTCATCCCCAGAGCTCCCAGGGCAACGATCACCGATTGAGTGGCAACGCTCTTGAAGTTCGAGACTCGAAGGAACTTATCCTGAACCTCCGGCATCAAAGAAAATATGACCAGGACCAGCAAAAGCCCGAAGAAAGGAGCAAGCCAGCTGATAAT
>JAOUKO010000398.1 GCA_029882525.1 Candidatus Aminicenantota bacterium | reverse complement strand
CAAGTGCCTCAAGCCTTACAGGAACAGCTTAAGATCGGGGGAAGAATGGTGATCCCGGTGGGCTCTGCATTCCAGGAATTGGTGCTCATCACCAGGGAGAAGAGAAAGTTCAAGAAAAGGAAGCTTTTGCCTGTTCGTTTCGTTCCCTTGATTTCAACGCATTAAATAAATCAAAAGGAAGTTCAGGTGTAAAAATGGCGATTAAAATTCACGATTTAAAAAGGATGTTCAGGCTTCTTTTTTTCTGCCTGCTATTTTCTCTGATTGTCTGTTCAGCGGAGACTCGAGAAAAAAAGTTCGTCAAGATTTTCCTGCCCGACGGCTTCGCTGTTACCGCCGAGCTGGCAGTAACGGATGAAGAAAGACAACTCGGACTCATGTTCCGTGAGAAGATCAATCCTGACCAGGGGATGATCTTTGTTTTTGAGGAGGAGGGCTTTCATTCTTTTTGGATGAAAAACATGAAATTTTCCTTAGATATTCTCTGGCTGGATAAGGATAAAAGGATTGTTCATATCGAACGGAATGTCCCGCCGGGTAAGAAACCGCCATATCCTTCCTATTCTCCTGAATATCCGGCAAAATATGTCCTGGAGCTAAAAGAGGGGAGTGTGGATGAGCATAAACTGAAGATGTTTGACCGGCTTGAGTTTGTTTTAAAGGATGGGGAGAGCTAAATTATCCGATGTCGCTTTGACGATTTCCCTGTTATTCCGCCTCTCGAATATATGCATTTACTACTCACACAAAACTCACACAGAATGAAAAAGGATTTTTTTAACTCAATTTCATTTTTAATGGGTTAGTTTATTATACACTGAAACAGATGGAGCCTGGCGCTTCAGGCGCGAGTCTTTTTCATCTCCTAGAATCGCAGCTTCAAACCGCCGTGGATGATGGCTCCCTCAACCTCTGTGGAACCCGTGCTTCCTGCAAACGCACTCAATTCCAGGCAGAGCCCGATCCTTGGCGAAAGCCAGAGATCGCTTCCTCCTGTTAATTGAAGGTAAGAATACTTGCCTTCTGAGATCGTTATCCCTGAACTTATCTTGGTCTCATTGTAATGAACAGCATTGAGCCTGGCCACGAAATAAGGCTCGAATGTTTTGGATTTATAGCTCAGGACAGGCCCGATATAGAAGTAATTTCCGTTGGAGGTCACTCCTCCGCTGATGATGCCGGCGAGTGAAAAACCTTGATGAGGACGATTTATGAATGAATATTTTCCAAACAGGCCCATGCTGAATTCTTCATACTGAAATCCGACGTCCATTTTGGTGGCGAAGCCATAGGTGAGTTTAAAGGTTGGATAAAAACCAGCTATCGAGGCGCCTCCGACGTCCAATCCCACCTTCCCTTTGCCTATCGACCTTCCCTCGAAGCTGCTGGAGAGAGGGGCCAGAGCGCAGCCTGTGGTCAGCAGGATCGAGACGAAGAGGATTAAACACAATGATGACTTTTTCAACATTTTCTCTCCTCAAAAGCTGTGTAGTAAGTCAAGATTGCACTCCTTTTTCCCAAAACAAAGTAGCGATTTGACAGAATATATACATATTAGATGAAGGAGTCAAGAGAAGTGGAATCAGTTAACCAGATATCAGTTTTTGAAGTTCCAGGGCTGCGTTCTGTGAGGCGACTTTTTTTCCGAGGATTTTTTTTATCCTTTTAAAGTGTCCTATCATTTTAGCTCTCGCCTCATCAGAATCGAAAATCCTGTTTGCTTCATTCAGAATATTTTCGGCGGTGAAATCCTTCTGGATCAGCTCCGGGATTATCCTTTTCCCAGCGAGGATGTTCACGATGCTGAAATCGTCTATCTTGACCAGCCAGCGTCCCAAAGAATAGGAGATGGGCGAGATGCGGTAAAAAGCGATGAGAGGCGTTTCGAGCAGGGCTGTCTCCAGGTTGGCTGTTCCGCACGAAGATAGCACAAGGTCGCTTGAAGAGATCGCCTCGCAGTGGTCCTCAACAAGTACTCTCAATTTCTCAGGCAGGAGAGGGATGTAGACGGAGAGCAGGTCCCTGTCAAGGCTTTCCGCAAGCAGAAGGACGAATTGAGCATCCCGTTCTTTTTGGAGACGATTCAGAGCTTCAGGCAGGACTTCCATATGATATTTCAGTTCGCTTTTTCTACTGCCAGGAAGAACAGTGATAAGCTTTTTGTCTGGATTCAAGCCGTGCTTCTCAAGGAATTCCTGTCTGGAAAGCGACGCTCCGATTTTTCCCAGGAGAGGATGTCCGACATAGACGGCTGGTATTCCGGCCTGCTCGTAGATTTTTTCCTCGAAAGGGAAGATCAGCATCATTTTTTTAACGGTCTTTTTTATGGTTTTCAGTCTGTTCTTTCGCCAGGCCCAGACTGTAGGACTGACATAGTAAAGGACCGGAAGGGACATTTTTTTCATCTTTTTTGCCAGACGGAGGTTGAAATCAGGGGAGTCGATAAGAACCGCCGCTGCCGGCTTACGGTGTCTGACCTCTCTGCTGACACGATCGAAGATTTTTTTAAGCCGGGGAAGATGCGATATGACCTCAAATCCCCCGACCACTCCAAGGTCTTCAACCGAGTGCAGGAGCTCCACCCCTTCGGCTGCCATATGTTTCCCGCCGATCCCAAAAAAGGAAAACGAGGGATGAAGT
>JAOUKO010000004.1 GCA_029882525.1 Candidatus Aminicenantota bacterium | reverse complement strand
CGTCCATCTCACAGTAAAGAGGAATGACTTCGCAGCCTAGTTTTTGAAAAATGGGGACAGCAACGACTCCGGCTGTCCCGTTGCCGGCGTCGACGATGACTTTCAACTTCTTTTCGAGCTTGATGTTCTGCAGGATGTAATCCTGATACTCGAGAATGATGTCGTATTTTTTTACAGAAGACTCTTCTTCCTCGACGAATTCTTCGTCCTGGATGATCTTGAGGATGTACTGGATGGCTTCCCCGTAAAGCGTCTCCTTTCCCGCCATCATTTTGAACCCGTTATAATCCGGAGGATTGTGAGAGCCGGTGATGATAACCCCGGCTTCCATGTTTTTGGTGTACATGGTGAAGTAGAGAAGAGGGGTGGGAATGATGCCCAGGTCAGTGATCCGGCAGCCTGTGGAGAGAAGGCCTTTGGAGAGCGCTTCGGAAAAACGCGGGGAGCTGAGGCGGCAGTCCCTTCCCAACGCGACTTCCTTTCTGTCGTTTGTGCGGAAATAGGTGCCGATCCCTTTTCCCAATAGTTCGACCGTTTCGAGAGTCAGGTCTTTATCGACTACTCCCCTGATGTCATACTGTCTGAATATTTCTGCGTTGATTTTCACCTTATTCCTCCTGCGGTTTATCTTCCGCTGAACAATATCGGGAAAAAACGAGGATTCCTTTATTTTTCCTGGGTTGCTCTGCTCCTTCTCAGCCCTCCCGATTCTTCCGGAAAAGACAAATCTGAGGCCTTCTTTGTGGGGCGCCGGTGAACCGCGGATTCTGTGCCAGTCTTAGACCTTGAAATCGTCCTGCTTGGTCAGCTTTTTGAAGTTTTCTTCTATGGCTTCCCACTTTTCCTGGGCCTCGAGGATGAATTCGATAAATTCCCGGACCGCGCCCTTGCCTCCGGGTTTAGAGGAGACAAAGTGGCTGTTCCTTTTGATCTCGGGATGGGCATCGGCGACCGCTCCGGCCAGACCCACGGATCTGAGGACTTCCAGGTCCCCTATATCATCCCCAATATAGGCGATGTCCTCCAGGTTGAGTTCGTTTTTTTCCAGGATCTCGGCGAGAGCCTTCTTCTTATCTAAGATTCCCTGATAGACTTCAAATATCTTCAACTTCTCGGCTCTTTTTTCCAGAGATTTTGATGTTTTTCCGGTGATGATGCCCGTCTTGAGCCCTGCCAGGTGCGAGAGCAGGATTCCCGCGCCATCCTTCACGTTATAGGATTTGAGCTCTTCGCCATCAGGGAGGACGAGGATGGAACCGTCAGTAAGGGTTCCGTCCACATCCATGATGATCATTTTGACCTTCCGGGCTCTGTCTTTCGCATTCATCAGAACATCTCTGTCCGCCATAGGTCATGAAGGTGAATGATCCCCTCGATCTTTCCCTGCCCATCCTTGATGACCAGGGAGGTGATCTTGTTTTCCTCCATGATGTTCAAAGCTGTTGTAGCCAGCTCCTCTTTTTTGATTGTTTTGGGGTTGGAAGTCATGCAGTCTTGAGCCTTCTTCTCGATGAATTTTTTTCCGTATTCCTGAATCTTCCGCCGCAGGTCACCGTCAGTGATGATTCCAACGAGCTTGCCCTCCCCGTCCACGACGCAGGTCATCCCCAGCTTCTTTTGGCTCATCTCCTCCAGGACACCCCGCATCGAAGTGCTGATCGAGACAGAGGCGATCTGCTTCCCTTTGCGCATCAGCTGATTAATCTTGAGAAGCTTTTTCCCTACCTGGCCTTTGGGATGGACGATCGCAAAATCACTCTCTCCGAACCCTTTTTGCTTCATCAAAGCGATGGCCAGGGCGTCCCCCATGGCCAGGGCGGCCGTGGAGCTCGCCGTGGGAACCAACCCGTTGGGCTCGGCTTCTTTTTCGACTCTTGCCTCGAGGACGATATCGCTGTATCGAGCCAGTTTTGATTTTTTATTACCGGTGATGCTGATGAGCTTTAACCCAGCCCTTTTAAAAAAATCCAGAAGGTCAACGATCTCTCTTGTTTCCCCGCTGTAGGAGATGGCGATGAGGATGTCTTCCTTGACGATCATGCCCAGGTCTCCGTGTCCGGCTTCGGCAGGATGGATGAACATGGCTGGCGTGCCGCAGCTGGACAGGGTGGCAGCGATTTTCCGGCCGACGAGACCGGATTTTCCCATGCCGGTCACGATGACGCGGGATTTCGTGTTATAGAGGAGCTCGATAGCGCTGGCGAAGTTTTCGTCCAGCTGTGAAGACAGGGTTTGGACGGCATCTGCCTCTATGCTCAATACTTTTTTTCCGATACGGATGATCTCTTCTCTGGTCATGGTGTCCTATTATACCCTAAAGCGGGCTTTCATTCCCATCGCTGACTTTTTTAAGCTGAAGCAAGACCCGCAGAAGATTGTGTAATTTATTTATATTCAACGAGTTGTATTTGTCTGAGCATGCTTCAGGCGGGTTGTCGTGGATTTCGATAAAAACGCCATCCGCCCCCACGCTGACTCCTGCCCGGGCCACGGAGGGGATGAATTCTGCCTCGCCTCCTGATGAGGTCACCTCTCCTCCGGGTCTTTGGACGCTGTGAGAAGCATCGATAACCACCGGAAATCCCCATTCCTTCATGATCGGAATGGAGCGGATATCGAATATTAAGTTATTGTATCCAAAAGAATTACCTCTCTCAGTGAGGATTATCTTCTCATTGTTCTGACTGAGGGCTTTCTCCAACACGTTTTTCATCTCGCTCGGGGAGAGAAACTGTCCCTTTTTGATGTTGAGGGCTTTTTGGGTTTTGGCTGCCTCCACGATCAAATCAGTCTGGCGGCAGAGGAGAGCCGGAATCTGGATGATATCCAGCACACGGGCAGCTTTCTCCACCTGGCTGGTTTCGTGGACATCAGAGAGAACAGGCACTCCGACCTCATGTTTAATGGACTCGAGGATTTCCATTCCTTTTTCCAGCCCAGGCCCTCTAAAAGAGGATAGCGATGAACGGTTGGCCTTATCGTATGAAGCTTTGAAAATAAAGGGAATTCCAAGCTCCTGGCAGGTCTTTTTTATCTCCTTGGCCATAAAAGTCGCGTGGTCCTGGCTTTCGATGACGCACGGTCCCCCGATCAGGAAAAGAGGATGGGTTCCGCCGATCTTAACTTTTTCGTTTATTTTTATCTCTTTGACAACGGTAGGCATAGCTTGCTCCAATAAAGGCTTTAAAAAGTGGATGAGGGGCCAGTGGCTTGGATTTGAATTCAGGGTGGAATTGACAGCCTAAAAACCAGGGATGATCTCTGATCTCTACGATCTCTACCAGGCCATGGTCAGGGTTTTTGCCGGAGATGAAGAGTCCGGCCTGGCTCAGGACATCTTCGTAGTCAGGGTTGAACTCATAGCGGTGGCGGTGTCGCTCGGAGATGTTGATACTGCCGTACGCCTTTTCTGCAAAAGATCCCTTTTCCAGGAGACAAAGGTACTCACCCAGCCTCATCGTGCCTCCCAGGTCTTGGACACCTTTGAGTTCCCTCCACTTAAAGAATATTTTGTGGGGCGTTTTGGCGTTGAACTCTGTGCTGTTGGCATTCTTCAGGCTGACAATGCTGCGGGCATATTCGATGGCTGCAGCCTGCATTCCCAGGCAGATGCCGAAAAACGGGACTTTCTGTTTCCGGGCGTAAGTCACAGCCTTGATCTTGCCTTCGATCCCCCTTATACCAAACCCGCCCGGGACAAGAATCCCGTCCGCATCCGCCAGGATTTTTTCGGGTTTATGGGTCTCGAGAGTCTCTGCTTCTATCCAGAAAATGTTGATTTTGAGATGGTGGGCTATCCCTCCGTGATAGAGAGCCTGGTTGAGACTCATGTAAGAATCCTGAAGACCAGCGTACTTTCCCACCAGGGCAATATCGACTTCATCGCGGGGATTTTGCATCCTGTTCACCAAGGCTGTCCAGCGGGCGAGATTTCTCTGCTTCAGGGGAAGGTTCAGGAGTTTCAGGATGATCTTATCCAGGTTTTCTTGGGCGTAAAGTAGAGGGATCTCGTAGATATTGCCCACATCTTTAGCGGTGATAACGGCTTCCAGAGGGACATTGGTAAAGAGCGAGATTTTGGCTTTGATGTCCTGCTGGAGCTCTCTGTCTGTGCGGCAGAGTATGATGTCGGGCTGGATCCCGATGGCCTGGGTTCACGAACGCTGTGCTGGGTGGGCTTGGTTTTCAGCTCTCCTGAGGTCTTGA
This sequence comes from Candidatus Aminicenantota bacterium, assembly GCA_029882525.1. Taxonomy (GTDB): domain Bacteria; phylum Acidobacteriota; class Aminicenantia; order Aminicenantales; family Aminicenantaceae; genus SOIA01. The sequence goes on along the minus strand of JAOUKO010000004.1, from coordinate 38,295 downwards.
GGAAGGGAACCAGTGTGAGATGGATGAAAAGCGTGTCCTCATTACCGAGGGCAAGCCTCATCTGTCTTGTGGCTTCGAGGAACGGCTGGCTCTCGATATCTCCCACTGTGCCGCCGATTTCGACGATCACGATATCATTCTTGTCAGCCGCGGCGTAGAAGGCTTTTTTTATTTCATCGGTGACATGGGGGATGACCTGGACTGTTTTTCCCAGGAATTCGCCTTTCCGTTCCTTCCGGATGATCGTTTCATAGATCTGGCCGGCTGTCCAGTTATGCGCCTTGGTCGTCCTGGTGGAGGTGAATCTCTCGTAGTGACCTAAGTCAAGGTCAGTTTCGGCTCCGTCATCCGTCACGTAGACCTCTCCATGCTGGTAGGGATTCATGGTGCCCGGGTCCACGTTGAGGTAAGGGTCGAACTTCTGAAGGGTTATTCTATAGCCGTGGCTTTCCAGGAGCGCTCCGATAGAGGAGGCAGCGATTCCTTTGCCGAGCGCGGAAAGGACACCGCCAGTGATGAAGATAAACTTGGTCATATCTTTGCCTCTTTTAAGAGTTTTTCGACCTTGATTATATCCTCAGGGAAATCAACGCTCAAGCTGGAAAAACGACTCTCGATAATTTTTATCCTGAAGCCATTTTCCAGAGCCCTGAGCTGTTCAAGTTTTTCTATTTTCTCCAACCTGGATGGAGGCATTGCACAAAACTTTAGGAGGAAATCCCTCTGGTAGCCGTAAACCCCGACATGGCGCCAGAAAGATTCGGATGCCTTATGAGGAAGAGGCGAGCGGGAAAAGTAAAGGGCGAAGCCGTTATTATCGGGGACAACCTTGACCACGCCGCTGTCATCGAGGAGGCTCAGATCACTTTCTCTCACGGCCAGAGTGGCCATGGGGATGTCTTTATCCTGCAGAGCCTCCACCAGTTGATCTATGGCTTCTCCCCTGATCAGGGGCTCATCACCCTGGATATTGATGATGATCTGGTTTTTTGTCCTTTCAGCGACCTCTGCCACCCTGTCTGTGCCAGAAACGTGGTGAGGAGAAGTCATGAGGACTTCTGCCCCGAAATTCCGAGCTTCCTGAAATATGGTCTCGTCATCAGTGGCCAGGATGACCTGTTCCAGATATTTTGCTGTACGTGCGGCTTCATAAACCCTTTGGATCATGGGTTTCCCCAAAATGGGAGCGAGGGCTTTTCCAGGGAATCTTTCCGATCGATAGCGGGCTGGAATGACTCCTGTTGCTAATTTCAAGATTGGTATTCCGTCTCTGCTTCTTCTTCAGGTTTTTCCGGCTCCTCAAGCTCTTCAGGCTTCTGAGGGGGGAGCTTGTCAGAGGTTTGACAGTTTGTCTCCAGATAAGCTCCTTCCTCGACAACCAGCTTGGGAGCAACAACAGACCCGATGACGCGTCCGCTGGCGCTGATTTCTACCTTTTCACGGGCCTGGATGGTTCCTTTGACTTCACCGTTGATGATGATGTAGCCGATCTTGATGTCCGCATCTATCTTGCCGTTCTCACCCACAATGAGAGTTGAATCAGAGTTTATCTTGCCTTTGAAGTTTCCGTCGATGCGAAACGAGCCTTTGAATTGCAGGGCTCCCTCAATATCAGTGTCCTTGTCGAAAAAGCCCGTTATTTTGTGTTCATCTATTTCTCTTTTTTTGTCTTCCATGAGTTCACTCCTTTATTTTTTCATAGATTTGATTCAATTCGTCCGTAGAGAAATAATGTATTTTAATGACTCCTCTGTTCTGGCTTCCTGAGATGGAGACTTTTGTTCCCAGGAGTCGGATGAGCTCTTCCTGGAGAGCCATCAGGTCAGGATCGGGTGGACGGTGTTTTTTGACCTGGGGCCCCGGCTTGAGCTTCTGGATCGTCTGTTCAACCTGACGGACAGAAAGCTGGTTCTGGACGACCTGCCGGGCCAGGGAAAGCTGGGCCTTAGTGTTTTCAAGGGCAAGCAGGGCTCTGGCATGACCCATCGAGATTTTCTCTTCTGCCAGATAATCCTGGATCTCCTTGGGAAGGTTGAGAAGACGGAGATAGTTGGCCACTGAGGCCCTGTCTTTGCCGACCTTGTCAGCGATTTCCTGTTGGGTGTAATTCAGCTCCTGAGTGAGTTTCTGGTAGGCCAGGGCAACCTCTAACGGGTTCAGGTCTTCTCTCTGGAGGTTCTCCACCAGGGAGGTCTCCAGCTGTTGGGCTTTGGGCATTTTGCGGATGATGGACGGGATCTTTTTGAGGCCGATTTTCTGAGCGGCCCGCCATCGCCGTTCTCCGACGATGATCGTGTAATGGTTCCCTTCAGGGACGACAAGGACGGGCTGGAGAACCCCGGATTCCTTGATCGAGCTGGCGAGCTCGTCGATGGAATCATCGTTGAACTTCAGCCTGGGCTGAAGCGAGCTGGGCTTGAGCTTTTCGATATCCAGCTCAGCATACCTTTCTTCTTTCAGAATTCCGTATTCTTCAGGGATAAACGCCTTTAAACCTTTTCCGAGAGCCTTCTTTGTCATCTTCTTAGAATCTCCCAAGCTAGATTTGTATATGCCGCGGCTCCTTTCGAATCTTTCGCGTAAAGCTGGATCGGTTTGCCAAAACTGGGAGCCTCGGCCAGTCTTACGGTTCGAGGAATGATGACCTCGTAAGTGATACCTTTGAGCGAGACCTGGACTTCCTGAGCCACCTGTTTGGAAAGGTTTGTCCGTTCGTCGTACATAGTGAGAAGGAATCCTTCGATGGCCAAAGAGGGATTCAGATACAACCGGATCTCGTCCAGCATGCGGAGGAGGTCAGGTATTCCTTCCATACAGAAGAACTCACACTGGATCGGGATGAGGACTGAATCAGCGGCAGTAAGCGCATTTATGGTCAGAAAGCCAAGGGAGGGTGGACAGTCGATGAAAATAAAGTCAAAGAAGTTCTTCACCTGGCTCAGCGCATCTCGTAATTTCTGTTCTTTTTTCTCTTGAGAATAAAGCTCAGCCTCTGCGCCTGATAATTCAGTAGAGCAGGGACAGATATACAATTTGTTGATCTCGGTGGGGTGGATGCACTCCATCATTCTCTGCCCGTTCATAAGAGCCTGATAAATTCCCTTTTGGATTTCCTTTGATTTCCCCAGTCCGATCGTGGCCATTCCCTGCGGGTCGAAATCGACTATGAGAATTCTTCTTTTGGTCAAGGCCAGGGCAGCAGCCAGGTTGACGGCTGTGGTTGTTTTACCAACTCCGCCTTTCTGGTTAGCAATGGCAATGATCTTGCTCATGAGTCCTTGATGTTCCACGTGGAACATTCCTCTGGATGAGGGCCCTTTCTCTGCTGAATGCGCAGAAATATATGCAGGTTGACGGTGGCTGCAGGCGTCATTCCCGGGATTTTTTTCGCTTCGCCTATGGATCGTGGTCGGACTTTCTCCAGTTTCTCTGCCACTTCCCTTGTCAAGCCGGGGATTTTTCGGAAGTCCGTGTTTTCCGGGATCTTCACTGAGTCGATTTTCCTGATTCGGGCAATTTCCTTTTCCTGCTTTTTTAAATAACCCTCATACTTTATTTCTGATTCCACATGACGCATTTCTTCGTCCGATAGGTTCACCTGGAATTTTTTATATTCTATCACATTTTGGAGTTTCACTTCAGGTTTTTTTACAAATTCCCAGAGAGACAGGGTTTCTCTGCTCTCCGTCTTGATTTTTTCCTTTTGAAGGAGGTTTTTGACCTTCTGGACCTTCTTTTGCTTATTCTGGAAGGATTCATAATCTTTCTCACTGATCAGACCGAGTCTGTATCCGTAAGGAGTCAGTCTTTGATCGGGGTTGTCAATCCGAAGAAGAAGCCTGTATTCTGCCCGGGAAGTGAAAAGCCTGTAGGGCTCCTCAACCCCTTTGGTGATGAGGTCATCGATGAGAACACCGATGTAAGCTTCATCCCTTCTGAGAGTGAACGGTTTTTTCTTTTTTATTTTAAGGGCGGCGTTTATGCCAGCCATCAGCCCCTGGGCCGCGGCCTCCTCGTATCCAGAGGTTCCGTTGATCTGGCCTGCCAGGAAAAGATTCTGGATGGCTTGTGTTTCCAGGGTAGGGCAAAGCTGGGTGGGAACGACAGCGTCATATTCGATGCCGTAAGCAGGGCGGAGTATTTTGGCCTGGTCCAATCCAGGGATACTCTTCAGTATTTCTTTCTGGGCTTCGAGAGGAAGGCTGGAAGAGATGCCGTTGACATAGGTTTCTGCCGTTTCCAGCCCTTCAGGCTCGAGGAAGAATTGATGTCTTTGGTGATGGGGAAATTTGACAACCTTATCCTCGATGGAAGGGCAGTAGCGTGGTCCGATACCGGTGATTTTACCGCTGAAGAGGGGGGATTTATCCAGATATTTCCCGATTATCTTGTGGGTTTTTGGAGTGGTGTAACCGATATAACAGAGAATCTTGTTCTCCAGCTTTTTCTGAGTCCGGAAGGAAAAGGCAACAGGGTCCTTGTCTCCTGGTTGAGGAGTGAACTTATCCCATTCTATGGTGTGTTTGTCCAGTCTCATAGGGGTTCCGGTTTTCAAGCGGAAGGTTCTCAGCCCAATTTTTTTCAGGTTCTCGGCTAGCTCCAAGGAAGCCGGCTCGTTGGCTCTCCCTGCAGGATAGCTGTGAAGCCCGATGTGGATCAGGCCGTTGAGGAATGTTCCCGGTGTGAGGATGACCGCTTTGGCCAGCAGCCGGTTCCCTTCCAGAGTCGCAATACCTTGGATTTTTTTATTCTTGATGAGGATCTCGGTCACAATCCCCTGGAACAGGGTTAGATTCGGGACATCTTCCAGCCAGCTCTTCATGGTCAGCCTGTAGAGCGCTTTATCCGATTGGGCCCGGGGAGCCTGGACTGCGCCGCCCCGGCTTCGATTCAGCAGTCTGAAATGGATGCCGGTTTCATCCGCCAGCAAACCCATGATTCCTCCCAGGGCATCTATTTCCCGGACGAGATGACCTTTGGCCAGTCCTCCGATGGCAGGGTTGCAGGACATTTGAGCGATTGTCTCGAGATGGATGGTAATCAGACAGGTTTTCATGCCCATGGTGCTGGTGGCATAAGCCGCTTCACAGCCCGCGTGCCCTGCTCCGATGACGATCACGTCGTATTCATCAACGAACTTCATATCTCTTCCTATTTTCCCACGCAGAACCGGTTAAAGATATCGTTAATGATGTCATCTGAACGTATCTCGCCGGTTAAACGTCCGATAAGAGGGATGGTCTTTCGGAATTCTTCGACATAGACCTCTTCGGAATAGCCTTGCTCGAGGAGATGCTGCCCCTCGACCAGGAAAGCGAGGATCTCTTCGAGGATGAGCTTTTCTCGCATATGGAAAATGATATCCTGGTCCTTTTCCAGATCAGGGATAAAAAGCGCGTGGATTGTTGCTTTGAGTTTACCCAGGTTCGTTCCTTTCAGCGCTGATATCTCGAGAGTCGAGATGGATTTCGCTCTATTTTTCACCTCCTCCGTGTTCATTTTTTGAGGAAGGTCAATTTTATTGAAAAGGAGTATGGTTTTTTTATCCTTGAACATATCGATCAGCCTAAAATCCTCAGAGCTCTCTTTACGGGAAATGTCCAGAAGAAGGAGAATACCATCAGCCTGGGATGCCAGTCTTTTTCCTCTTTTTATCCCTTCCTTCTCTACCGGATGAAGAGGCTTTCCCAATCCGGCCATATCGATCAGGGTAAAAACGGAGTCCTTGAACTCCATTTTTTCGCTTAAATAGTCACGGGTTGTGCCCGGATGAGGGGTGACTATGGCTCTGTCCTTTTCAAGGAGGGAATTGAAGAGGGTGGATTTCCCCACGTTTGCTAGACCGGTTATGGCCAGGGTGATTCCCTCGGTGAGTGCTTTCCCCAGATCATAGCTGTCGATGAGCTTTATTATGGATTGAATGAGGTTTTCCAGCGTCCTGGCTGTCCGTTCTGTTGAAGTCCGCAGCCTTTCCTCGGGGAACTCGATGCGGGCTTCAATTTGAGAAAGAAGGTGGAGGACCTGATCCCTGAGAGATGATATCTGCCCGGAGAGTCTGCCCTCGAGCTGATGGAATGATATTTTGGCTTGCTTGTAGGATACGGCCCGGATGAGGTCGTTAACAGCTTCAGCCTGGAGAATGTCGATCCTTCCGTTCAAGTAAGCTCGGAGAGTGAATTCTCCAGGATGAGCATGCCTGGCGCCGGCCTTTATGGCCAGGCGGACGACCTGCTCGAGGATGACCGGGCTGCCATGGCAGCTGATTTCGACCATATCCTCTCTTGTATAGGTATGAGGCTGGGGATGCCAGGTCAGGAACGCTTCTTCAAAGAATTCCTTCTGTTCAAAATCAAACAGGTTTCCCAGAAGGGGGCGGCGTCCGGGGATCTTGGCTCCTTTCTTTTTGGGCCTGAATATTTTTTTGGCGACAGGGAGAGATCTTTTACCGCTGAGACGCACGACGCCTAATCCCCCCCAGCCGACAGGTGTAGAAATGGCGACTATCGTATCCTCAAGCATAAAATATATATTAATTCCTGGAAAGGAAACAGTAAAGATTTAAATTCATGACGCTTCAGCCGGATACATAAATCCGCTTTTCTGGAGAGAAGGATGGAGGAAAGGATGAACTCATAGGCCCGGAAATGCTGCGATGAGTTATTAAGCCTGGTTCTTTGCAGGGAGTATCTTGACCCGCTTTAAAAATCCCTCGCCAATACTTTCAGTGGTAAGCCCGGGGATCTGGTTCACGGCGATATGGACGATTCGCCTTTCGTAGGGATTCATCATGTCCAGGATCTCATCCTTGCCTGTCTCGTGGACATGGTTTGCGACCTGCTGCACGTACTCCCTGATCCGCCTTTCTTTTCTTTTTCGGTAGAACTCGCAGTCCGCCTGGACTTTTTCGGAAGAGATCTTATTCAGGATATGCTGGAAAGCCATGAGCAGGGCTCCGTCTTTCCGCAAGAGGAAATTATTGTCAGCTCCATCAAAAATGAGGTAAATTATGTCGTTTTTCCTTTTGATCTGGTACTTGATGTCCAGGGGAAAAAGCGAGAGAACCTTGTTGAGGAATTGAGAGATCCGGTCATCTTCCGGCTCTTTTTTCGGCCAGGTTCGGATGACAATCTCTTTCCCCTTTATGCCGAAGAGCTTGGTTTTTTCGGTAACGATTTCATAATTGAATTTGCTGCGGGGCAGCTTGAGCACATGCTCGGCTTGGCTTATGACATCTTCCAGGTTTTTCCCCTTGAATTCTTGCTCTTGGTTATTTTTTTCTTCTTTTTCCATGAGATTCTCTCTTTTGCTTTTGCCTCAAGCGGTTCATGATGTACTGCTGGCCGATCTGAAGGACGTTATTTGTCAGCCAGTAGAGGACAAGGCCGCTGGGGAAGCTTATGAATAAAAAGGTGAAAACAACGGGCATGAGAAGCATCATCCTTGCTTGGGCCGGGTCAGCCGAGGTGGGCGTCATTTTTTGGCTGATGTACTGGGTGATTCCCATCAGGATGGGTGTCACGTAGAAGGGATCTTTGGCGGACAGGTCTTTGATCCAGAAAATAAAGGGGCTGTGCCTGAACTCAATGGCCACCATTAAAAGCCTGAAAAATCCCCAGAACACGGGGATCTGAATGAGCATGGGCAAGCAGCCTCCAGCCGGGTTGACGCCTTGTTCCCGGTACATCTTCATGATTTCTTCATTCATCTTGCGGCGCTGGGCGATGTCGGTCTTGGCCTTTTTGTACCGGGCCCGGATGGCCTTGATTTTGGGCTGGAGCTCCTGCATTTTGGCCATGGAGCGCATGCTGCTGTAGGTCAGGGGAAAGAAGAGGACTTTGATGATGAAGGTGATGAGGATGATAGCCAGACCCCAGTTGGGGACAACTCCGTAGAAGAATTTACTGGTTTTGAGAAGGATTTCAGAGATGAACCCGAACATCCCGAACCTGATCAGTTTTTTCGCATCATGGCCAAACTCGACCAGGGTGTCGAATTCCTTTGGTCCGATGAAGACTGTCTGGGGGAGGCTGACGGCGAGGAGAAAATAGGGATTTTCCTCAGGCCCTTCCCTCAAAAAGGTCGCGCTGGCTTGCTGGCTGGGGGTGAGGAAGAGAGTGGCGAAGTAGTTGTTTTCATAGGCCGCCCACTGGACAAAGAAGAAGACGTTCTTGTTTTGACTGACCAGATCCTGCCATTTTTTTGCCAGCTGGTATTTCTGCTCACTCAGACGGGAATCTTTTCGGGAAGGATAGATGAAGATGTTGCTCCCCCCTCCGCCTAATCTCTTCTTCAGCTCAGCCGGAGAGGGGTTGCCGAATCCAGGTCCCCAGATGAGGCTGGGCTCGATTTTTTGTCCGCGCTTCCAGACGTTTATCTCTACATCAAAGTCGTATTTTCCATCCTGAAAAGTCAGGATCTTTTCGACTCGATTTCCCTGCGCATCGGAGAATTGAAGGCGGAGCTCTCCGGTCCGACCTCCTTCCAGTTGGAGGTTGAGGCTGGAGGGCTGGTAGAGAGCGCTGTTGATCTGGCTGTCGAATACTGGGTCGTCCGTCCTCAAGGTGAAAGGATAGAGTTCGATATCCGGGGCAAGACGGGAGATGAGCTCCAGGCCTTCTTTGTTTTCGTCCGTGTGTTTTTTCAGCTTCCAGCTCTGCAAAACTCCGCCTCTATTGCTCCAGACGGCTTGATACAGAGAAGTATCGACCAGGATCTGTTCTTCGTTCTGGGCTGAAATGGGTTGGACCGCCGTCTCTTCATCAGCCTGCTTTTTCTCTGTAGCGACTCCAGAGGTCGGCGGAGGCTCAAGCGGGTAAGGTTTCGGCTCTGTTTTTTTCTCGATTTTTTCGATGCCCTCAGCAGGGATTTCGGGGACGGGTTTTTTCTTGATAAAGATGATCTGATAGAGCACCAAGACAAGAAAGGAGAGAATGATCGCGATTAAAACTCTTTTTTCCATCTATTTCCTCTTTAAGGTAAGAAATCCACTCCACCGGGATGGAAAGGATGACATTTGAGAAGCCTCTTGCTCCCAAGGAAGATTCCCTTAAAGAATCCGTATTTTTTTATGGCTTGGTAGGTGTAGTCAGAACATGTGGGATAGAAGCGGCAGTTACGACCAAGCACAGGGGAAAGGAGGAGCTGGTAACTTCTGATCAGGAAGAGAGCAATTTTTTTCATGGTGTCGAGTTGCTCTGTCCGATAGATTTTAGGGCGGCAAAGTAGTCATCTTGAAGCTTTGCCCAGGAGGCTTCGAGAATTTCCCTTTTAGCGATGAAGATGATATCAAAAGAATTTACGAGCAAAGGCTTGTTCCTTCGATAGAGAGTTCTCACCCATCTTTTGATTTTGTTTCTTTTAACGGCATTACCGACTTTTTTACTGACGACGACTGCCATTCTGGAAAAATCGGAAGCGTTGGAGAGATAAACGAGATTGAAGTATTTGCCTCTGTAACGCTTGCCTTTCTTATACAGATGTAAAAAATCTTTTTTCTTTCTTATCCTCTCTAGAGGGCTAAAGGTTTCAGGCATTAACCTGCAATTCGTTTTCTGCCTTTTTTTCGTCGGTTCTTGATGACGTGCTGGCCGCCCTTAGATCGCATGCGCACTAAGAAGCCATGATTCTTTTTTCTCTTTCTCTTGTTAGGCTGGAAAGTTCTCTTCATTGTTCTCTTTCTGTGTTTATAGTGTTAGAGAAAGTATGTTAATAAACCTGTTGTTTTCTGTCAAGCTTGAAAAGGAGGAGGGAAGCATCTCATTTTTTGTGACAGTTAATTATGAAGGTGTAAAATGTTACAGCGCCGGCTCCCTCCATCCTCGCCAAGACCCTCCCACCACCATGGGCTCCGGATGGAGGGGATCCGGCGCCGCATTTCTCAATTAGTCAGATGTTTCCCTCATCACAAAAGTAAGGATGTTTTCAAAAAGAGTGAATGAATCCCTTTTTCACCACCCAACCTGAGCCTTTTTATCATGGAATTTGTTATGGTTCAAAGGAGGCTTTTCTTAGACAGCAAAATCAGCTGAAAAAGACAGCTAATATTTCGGCTGGATTCTTATAGAAATTGATTTGACTCCAGATAATAGTTTGATTATAATAAACTCCCATGGACTGCTTCAAGATTGGTGATAAAGTCATTTATCCCAATCAGGGGCTAGGCGTAATCGAGAATATTCAGGATGAGAGCTATTTCGGGGAAACATCTAGAGTTTATCATCTGCGGATCTTCTGTAACAACACTCTGGTGTTAGTTCCTTCCACCGGCACTGAGGAAATCGGGATCAGAAAGCCTATTTCACACAGGTCTGTCAAGAAGATTTTTGATTTCATGAGAAACGGCGGTGTGGATGTTTCGATGAACTGGAAGGGCAGATACAAGGAACACCTCAACCTTCTCAAGTCAGGGACAATGCTGGATATGGCAATGGTCTTGAAAAGCCTCTTTTATCTGAATTTGATCAAGCCTCTCTCTTTTCGCGAGAAGAAAATGATGGAGAAAGTCAAGGAACTCGTCGTCTCCGAGATCTCAGAGGTGTCCTCGCTCTCTAATAATGAGATCGAGCAGAAGGTTATGGAAACTTTATCAACTTGTTTTAAAGATGTGGATTCGCGCCTAGACTCCTGATTTTCAAGGATGTGCTTTTCCCTGCTGCTTTTTTTGGAATCTTCCCTTCTGCTCAGCACCTTTTTTTTCTTCAGAAACATGTTTTATGGCAGCGGGTTGTGTAAATTGGATGGTCCCCAAAGAGAAAGATTAAAAAGCAAAACTGGCGATGAAAATGGTGAATAACATTGGCCGCCTGCTGGCTGACTTTTGTGGCTGGCAACACTCTGGTGGATATCGCCGTATCAGCCTTTTCCGGGCTGTCCCGGAAGAGAGCAGAACGAGAGGCATGGGATGAGAATCGTTGCCACGAACAAGAAAGCGAGCTTCAACTACGAATTGCTGGAAAAATTTGAAGCGGGGATCTCCCTGCGAGGGACTGAGGTCAAATCCATCAGACAGGGGAAGTTGAGCTTAAAAGAAAGTTATGCGGAGATCAAGGGGGGCGAAGCTTTTCTTGTCAACTGTCATATCAGCCCTTATGAGTCCGCAAGCTGGTTCAATCATGACCCAACGAGAGAGAGAAAACTCCTGCTCCACCGCCGCGAGATAAAAAGACTGACCGGAAAGATCCAAGAGAAAGGACTGACTCTGATCCCGACAAAAATCTTTTTCAACGATAAAGGGAAGGTAAAGATAGAAGTCGCTCTCGCCAAAGGGAAAAGAGCCTACCAGAAGAGGGAAGCTATCCGGGAAAGGGACCGTGATCGGGAGCTAAGGGCTGAACTCAAGAAGTCCTGGCGATAGTTCGTAGGCCATTTTGATCGCTTCCACCATGCTATCCGGTTTGGCCACCCCTTTGCCCGCGATGTCGAAGGCTGTCCCATGGTCAGGGGAAGTTCGGATGAAAGGAAGACCGAGTGTGACGTTGACCCCCCTCTCGAATGATTCCAGCTTAAACGGAATAAGACCTTGGTCATGGTAGAGGGCGATAACGATCTTATCCGGTTGATTCAGGCCCATCCGGAAAACGACATCAGGGGGGAAAGGGCCGTTGATTCTCATCCCCCTTTTCTGGGCCTCCGATACAGCCGGGATGATTTCCTCCTCTTCCTCTGTTCCGAGCAGGCCCTGTTCTCCGGCGTGGGGATTCAATCCTGCGACAAGGAATCGGTATGTATCCGGCTGGATTTTTTCTATGGTCTGATAAAGGCTGATGAAAAAATTCAGGAGGTCTGCCTTATTTATTTTTTCAACGGCTCGATTCAAGGGAAGATGATGACTGAACAGGGCCACCTTCAACTTATCCGACCAGAATGACATGATCGCCTGAGGGAATATGTGGCTGAGATAATCTGTGTGTCCGGACCACTTCAAACCGGCAAGATTCCAGGAATGCTTGGACACAGGCGCGGTGACCAGGGCTTGCAGGTTCCCTTTCTTAGCTTCCTCGACGGCTCGTTCGAAGAAGAGAAAGGACGCCTTGCCGTTTTTCTTCGAGGGCGATCCTTTTTTTATGGTCTGGAGAGGAAAATCGATTTCAAACAGTGCAATAGAGGGAGAGCTGCTATCCTTCACCTCATCTGAAGAGAGAATTTCTATGTCCAGACCGAGAGCACGTTTCTCCTCATCAATCACTGAAGAGGAGCCAAAGAGCACATAGGAAATTTCAGGCAGGGAATTTTTAAGTGAAAGCGCCTTTAATACGGTCTCAGGTCCGATTCCCCCTGGATCTCCGAGAGTAATCCCGACCCTGGGAAGGCTCATTTTTTCGCTTTTTTCTCTTTTTCTTTGGCGTCATCCAGTTTGTAGAGATACTTGATACTGCTCTTGTAGATCAGCAAATTGGGAGCATCATCCCGGTTGAGCTTCAAGCAATTTTTATCGTACCACTCGATATATCCTTCGACGATTTCTCCGTCATCCAGAACAACTCCCATAGGAGTTTTTTTGTTCATCTGTTTTAGGTAGTAGTAGTTTTCTGCATAGGTCTCATAGGGCGGATGGCTTTTCTTTTTTGCGGAGTCGCGGCTCATCTTCTCTTTTATTTCGGATAAATTTGGTCGAATAAGCTTCCTGTTCATGTTTTACTTCTCCAAGAATTAAGCTGGATTAGAAAACGAGAAGTTCTTTAAAGAAAATGATAGCACTATCATTCCAGAATTTCAAGGACTGTCACTTGAGGGTAAGCATTTTTATTTCTGCGATGATGGAAACATCTGACTCAAATTGAGAAGTGCGGCGACGGTTCCCCTGCATCCGAAGCCCATGGTGGAGGGTGGGAGGGTCCTGGCAAGGATGGAGGGGAACCGACGCTGTACCAGATTACACCTTTCTTTTGTTTCTGGGAAGATTATCAGTCACGAAAATCGGTGAATTTGATGTTTTTCTCCGTCAGATTGACTCCCATCGCTCTCTGCAATCGGGCGAGAGAGAGGTTGTAATCGATGATGGCTGCCAGCTCATTTGTCTGGGCCGTGGTCAATTCTGTCTGGTATTGAAGGACGAAATAGGGTGTGGAGATACCGACCTTGAATTTTTCTTCCTCAGCTTCGAGAGTTCTCTCGGCCAGCTCCCTGGCCGCCATATAAGCCTGGACTCTCTCGTAATTTGTCTGGACTGCCCGCACCGCGCTCTTGACCTCAAGAAAGATCTGCTGTTCCGTGTCTTTCAGCTGCAGCAGGGACCGCTCCAGGTTGACTTTGGCCTGGGCAAAATTAGCGCGGGAGAAGATGGAGTTGAGAGGGATATCCAGGGTTATCCCCGCGCTCCAGTTTTCGTAAGCGAAGCCAAAGGTATCTTTCCAGGCATCACTTGCGCCGTATTCAACGGACCCGGTCGGGGGGTCGAATGGACGATCCTGGTCATAGATAAACTGCGTTCCCGATAATCCCGGGCTCCAGTAGGAGGCTGATAAACTAAGGTTAGGAAGAAGCTGGTTTTTAGCAAAGATAACGTTCATTTCCTGGTTCTTTATCCCGAGCCGTGTTCCCTGCAGATCAGGCCTGTTGGCCATGGCTGTCCGTAATGCCTCGTCAAGGGTGATCTTCCTCTCTTCGAGGGCCGGTTTATCAGCAGGGACGATGTTTATGTCTTCAGGAATTCCTTCTGCGGTGATGTTGAGGATGATCTTCAGCCGGTCCTCGTTGTCTTTCACAGTGGCCTGGGCCTGGAGGATATCCGCCTGCCTGGAGGCGACCGCGGACTCGGCGCTCAGGATCTCGATCTGAGCCAGAGTTCCCACTTCCACAGCCCGCTTGTTCTTTTCCAGGAGTTCTTGGGCCAATCTCAGCGATTGCTGTCTGACTTTGAGGCTTTCGATACTGGAGACCAGGTTCCAGTAGGCCTCCTTGACATCGTAGGTTGTTTGCTGAAGCACCCGCTTGAGCTGATTTTCGGAGATATCCAGGTTGTTGCGGGCGATGATGATCTCTCTGCGGGTGAGCTTCAGCCCGAAATTTCTGAGGAGGGGCTGGTTGAAGGCAAAAGTCAGGGTAGTGCCATAGCGAGGATTAATCGTCTGTAATCTCTGGGTTGTATCGGTTCTATACCCATCGAGCGTTACGGAGAAAGTGCCTCCTGTCGGGATGAGCTGTGAGATCTCGGCCGCATAGGTGCCTCGTACCGTGGAGACCACATCAGAGGATTCGAGAAATGAAAAGGAAGCATTGGTGGTGTCCCTTTTGCTGTAGCTGAGATTAAGGCTGGGCAGGAATTTTTCCCGGGCAATAGAGATCCCGATGTCGGACAGCTCAGGATTCAGTATCTCTATCGCTACCCCGATATTGTTCTTCATGGCCTTGAGGATGCAGTCCTCAAGAGAAAGGGAAAGAGTCTTTTCATCCTGCTGGGCCAGAGAAAAGGTGACGGTGAAGAGTGTCAGGAATAGGATCATTCCGATTCTTCGTTTTTTCATCTTGTTCCTCCTTAATTCAAGTTCGTAGAATACCATCCCAGTCGAAAACAGGGATATGAGAAAAGCGAGACAAGCTAAGGGATGCGGAAATTCTATTTCCTTCTCTGATCATTCAGCCTGTCATATTCCGCTTACTCTCTTTATTTATTAATCCGATCATCTCGGGTTTGTTCCCTATTCCGTTCCAGTTGTCTTTTTTACTCGTATCTCAGGGCTTCGATCGGGTCGAGCTTGGAAGCTTTGCGGGCTGGATAGAACCCGAAAAAGACTCCGACCATGGCTGAAAACAGAAAAGCCACGATAATGGACCAGAGTGAGACAAGGGTCTGCCACTCGGCAAGCTTGGAGATAAGGGTGGAGCCGACGACGCCCATGCCGATTCCCAACAAGCCTCCGAATAGACTGAGGACGATGGCCTCGGTCAGGAACTGGAAGAGGATATCCTTCTCCCGAGCACCGACGGACATCCTGATCCCGATCTCCCGGATTCGCTCGGTCACAGAGACGAGCATGATGTTCATGATGCCGATACCGCCGACCAACAAAGAGACAGAAGCGATCCCTCCGAGAAGAATTTTCAGGGCGTCTCTTGACTCGGCTGCGCTCTCGGCGATATCCGACATGTTCCTGACATTGAAGTCATCCTCGGCGCCCGGGGCGATCTTGTGCCGGATGCGGAGGAGGTCTTCAATCTGACTCATGGCTTCCTCGGTCCTGGACCCGGATACGGCAGAGACGTCGATGGAGCTGATATAGGTAATCCCGAGGAGTCTTCTCTGGGCAGTTGTGTAGGGGACCAGGATTATGTCGTCCCTGTTAAACCAACCTCCTGCTTCTCCCTTTGATTCCAGGACTCCGATCACCCTGAAGGGAATCTTTTTGATCCTGATGATCTGCCCGAGAGGGTCTGCGCCTTCAAAGAGATTCTGATTCACTTCGCTGCCCAGGACCGCGACTTTTTGACCGGATCGGACCATGTTCTCATCGAAGAAAGTTCCCTCTTCGACCTCCCAGTTTCCGATTTCCACATAATGCTCGCCGACACCGTTAACGGATGTATTCCAGTTTTTGTTCTGGTAGACGACCTGCGCCCTTCCCGAAACCGAGGGCGATACATACTGAACGGCATCACATTTCTCCTGTATCGCTATGGCATCATCGTCGGTGAGAGTCTGAAAGGATCCTCCTCCATATTGGCGTCCTCTGAAAGATTGACTTCCCGGACGGACATAAAGAAGGTTGGTTCCCATGTCTTCGAAGCGCTTCTCCACCTCTCTCTTGGCTCCTTCACCGATGCTGACCGTGGCGATCACGGCTCCGACTCCGATGATGATGCCCAGGGCAGTTAAAAAGGAGCGCATTTTGTTCCGGCTCAGAGCTCTGAGAGCAACTCGAATCGTCCTCATTATGTTCATTTTTTACTCCTTGTTCTCGATGTCATGCTTACTTGCTGAGAGCTAAGCTTGCTCCTCCTTGATAATCTGGCCGTCTTTGAGGTATATCCTTTTCCGGGCGAACGCAGAGACATCCGGATCATGGGTGACCAGGATGACGGTGATCTTTTTTTCCTCGTTCAGTTTTTTAAAGACCTCCATGATCTCCTTCCCTGTCTTAGAGTCCAGGTTTCCCGTGGGCTCATCGGCAAGGACCAAGGAAGGATTATTGATCAAGGAACGGGCGATGGCCACTCGCTGCTGTTCTCCTCCGGAAAGCTGGTTTGTCTTGTGGAGTTCTCTGCCCTTGAGGCCGACCTCGGCGAGCACTTTGTAGGCCAGCTCTTTGGCCTGTTTAGCGGGCGTGTTGGAGTAAATGAGAGGAAGTTCGGTGTTCTCGAGCGCAGTGGTGCGGGCGAGAAGGTTGAAGGTCTGGAAGACAAACCCGATCTTCCTGTTTCGGATGCGCGCCAGCTTGTTCTTGTCCAGGGTCGAGACTTCCTGCTCCTCCAGGAAATACTTCCCCTCTGTGGGCTTATCCAGGCAGCCGATGATGTTCATCAGGGTCGATTTGCCCGAGCCTGAAGGGCCCATGATGGCCACCATATCGCCTTCCTTGATGGTATAGGACACGCCTCTTAGAGCGTTGACCTGAGTTTCTCCGACCTTGTACACTTTCTTGAGATTTTCCAGTCGAATGAGGTTGTTGTTGCTGCTCATTTTTTTCTTTCCTAATTTATGGTCTTAAATGGATGAAAGATTGCGACTTAACGGAACATCCTCATCGGGGAAGAAGAAGGCCTGTCAGAACGACTACTCTGTGTGTTTTCACCCGTAATCACCAGCTGTCCCTCTTGCAAATCTCCTCGGACAACCTCTGTATAGCTATTATCCGTGACTCCTTTCCGGATAAAAACCATCTTGAGGCTGCCCTTTTCATCCTCGATCCAGAGGCGGGCAAAATCTCTCATCTGCATCCCCTGCATGCCTTGACCTTTCATCCCAGGCTGCTGCTGTCCAGACTCTGTTCTCTGGGCATCCTGCCTGCTGGAATCTCGCTTCTGTCCAGGCTGCGCTTCTTGGCTAGTGCCTCCTCGCTGGGAGCTTCTTTCCTCTTTCATTTTGGCAAACAGAGCTCTCATCTCTTCCTGGCTTAAGCTGGGAGTGAAACGGAGAGCGGCATTAGGGACGCGCAGGGCATTTAGAGCTTGTCCGGTCACGATCGAGACTGTGGCTGTCATCCCGGGCCTCAGTTTCATCTCAGGATTATCCACCTCGACTATGGTTGTGTAGGTGACGACGTTCTGGACGATCTCCGGAGAATAACGAACTTGCTTGACCACTCCTCTGAAGTTTTCATCGGGGAAGGCATCCACGGTGAACCTAACCTGCTGGCCTTCCGCGACTTTTCCGATATCCGCTTCGTCCACGCTGCATTCCACCTGCATCTTGGTCAGGTCGTTGGCGATCTGGAAGAGGACCGGAGCCTGGAAGCTGGCGGCCACGGTCTGGCCGACGTTGATGTTGCGGTTGATGACCACTCCGTCGATCGGGGATTTGATGACGGTGTAGGTCAGGTTGACCTTGCTCGTTTCGAGCTGAGAATTAGCTTGAGCCAACCTTGCCTCTGCAGCTTGGATGTCGGACTTGGCGCCGTAGTAGTTGGTCTCGATTGACTCTTTCTCTTCATAAGACAGCAAATCCTTCTCAAACAGACTAAGGGCCCGTTCATATTTTTTCTGGAGATTATTAAAAGTGACCTTGGCTTTTTCCAGTGAGGCGACAGCGCTCTGATAATTGGCTTCTTCCTGACTGACACGGCTCAGGAATTGAGACTGTTCCAGCTGGGCTATAACCTGACCCTCTTTGACCTGAGAGTTGAAGTCGACGTTGATTTTTTCGATCTCTCCTGAGACCTGGCTTCCCACGTCAACGGTGGTCACCGGGTTGAGAGAACCCGTTGTCACCACCAGGGCTTCGATGTTTCCTCTGTCCACAGCTTCTTTTTTATATTTTGAGTTGTTTCCGTTGTTGCGGTTAAAAACAGTCAGCCCGAGAACGATCCCTGTCACGGTGATCACGACAAGAATTACAGCTCCGATGATGATCTTTCTTTTCATCTTCTTTCTCCTTTGTCATCTCTAGGATTTCTAGGATGCTTTTTTCTTTCCTCCATTTCTTTTCTTCTTTGGGAAAGGTACTTTTCGATTATGGCTTCGAACTTTTGAGCCTGTTCTTCGGAAAGAACGCTTTTTATATCATTTTTTAACTGCGACCTCATGCTGGAGTATCGCTCGCGGAAAGAGGAGTTCAGCTCTTTCATCCTTTCCTCGTTATTCCTGAATATTTCTCTTATCTTTTCCTGCTGCTCTGAGCTGAGGCTTAGCTCTTCAGCCATCATCTCCAGGGTGGGAAAGCGGACGGAGCTTCTTCTTTCCGCTTTTTTCTTCATTTTGCTGTGGGCGAGCTGTTGTTCAAGAAGAACTCCGCCCAGGACGCCGGCAGCAAAAACTATGATAAGCGAGAGAACGATCCAAAATTTATAATGGTTTTTCATCAAAAATCTCTCCTTGTCCCGTTTTTATCATCTATTGAGGTGAAGATAACCATCATATTCTTATCTTCGGTTCCTCCAGTTTCGAGCAGGGTGGTTGTTTCCTGGAACAGGTTCTGGTTCTGGAGCAGGAGGAGTCCTGATTGGCTGAACGCCTGGCTAAGTTCCACTTCCTCTCTTGGCGGACTGAAAAGGATGAGCGTGGCAGACAGAAAAATAATTACGAGGAGCGAAACGGGGATGGCTCTCATTCCCCACTGCTTCCACACCATCCAGGGCTCATACTTTTTTACTTCCCTGAGCTTGGGCTGCAGGCGCTCCAAGAAATAGGGTTTGGGTTCAGGAAAATCTTCCTTTCTCAAAGTATCGAGAATAAGCTGGTATTCCTCCTGTGTTGTGCGGCACTGAGGGCATTGCTTTAAATGCGCCTCCAGTTCCTTCTTTTCATCTTCAGTCAAACGCCCATCGAAAGCGCGGAGTATGAGTTTTTCAACCTTCTTGCAGTTCATGGTTGCCTCCTTTTTGGCTTAAGAAAGGCGCCAACTTTTTCCTGAGCAATTTCCTGGCTCTGTGAAGACGGGAATCCACAGTCCCGGGAGAGATTCTCAGGATCTTGGTGATTTCTTCATAGGATAATCCCTGAATGTCCCTCAGGCTGAGTATGACCTGGTGCTTATCAGGGAGGATCTGGATCGCTCGGCGAAGAATTTTTTTTCTTCGCTCTTCGGTTTGTTCTTTTTCTCTTTTCATCGTTTCGTCTTCCTGCGGTATTGAGCTTTCCTTGATTTCGTCGATGGACAGTCTTTTCATCCGGCTGGTCTTCCTCAGAAAATCCCGGACATGGTTGATCGTTATCCTGTAGAGCCAGGTGCCGAATTCTGACCTGAGCTCGAACCTGGGAAGCGCAAAATAGGCCTTGATGAACACTTCCTGAGCCAGGTCGTCGGCTGTGTCGCGGTCGCGCGTTAAACTGAAAGCCAAATTAAACACCTTTACTCTGTATTTTTTTACCAGCGAGGCAAAGGCTTCTTCGTTGCCTTCTTTGCTCGATCGAACCAGGTCTTTCTCTTCCATCCGATGTCTTCATCTCTTTGCCTCCGTGCACTCTTTAGACGGAGGAAAGAGGAAAATCTTCCTTATAGCCTTATGAACTGAGAATGTATTCTCTTCGTTTCCTATTTTAAGACATAGGATGCGATCCATAAAGACTTTTTTGAATAGGACAGAGATCAACCTTATGCGATTTGAAAAAACAACCGGAAGTTGAAGAAGACTCTGTCGCTTAAGTTATTTCTTAAATAACAGCGTTATTTCTTCTTTGCCGTCCATTCGCGGGAGCCGAAATCTCCCATCTGGACTTCCCCTTTCATCGTGTCGCCCTCGACCTTGCCTTTGTAAGTGATGGTGAAGTCGCCTCTTGGGGTAGAACGGGTGACAGTCCACTCGATTTCGTTTCCTTTGATCGTTCCTTCTCCTGTGACCTCACCACGAGGGCTTTCCATGGTCACCGTGATCTTCTCGCCTTCCTGCTCGAAATGGAGTTTCGAGGTCATCGGTCCCTGACGACCCTCCGAGGTCATCTCCCAGTCTCCGCTGACGTTGACTTGTTGAGCTCCCAGTGAGAGCACCAGTAGGGCCATAGCACACAAAGCGATGATTGATTTTGTTTTGGACACGTTTTCCTCCTTAATTCTGGAATTCTTAATCATCATTGTTTAGACGCTATCGTCATAATTATCTTCCACAATAAAGGACAGACCGAGTGAGTTTTTTCTTTGCCGGAAATCGACCGTTTTTTCCTGAAAACAGGAAGGAACAATGAGGGGGCCGCATTTTTACATTTGACATTTTTCATTTCTTTGATCCTTCAAGGATTCAGGTGATGAATGTTGATTGTTGAGACCTGTACCCTTCAGCTTTATCAATATCAATATAGACAAATTGCTCCTGTAAGGATGCACTCTAAACTTGTCTATTGCCTACAATTTTGTTGGAAAGAGAACAAATTTGTTGGAATAAACCAAGGTCAATATTTTATAATTTATTTATTATCAACAAGTTAATATGTGGCACGAATATTGCAAAATATATTGCCTCATGAATCGAAAGGAGGTTAAAATGGTTATGAGAAAAATAATTTCATTTGTAGGATTACTGTTGATCCTGGGTTTAGGCTTTTCGCTGGCTCAAGAGCAGTCGAAGAAGACCGTGCGCAGCGAGATCCGGAACAAGGTCCAGACTGAAGTTCAGACTCAGACCCAAGCGCAGACCAGGAACCGACTGATGTTCGTGGATGAGAACGGGGATGGGATCAATGATCTTGCCCGGGACCACGACAACGATGGCATTCCCAATTGCCAGGACCCGGATTGGACCAGACCTGAGGACGGAAGCGGCTACATGAACAGGTTTGGAAATGCGTCTGAAGCGAATAAGTTCGAGTACAGGAACAGGTATTACAGCGGAACAGGCTGGAACAAAGCCTCTTTCCGGCACAGCTTGGGCATCTTTGGCCAGGGCTTTTACGGCAGGTCCGGCGGCAGAGGCAGAGCCCTCAAACAGGGAAGACGCTGAACGGGCACGGAGAAGATTTTATAGGAGGGAGAAGGAGCCCCGCTCCTTTTCCCCCTTTTGAGGGCTCATAAAAGGAGGAGGAGTGAGAAGACTTGTCGTTTATTTCAGTGCTTTTCTGGTTGTGAATGCAGCTTTGATAGCGAACACGTTTTCCCTTTCATTCTACCAGAACATGACGGACAACGTCTTTCAGAACAGATATTCTGAAAGAGATCAATTGTCTTCCTTGAATTTCTATCTTGACAAGGATTTTTCCAAGGTTTCTATTTTTACCGAAGGAAATTATGCCTATCTTTATGACAATCCAGGCCTTTCCTATTATTTCCATGATGCCGGCCTGGATTACCTCCATGCTCTCAACGAGAAAACCGCATTCTATTTCTCCGTTGTCGGCCAGGGAGCTTTCTATCGTTCCGATTACAGCGATTTCAATTATCTTTCTCTGCATTTCCTGGGGGCTTTCAAGACCTATCTCAGCCAGACCTCGATCCTGAAGTCCAACTATGCCTTTGAGTACAAGGGCTACAGCTACTCCCTTTTTGATTTCATCAGCCATTTTTTGGATGTGTCGTTCGATACCTACTTCCAGACAAAAACCACGATCAAGGCAGAGGTGAGCTGGGGGTATAAATATTATCTCCATCCTGATGCATCCCAAGAAGCTGTTATTGAGGAAGGACAGGGCTATCGGGGGGGAAGGGATTCGTATATCTATATTCCCAGAACGGTCTATGAGGGGAAGGCGATCCAGATCTTCTCCGCAAACGGTTTGATCGCTCAGGGTTTGGGCGGCAAGATCGGCCTTAGCCTGTCAGGAATGAAACAGTGGACTCTTTCCGGAGAGAATCCCTTCACTTCGGTTGAGGAGTTTTATGTGGTGGAAAATCCTTCCTACGATAGTTTTTCCTGGGAAGGCTATCAGGTCAGCAGCCAGCTCACGATCCTGGTCCCCTGGAACATCGAACTCAAAATGGGTTATACTAGGTCTGAAAAGGAGTTTCCTGGAATAGAGAGCATGGATCTGGAGGGGAATCCTTTAGGAGTGACAAGGCAGGATACAAGAGACGTGTTCGAGGCCAGGGTGGAAAAAGATTTTTCCAGTTTTTCTCTGTTCCTTTCCTACTTCTATGTGAATAACCGGTCGAATGACCCTTTCTTTGATTGGCAGGGAAATTTCTTCTCCGCCGGATTAGAATGGAATGTCTTCTTCGGAGGAAAGAAATGAGGAAAAGTCGGTATGTTATCCTGCTTTTAAGCCTGGTGATATTGCAGGCTGCTGTCCTCGGCCAGGAGACGGATCATTACTACAACGTGGATACCGAGAAAAAAGTAAGAGGCACGATCCAAATGATCGTCATGGAGCCTCGCTACAAGGACAGTTCACCGTTCTTGATAGTGATCCTCGAGGAGAGAAAGACCAAAGAGATGTTTAACGTGGAGATCAGTCCTGTCCGGTTTTTCAGCCAGGATTTTCACAAAGGGGAAGAACTGGAGGTCGTTGGCTCTATCTATTCCCTAGACGGACAGAAGAACATCATCGCCCGCCAGATTCGATACCGTGGAGAGATATTCATGCTCAGGGACAAGCACGGCTTTCCCGCCTGGAGGGGAGGCGAGATGACCCAGAAGAAGAAAAGAAAAGGCAAGAGGTTTTGAAAGGCAGGAATTTTCTTCTCTTTTTTTACCTTCCGTTTTTGGGGATACTCATCATCTTTTTTGTCCTCTCATCATTGAACCGGGCTTACATCAAAAATAAAACAGAAAATCTGGTCAAGGAGCAGCTTCAGGCTGCGGCGGAGATCTTGAAGATCAATATCTCTCACTTCTTGCGTGAGAATTATTCTGTGGCTGAAATCTTCGACTCCTACTCCGGAAAGGAGAATATTTATTACATCGCTTTGCTCGACGAGGACAAGAACGTGCTGGGCTGGAGCTCCCGGTTTGAAGGCTACCTTCCCCTATCGCTCCATACCGTAGAGGGAGAAGGATCATGGATTATCGATTCTCCCGCCGGAAAGATATTCAACTTTTTTTCTCCTTTTTCACCGGATGAAGGGAAGAAGTGTTACCTCTATATCGGGTATTCTCTGGAAAACTTGCAGGAAATGATCGCTTATTCCCGGAGAAACTTTTTCTTGATTTTTGGGCTTATTTTCGTTATCGGCGTGATCCTCTTCCTCGGGTTCTATCAGCTTCAGCGCAGTTATCTGGGAAAGAAAGAGGAGGCAGAAGTGGAGAAGGCAGAAAAGGAAAGATACCGGGAGATTTCCGCCTTTACCTCAGGCGTTGGTCACGAGATTAAAAATCCTCTGAATAGCCTTTCCCTTCTTTTTGAGCTTCTGCACAATAAGGTGCCCGAGGAACTTCAAGATGATGTCGCCTTAGGGAAGGAGGAGATCCATAAGATTTCCAGGATCATCGATCAGTTCTCAACCAGCCTCAAGCCGATCAAGCTTAATAAGGAGAGGTGCTCTCTTGCGGAAATGGTTTCAAATGTAAAGGAGTCGCTCTCAAGGGAATATGATATATCTGAAGTGGAGATCCGTTATTCCGAATCATCATCCGTCTACCTGGAGGCAGACAAGGGCTTGATGAGCCAGGCTTTTTTAAACCTTCTGAGGAACTCGCTCGATGCCAGTGAGAGAGGATTGATTTCGATCCATGCCCAGCAGAAGAAAAAAGCAGTCCAGGTGAGGATCGAGGATTCCGGGAGGGGAATTCCTGAAGAGGACCAGGAGCGCATCTTTGAGCCGTTCTTCTCAACCAAGAAGAAAGGGATGGGAGTCGGACTCTACCTGACGAAAAAGATCATCGAGGCTCATGAGGGAAAGATTGAAGTCAGAAGTCAAAAAGGGCAGGGAACGGTTTTTGTGATCCATATTCCGGGAGGATAAGATGAGCAAAGCCAACATCCTGATTGTCGAGGATGACCCCCTCCAGAGAAAGTTGATCAAGGAGAACCTCGAGCGGGAAGACTATGCTGTTTTTGAGGCATCTTCGGGCCGGGAAGCGCTCGACATCATCGATGTTCATCCTATGGATATCGCTGTTGTTGATTTCAAGCTGGATGGAGAAACAGGGATCAGTGTCATCGTTGACATTCTGAAAAGAAATCCTCTTGTTACCCCCTTAATGGTCACCGCCTTTGCCAATATTGAAAACGCTGTGGAGGCCATTAAAAAAGGGGCCTATGATTACATCGTCAAACCGATCGATTTTGCCAAATTCCTTCTGGTCATCGCCAGGGCCTTGGAAAGACAGAGGCTGAAGAGGGAGATATCCCTTCTTCAGGATTCTCTGGCAGAGAAGTTCAGCGCCAAGAACTTTGTCTTCAACTCATCCAGGATGGAAGAGGTGGCTTTCCTGGTTTCGAAAGCAGCCAAGAGCGGCGCCACGGTCCTGATATCAGGGGAGACAGGGGCTGGAAAGGATTTTGTGGCCAGGACCATTCATTTTTCTTCAAAGCGTAAAGAAGGGCCTTACCTGGCCGTCAACATCCCCTCTCTCCCGGAAACGCTGATCGAGAGCGAGCTTTTCGGGGCGGAAAAAGGCTCTTTCACAGGAGCATATGAGAGAAAAACGGGAAAGTTTGAAGCGGCTTCAGGGGGAACTCTTTTCCTTGATGAGATTGGAGACCTCCCCCTCCAGCTCCAGGTCAAACTCCTCCGTTTCCTCCAGGAGAAGGAATTTTACCGCCTTGGCTCCTCAAAGCCCTTGAAGTCTGATGTGAGGATCGTCGCCGCCACCAACAGGGATTTGGATCTGTTGATGAAGGAGGAAAAATTCAGGCCTGACCTTTATTACCGGCTGAACGTCATTCACATCCATGTCCCTCCCCTCCGGGAAAGAAAGGAGGATATTCCGCCTCTCGTCGATCATTTCATCAGAAAATACAGCGAGAAAGAAGGGAAGAATATCGAGGAGATCTCGGCCGAGGCGATGAATACTCTTCTGAAATATTCCTTTCCGGGCAACATAAGGGAACTGGAGAACATCGTGGAAAGAGCGGCTGTCTTTTGTGATGGCAAGGCAATAACTTCCACAGATTTGCCGGTTTTCATAAAAGAAATGAGCGAAGACGAGCTCGTGGAGGAAGGCCTGCCCTTGAAAGACAGGGTCAAAGCCTTGGAAGTCAGGGAAATAAAGAGAGCGCTTTTAGAGAGCGGTTTGGTGAAAAGCAAGGCGGCCCGGGCTTTGGGGATAACGGAGAGGATGTTGAGTTACAAGATAAAAATTTACAAGATCCCTGCCGATATCAAGCATTGAATCTCCTTCGCCGCACTTCTCAACTCATATTAATGCAATCATTCGTTTGACATCCTCTACTGAGCGGACCTGGATGCCGTCGGGGGAACCGACGGGACAGGTTCCCTCGGGGTCCGGGGGCTGAGGGCGGCATCCAGGCCGCACAGAGATTGTAACCTTATTTACTGCGTTTACATTAGGTCGGATGGTTCCCTCATCACGGAAATAGAGGTGCTTTTAATCCTTTTCCTTGACATTCCTTGATGACTTTAATTTAATATATCCTCCAAAAAGGAAAGGACTCCATGTTTATTTGGGTTTTCCACCGCATCAGCGGCCTCCTGCTGATTCTCCTCCTGGGAGTGAAATTATTAACCTCTTTCTTTCTGATGACCAAGGCGCAGAAGCCAGATTGGGCTCTTGTTCTCCACACCAATCCGTTCACGGATAGTCTTTTGATCATCTTGGTCGTTTTCCATTCGCTCTACGGCTTGAGGACGGTCATCATCGACCTTGGTGTGAGGAAGGAGAAGCTCCTGTTCTGGGTCTTTACCCTGCTCAGTATCATCTTGAGCGCTGCGCTGCTGATTGTCTATTTTACCAGGAATTACTGAATGCTTAGTCAGGACATCCTTGTCGTTGGGGGTGGATTGGCAGGGCTGGCTGCAGCACTGGCCTGCGATCCCCAGCTCAAAGTCGCCGTCATCTCCAAGGTCCATCCGCTTCGCTCCCACTCCGTCGCTGCCCAGGGAGGTATAAACGCGGCTCTGGGCAATAATCCTGAGGGAAGAGATGATACCTGGGAGGGGCATGCCTTTGATACGATCAAGGGAAGCGACTATCTCGCGGACCAGGATGTGGCCGAGTTGATGTGCGAAAAGGCGATTCCCGCTATCTATGAGCTGGAGTATTTTGGAGTTCCCTTCAGCCGCTTTCCCGGCGGAGTCATCGCCCAGAGGCCTTTTGGGGGGGCTGGAATTCCCCGGACGTGTTACGCCGCTGACCGGACCGGCCTGGTCATTCTCCACACTCTCTATGAGCAATCTCTGAGAAGGCAGGTGAAGTTTTACAACGAGTGGCTGGTGACCAAGCTTGTTGTGAAGGACGGAAAATGTCTGGGCGTTGTGGTCTTTGACCTCCAAAAGGGAGAGATCATGCCCGTTAAGGCCAGGGCGGTTATCTTCGCCACCGGAGGATACGGGAGAGTCTACCTCAGGACGACCAATGCCTATATCAACCACGGCAGCGGCATCGGAATCGCCTACAGGGCAGGGGTGCCGTTGAAGGACATGGAATTCGTCCAGTTCCATCCCACTTCTCTCTACCCGAGCAATATATTGATAACCGAAGGAGCGCGCGGGGAAGGAGGCTACCTGGTCAATAACAAGGGGAGAAGATTCATGGAAGATTACGCTTCCTCCGCCATGGAGCTGGCCCCTAGGGATATCGTCGCTCGAGCCATTCAGACCGAGATTGACAGGAGAAACGGGTTTGAAAACCAGTATGTCCACCTTGACTTGAGGCATCTGGGAGAAAAAAAGATTAAAAAAAGACTTCCCGGTATCCGGGAGATCAGCATCAATTTCTCCGGCCTAGATCCCATTGATACACCGCTGCCCATCCAGCCGGCCCAGCACTATTCCATGGGAGGGATAGATGTCGACATCCACTGCGCTTCCCGGATGGAGGGCTTCTATGCAGCTGGAGAATGTGCCTGCGTGAGCACCCACGGCGCCAACCGCCTGGGAGGGAACTCGCTTCTGGAGACAGTCGTCTTTGGCAAGATCGCCGGAGAGGAGGCCGCGCACTGGGTCAAAGGGAGCAGTGGTTCGAAAGATGAGGAGAAACATCTTTTAGATGCGGCGCTGGAGGTGAAGAAAAAGATCGAGGAGCGGCAGAAGAGAGAAGCCGGAGAGAAGGTCCACCGTCTGCTGAACAGGCTCAAACTGATCATGAGTGAGCAAGTCGGGCTGTTCCGGAACAACAAGGATTTAGGCCAAGCGCTGGAAAAAATCGCAGAGCTAAGGGAAGACTATCAGCGCGTCTCTATTTCAGGCAAATGCCTCCGATTCAGCCAGGAGCTGGTGAACATCATCGAGTTTGAGTCCATGCTGGATCTGGCCGGGGTCATCACTTTGGGAGCGCTGAACAGAACGGAGACCCGGGGCTCCCACTACCGCCTGGATTTCAAGGAGCGCAATGATAAAGACTGGCTCAAGCATACCCTGGTTGCTTTGAAAGACGGGAAGCCTCAGATAAGCTATAAAGAGGTTCACATAACCAAGTACGAGCCAAAGGCAAGACAATACTGAGATGAACTACACTTTTCGGACCTTGCGCTTCGACCCGCTGAAGGATGAGTCTCCCTATTTCCAGGACTTTCTCTACGAAACGGAGGAGACAAAAACAACCCTGGAAGCCTTGATGGATATCCGGAATGAACAGGACTGCACTCTGGCTTTCCGCTACAGCTGCCGGGAAGCTATCTGCGGCTCATGCGGCATGGTGATCAACGGCAGGTTTGAACTGGCCTGCCGGACCATGATCGATTCCTTGAAATCCTCGGTCGTCGTCATCGAGCCCTTGCCTAACCTGGAGATCCAGAAGGATCTGGTGGTCGACATGGAGCCTTTTTTCGAGACAGTCCGCAAGATCCGGCCCTACATATTTCCTGAAGGGGAGGTTTTAGAAAAGGGATGCCGCATAGAAGAAAAAGAAATGGAACGGATATTTCAGTACATCAACTGCATCCTCTGCGGCTGCTGCTACAGCGCCTGCCCGGTGGCTTCCAGGGACGAAAGATACTTGGGTCCGGCAGCTCTTGCCAAGCTCTACCGTTTTGTCAGAGATCCCAGGGATATGAGGCATTTCTCAGAATGGTCAAAGGTCAACACCGAAGGCGGAGTCTGGGGTTGCGACACGGTGTTCAAATGCAACGAGGTCTGTCCCAAGGATGTCAGACCTGCGGACGGCATCGAGGCCTTGAGGAGAAAGCTGGTCTTGGAAAAGATCAAACGGCTTTTCAGGTTCAAACGATGAAGCTCAGACATTCTCTGTTCACGCGCCGGCAGTTTTTGAACGGCCTCCTCGGAGGCTGGCTGGGCGCTTTCGCCGTTTCTTTTCTGTATCCGGTCTTGAAGTTTATTTTCCCGCCTACGAGAGAGCCGGACGAGGTCATCCTGCCCTTTGCGGATTTCCAGGATATGGAGCCGAATACCGTGAAAAATTTTGCCTGGGGGAACAAGCCGGGTATCTTGAAAAGGAATAATGATGGGTCTTATACAGCTTTTGTGGGCGTCTGCACTCACCTCGACTGCAATGTCACCTATCTTCCAGACCAGAGAAAATTCTACTGCGCCTGCCATGAGGGCTGGTACGATGAGAACGGCATCCACATGGCAGGGCCTCCTCCCCGTCCCTTGCGGCGACTGAACCTGTCCATCGAAGGGGAGAACCTGATTATAAAAAGAGAGGGTGTGGAGTGAAAGAGAAAAAGGTGAAAAAGGACATTCGATCCTGGCTAGATGAACGTTCCGGATTGTCAGTCGTTTTTCACTTTCTGAGGGAGAAGAAGATTCCCCAACACAAGCATTCCCTCTGGTACTACACGGGAAGCGCTATCCTCCTCTTTTTCGGGATCCAGGTCATCACGGGATTCATGCTCGTTTTTTATTACAATCCAACCCTGGAGGAGGCCAACAGCAGTGTTGCCCGGATCATGACCGAGATTCCGCTGGGTTGGATTATCAGGTCGGTCCACAGCTGGTCTGCTTCCTTCATGATTGCCTTTGTTTTCATCCATCTTCTCAGCATCTGGATCACCAAAGCCTACCGCAAGCCGAGGGAATTGACCTGGATGAGCGGAGTCTTCCTGCTGGTTCTTTCCCTTCTTTTCGGCTTTACAGGCTATCTCCTCCCCTGGGATGACCTCTCTCTTTCCGCCACCAAAGTAGGAACGGACATTCCCCGCTCCATCCCCGTGGTGGGAGCCTGGGTGACCCAGTTTCTTCGAGGGGGTGAGGATGTCACTGGTGATACCCTGACCCGGTTCTTCGGGTTTCATGTCTGTATCCTCCCCATTTTTCTATTCGCTCTTCTTGCTGTTCACGTCTATCTCGTCCAGAAACAGGGTATGAGCCTTCCTCTTGACCTTGAGAGCAAAGAAGAAAAGGTGAATGAGCTTCCATTCTGGCCGAATTTCGTCTACAGAGAGATGATCGTCTGGTTGGTGCTCATCGGCGTTCTCTTCACCGTTTCTATCTTTTTCCCTGCCTCGCTGGAAAAAGCCGCGGATTTGATGGCTCCTGCTCCTGAGGGGATCAAACCCGAGTGGTATTTTCTCTTCCTTTTCCAGATGCTGAAGATCTTCCCCTCAAAGATTCTCTTTATGAACGGGGATACCCTTGTTGTCCTCTTGATACTTCTGGGCGGTATCGCTTTCTTTTTTCTCCCCTTGATCGATAACAAACCCACAGAAAGGAAAGGCAAGATCATTACAGTGATCGCTTATCTGTTTATCATCTATGCTGTGGGTATGTCTGTCTGGAGTCTGCTCTGATGACGGCCAAAAAAAAGTGGATTGCCTTGTTTTTATTGATTGTTTTTCTTCACTCCTTTGTTCTCTTGAAAATCGATTTTGCTCAGCAGACGGTGCAGGAAGAGAAGACCGGGACGACTCAGGAGGAGGCTCCGGAAAAGATCGTCCCTGGTCCCCAGGGCATCAAGGAATCAACAAGCATGTATGTCTTCATTGCCTGGGTGTGGCTGGCGATCCTGGTGCTGGTCTATTTCTTGAGGCTGAAGATCAGGGAGGTGGACAGGCTCCTGGAGATACGGTTCCTATCCGAGAAGAAAAAATAATCCCTTCCGCTTTGTGAAAAATTCCCTCTGTCTTTCGTCATGAAATTAGACTTATTGGTTCTCTTCTAGATAGTGTGGGTAAAATACACGGGAATGGCGTTAAAAATCTGAAGGGAGCGATGCCATTTTCGTGTATTTTATTCATTAAATTACCCACACAAAATGGAAGATAATCGATTTATTTATTGATTATCATGGATAAATCCAGGAGAGGAAAAGACCGGAGCGTGCGGCATCGCGGGGGACACAGGGAAAGGCTGAGGGAAAAATTTTTAAAAGGGGGGCTGTCGGCATTCCTGGATTATGAAGTGATCGAGCTTCTCTTAACGCTGGGAACTCCCCGTAAAGATTGTAAGCAGCAGGCCAAGGATGCCTTGATGAAATTCCGGTCCTTGAGGGGAGTTTTGGAGGCTCCGGCCGATGAACTCCTGAGAATCAAAGGAATAGGTCCCCATAACATTTTCGGCCTGAGACTTATCCAGGACGTCTCCCGGCGTTTCCTCAAGGAAAGGATGATGAGCAAGCCCTATTGCCATTCCTCGAAAGAAGTCTTCGATTATCTTTATCATTCTCTGAGGGATGTGAAGAAGGAACAGTTCAAGGTCCTCTTTCTGGATGCGAAAAACCATATCCTGGAGGGAAAGACCGTGTTCGAGGGGACGGTGGACACGAGTGCTGTTTATCCCAGGGAAATCGTGAAAGAAGCCTTGAAATGCGATGCCTCGTCTCTTATATTTGTTCACAACCACCCTTCCGGGGACCCGGAACCTTCGGCCAGTGACAGGGAGATAACGAGAGAGCTTGTCTTTGCAGCTGCCGTTATGCAGCTTAAGGTCTTGGACCATATCATCATCGGGAACAACTGTTATTTCAGTTTTGCCGACGAGGGGTTGATCGAGGAGTATGGTATAATGTTCCACGATTTTAACAGGAGAAGCCATGAAGAGAGAATGCAAGTGGGCAAGATTCTTCTCCAAAAATAAAATCTCGCTGACAGGAGGGCAGTATGCTCGACGACATGGAAATCGCCAAGAATGCTAAGATAAGGCCCGTTGAGGAGATTGCGGCTAAGCTAGGACTTCAACCCGAAGAATTAGAAAAGTACGGCATGTATAAGGCAAAGATCTTTCCGGGAGGAGTTCGGAAAAAAGAGGGCCGGAGGGGCAAGCTGATCATGGTGACGGCCACGACTCCCACTCCTGCCGGGGAAGGAAAGACCACGACCTCTATCGGCCTGGCTGACGCCCTGAGTTATGCCGGAAAGAAGGCGGTGGTGGCTTTGAGGGAACCCTCTCTCGGGCCTGTTTTCGGGATGAAAGGAGGAGCGACCGGAGGGGGATACGCCCAGGTCGCGCCCCGCGAGGAGATCAACCTCCATTTTACCGGGGACATCCATGCTGTTACTGCTGCTCATAATCTTCTGGCTGCCATGGTGGATAACCGCCTCCATTTTGACGGCTCCTGCGGCCTGCTCGACTGCCGCTGGGTAGAATGGAAACGAGTGATGGACATGGATGACCGGGTGCTGCGGGAAGTGGTCATCGGCATAGGCGGTCCTCTCCGGGGAATTGCGAGGGAAACAGGCTTTGATATAACCGCTGCTTCTGAGGTGATGGCGATTCTATGCCTGGCTGTCGATCTTCAAGACCTCAAACAAAGGCTGGGAAATATCTTCATCGGCTATTCTCCAAACAGAAAGCCGGTTTTTGCCCGGGAGCTTCATGCTGCAGGCGCCATGGCTGCACTGCTCAAAGATGCGCTCAAGCCAAATCTTGTCCAGACTCTGGAAGGAACGCCCGCCTTGATCCATGGGGGGCCGTTCGCCAATATTGCCCATGGCACGAATTCTGTGATTGCCACTCGACTAGGTCTTCAACTGGCTGATTATGTCGTGACCGAGTCAGGCTTCGGCTCTGACCTCGGAGCGGAGAAGTTCTTTAACATCGTCGTCCGGACAGGACATATTCCGCCTCCGGATGCCTGTGTCCTGGTGGCCACTCTCAGGGCGCTCAAGCTTCATGGCGGAGTCGAGCTGGAAAAGGTGGATGAGGAGAACGTAGAGGCGGTGGAGCGCGGTTTTGCCAATCTTCAGAAACATGCGGAAAACCTGAGGATTTTCGGCGTTCCTTTCGTGGTGGCTGTGAACAGATTCCCAGCTGACACCGAGGCAGAGATCCAAAAGGTGATCGACCTCTGCCGTAAGGAGAAATCCAGGGTTGCTTTGAGTGAAGTGTTTGCCACAGGAGGCAAAGGCGGGATGGCTCTGGCGCAGGAAGTCCTGAAGGCCATCGAAGAAGACGAAAATAAGTTCCAGCTTCTTTACCCGTCAGATATGCCGCTTCTGGATAAGATCGAGACTGTTGCCCGAAAGATCTATGGGGCCTCTTCGGTGGCCATGGAAGGAAAAGTCAAAAGGAAGATAAGCCGCATTGAAAAAGAGGGCTTCGGTCATCTTCCTGTCTGTATAGCCAAAACTCAGTATTCCCTTTCTGCTGACGATGAGGCGCTGGGAAGGCCCAAAGACTTCACTTTGATCGTGACCGATGCGTCGCTTAGTTCCGGGGCAGGTTTTGTCGTGGTCTACTGCGGGGATATCATGACTATGCCCGGCCTGCCCAAGGTTCCATCAGCCGAGAGGATCGATGTCACGGATGACGGACAAATCACCGGTCTGAGCTGAACTATTTCTTGCCGCCCATTTGAGCTGCTGGTCCATGAGGTCGAGCAGGGCTTTTTTTCACTCCGGTTGAAGCGAAGATCGGAGATGGGTTTACACCCTCTTTTAATTATGATAAAAATGGAAGGTCTTTAAAGTTAATTCATTTTGGATGAGAGGCATGATCAATGTGTGAATTGCGTGATGTATTTATTGTCGGAGCTGCGCGAACGGCAATTGGCAGCTTTCTCGGGACTTTAAAAAATCTCAGTGCCCCAGATTTGGGTGGTCTGGCCATCAAGGAGGCTGTGAAGAGAGCCGGGATCAAAGCCGCGGATGTGGATGAAGTCATCATGGGCAATGTCGTCTCTGCTGGAATCGGTCAGGCCCCGGCCAAGCAGGCGGCGGTGAAAGGGGGAATCCCTTACACGGTGAGTGCTTTTGCTGTGAACAAAGTCTGCGGTTCAGCCCTGAAGGCTGTTGCCCTGGCTGCCCAGGCGATCTGGCTGGAGGAGAAGGAGATCATCGTTGCCGGGGGGATGGAGAGCATGAGCCAGACGCCTCATCTTCTCTGGGGTGCACGGGAGGGTGTCAAGTTTGGAGACATGAAGCTCAAAGACTCCATGATCCTTGACGGCCTCTGGTGTGCTTTCGACGACCAGCATATGGGGATGACCGGAGAGGTCATCGCTGAGAAATTCGGTGCCAGTCGCGGGGAGCAGGATGAGTATGCGGCCAGCAGTCACCAGAAAGCTATCCAGGCCACTGAGAAGGGGTACTTCGAAGAGGAGATTTTCCCTGTTGAGATTCCTCAGAAAAAGGGAGACCCTGTTGTCTTCAAGGTGGATGAGGGACCGAGGAAAGACGCGACGCTCGAGAAATTATCAAAACTCAAAGCCGTCTTTAAGAAAGATGGGACAGTCACAGCCGGGAATGCGTCTAGTTTAAATGACGGTGCGGCAGCGGTAGTCGTTGCTTCAGCGGAGGCGGTGAAGCAGAAGAAGCTCAAGCCTCTGGCTAAGATCCTGGGTTCAGCCACTAACGGTGTCGAGCCTTCCATGGTGATGTATGCTCCTAAAGGAGCCATCGAGAAGCTTTTGGCCAATGTCGGCTGGAAGATCGAGGATGTCGACCTTTTCGAGATCAACGAGGCATTTTCCTCCCAGCTGGTCGTGTTGATCAAAGAAATGGGACTGGACAGGGAAAAGGTCAACGTGCACGGAGGAGCCGTGGCTTTAGGCCATCCAATCGGAGCCACAGGAGCCAGGATCTTGACCACCTTGATCTATGCTCTCAAACACAGAGGTCTGAAAAAAGGTGTGGCTGCTCTCTGTCTCGGCGGGGGCGATGCTGTGGCCATGGCCGTAGAAATGGTGTGAGCAAGGAGGAATGATGGCAGTGAAAAAGATAGGAGTGATTGGAGCTGGAACCATGGGGACCGGAATTGCCCAGGTGGCTGCCACAGCAGGGTTTGAGGTCGTGCTGAACGATGTGGCCGGGGACCTTCTTCAGAAATCCATGAAGGCGGTCGATAAAAGCCTGACCAAGTTCCAGGAAAAAGGCAAGATCGAGGAAGACAAGGAAAAAATCATTTCCCGGATAAAGACCAGCAACATGCTGTCAGACCTCAAACAGGCTGATTTTGTGGTGGAAGCCGTGTTTGAGGATTTCGAGGTGAAAAAGCAGGTGCTCACTGAGCTGGATAAAATCTTGGATCCCTCGGTCATCCTGACCTCTAACACCTCATCGATCTCCATAACCCGTTTGGCTGCTTTAACCAGCCGTCCTGAAAGATTCATGGGAATGCACTTCATGAATCCCGTCCCCTTGATGGCCCTGGTGGAATTGATCAAAGGCATTGCCACCTCCCAGGAGACTTTTGATGAGGCCAAAGCTCTGGCCGAGAAGATGGGCAAGGTGCCGGTGGAAGCCAATGATTTTCCCGGGTTCATCTCCAACCGGATTTTACTCCCGATGATCAACGAAGCGGTCTACGCTTTGATGGAAGGAGTGGGAACCGTGGAAGCGATCGATACTGTGATGAAGCTGGGTATGAACCATCCGATGGGGCCGCTGACTCTTGCTGACCTGATCGGGCTTGATGTCTGCCTCAATATAATGGAGGTTCTGTATGAGGGATTCAGAGACCCGAAGTACAGACCCTGCCCGCTGCTGAGGAAAATGGTGGATGCCGGATACCTGGGACGGAAGACGGGAAAGGGATTCTATGATTACAGTGAGTGATCCAGAAAATTTGTCGAGGAAAACTCATCCCGGTATTCCAGATTAAGAAAATATCGGTTACAATAAGCAAAGTAAAAACGTTTTTAAATTGAGCATAGCCATTGATATGGGGGAGGATAGAATGACCCAAGAAACAGAAGAAAAACAGAGTTCGAGAGATAGAGCGATTGAGGCCGCGGTTTCGCAGATAGAGAAACAGTTCGGCAAGGGAGCGGTGATGAGGCTGGGGCAGAAGGAAGCAGCGATCAAAATAGCTGCCATTCCTACCGGCTCCATCTCTTTCGATCTTAGCCTGGGAATCGGGGGATTTCCTCGAGGAAGAGTGGTTGAGGTCTTCGGCCCTGAAGCCACGGGAAAGACGACACTGGCTCTTCATGTTATCGCTGAAGCCCAGAAGAAGGGCGGTCAGGCCGCCTTTATCGATGCCGAGCACGCTCTGGACGCTACCTATGCCGGAAGCGTCGGTGTGGATGTGGATAATCTCCTCATATCCCAGCCGGATTATGGGGAGCAGGCTCTGGAGATTGCGGAGACGCTGGTTCGCAGCGGCGCCGTGGATGTCATCGTGGTTGACTCCGTCGCCGCCCTGGTGCCCAAGGCAGAGCTCGAGGGAGAGATGGGAGATGCTCATATGGGCCTTCAAGCCCGCCTGATGTCTCAAGCTTTAAGAAAGCTGACGGCAATCGTCAGCCGTTCCAAGACATGCTTCATCTTCGTCAACCAGATCAGGGAAAAGATCGGGTTTTTCCTGGGAAGCCCGGAGACGACCACGGGCGGAAGAGCCCTCAAGTTCTACGCTTCATTGAGAATTGATATCCGCAGACTGGCCACGTTGAAGGAGGGCGATAAAGTCATCGGCAACAGGGTCAAGGTGAAAATCGTCAAGAATAAGATGGCCCCGCCTTTTAGAGAAGCCCAGTTTGACATTATCTACGGCGAGGGAATTTCCAAAGAGGGCGACCTGGTTGACTGCGGGCTGGACTCGGGAATCGTCGAAAAAACAGGAACCTGGTATTCGTACAAAGGAGAACGATTGGGACAGGGGAGAGAGAACGTGAAGAGGCTTTTGCAGGAGAACAAAGAGCTGGCCGCTCAACTGGAGGAGGAGGTCCGGAGGAGAGTCGGACTTTCTGTTGAAAAATCCTCCGAAAAGACTCAGCAGAAACCAGCCGAGAAATCCGAGGAAAAGCCCAAAGAGAAAGAACCCGAGAAAGAGTCAGAAAGACCCGCCGAAAAATAGCCTCACCAGTTAAAGCGCATTCCACAGGCTCCGGAAATTCAATACATAGCCGGATATCTATTCACTCGATTTTGGCTTTGACTCCTTTATTCCTCTTTTCACGTATCTGGCCACGTCCTCATGGGTGGCAAACCAGACCTTCTTGAATTTGAGCATGTGCTGGATGAGCTTTTCGAGCATCATCATCCGGCTGCGGTGCCCGGTATACTTGGGATGCATGGTCAGGACAAAGAGGGCCCCTTCCTCATAGGCTTTCTCGAATTCAGCCGCCCAGATGGAAAACACATCCATCGGCTGGATATGAGGACGGACACTCGAATACCTGTCAAACCCGAAATAGGGATAGTCATCCAGGAGCCATTCCACTGGAAGCTCGACTATTCCTGTTGGTTTTCCGTCCTCAAGAAGCTCGTAGGGCCGGTCATCAGCCATCAGGCTGCTGTCGTAGAGGAGCCCCAGTTCCCTTATGATCTTGAGGGTGGCCGGGCTGAAATCCCAGGAAGGCGTCCGGATCCCTGTGGGGGCTCGGCCCGTGATTTTTTTGAGTGTCTCGTAGGCTTTTTTCATCAGTTCCCTCTCTTCCTCTTCGGAGAGCAGAGAATTCCTTTCGTGGATCCAGCCGTGAATACCGACTTCATGCTTTCCCTTGGATAGGATGTCCCGCATTTTCTGGGGATGGAGAAGTGCGGCTACTGCGGGGACGAAAAAGGTCGCAGGTATGTTGTATTTATCAAGAAGAGCCAGAATCCTGGGGATGGCGGCCCGGGCAGCGTACTCCCCCTGAGAGAAAGTTCCAGGAGAGATCTGATTGTCCCTCAAGGCGTTCGTTTCTGCATCAAAATCAAAAGAAAGGGCCACGGCCACCTTTGCGCCGTCAGGCCAGCTGGAGGGTGTCAGGTCTTTCCCCGCCCTGACTTTTCCCACATTGGCCTGTATCTGTTCCAGGGTCCAGTCCCAGGGCTTTTGCTCCTGGCCCTTGTCATCGGCAAGGATCAAGATCGAGATCATAAAAAACACCAGACAAACAGAGATCAAAATCTTTTTTTTCATCCTTTCCCTCCTTTTACCACGGTTGGCCGACCACTGTCATGTAGACAACGCTCTCCTTTTCGCCGTCAATGTCGAGGAGTGCGTTGACTTCCTCGTCATAGAGGGCTCCTATCTGGCACGAACCCAGGTTCAGGGAAACTGCGGTCAGAGCCAGGTTCTGAGCGATGTGGCCGGCGTCGAGATAGACGTAGCGGTAAGCCCTCTGGTCGTATTTCCACTTTGAACGCTGGAAGACGGCCGTCCAGATAAACACCACGTTGGCCGAGTAGGCCATGTCCTGGTCGAGCGCCGCCTGGGCGGCAGGCTCACGGAAATCTCCCTTTTTGAGCTGCTCGAGCTCATGGTTCTGCACTCCGTAGTGGTAAATCCCCGGATCTAAGCCTTCGATATCATGGATGACGAGGTAGGTCTCGATGGGATAAAGCGCTCCAGCCGAGGGTGCGGCACGAAATTCATAGCCCATGGATTCCATGGTGATTCCCTGGGTTGCCCAGAGGAGCTGAGAAAGCATGTTTTTCTTCAATGGTTTATCTTTGAAATTCCGGATGCTTCGGCGGCGGTATATGGTCTCCCAGAGGGGCATTCCCCCGTCTTTTTGAGGAGCATCCAGCCTGTGCTTGGGGGCTTTAGAGTAGACTTTGTGCGCTTCGGTCCTGGATTGCCAGAGAAGAGGGCCGCCTCTGAGCTTTCCCCTGATGTATTTTGTTTCTTGCTGGAATTGGTCACCCGCGTCTTTTTTCATTTTCTTTCCTCTATGGATTGATTTTGTGTTCGGTTTATTATTTTTTTTTCTGTTTAAGCTCTTTCAGCTTCTTTTTCGCTTCTTTGAGCTTGGGGTCGAGCTTCAAAGCTTTTCTGTAGAGGACTTGCGCTTTTTCCTCTTGGCCGGCCTTCAGGTAGATATTCCCGATTTCCAGATGGAGTCCGGTATCCTTGGGGTAGAGTTCCAGGGCGATGTCTGCCAGAGAGAAGATGGC
>JAOUKO010000396.1 GCA_029882525.1 Candidatus Aminicenantota bacterium | reverse complement strand
TCTCCGTCCTCATGGCTGGCTCCAGTCCAGAGCTTTTTCGAGTGCACGCTTCACCAGAACGCCAATAATTTGACGACGGTATTCTTCGGTGGAGCGAATGTCTGTGATCGGAATGATATTGTCCTCGGCCAATCGTTGGGCTCTGGCAACTGCCCTCCTGGAAATAGCGGCTCCTTCGAACAAGGCCTCCACTTGGCTAAGGCGTAAAGGTATTGGTGCCACTGACCCGGCAGCGATACGCGCTTTGCGGCATCTTTTTCCCTCCATCTCCAGAAGCACTGCCACGCTGGCCACAGCCAGGTCCATTTTCACCCGGCCTTTCTTCACGAAACACGTTTTCGTGTTTTTTTGCGGAGGCTCCAGCAGGATACCTGTCAGTATTTCGTGAGGGGAAAGGCAGGTCTCAGCCGGACCCTTAAAGAATTCGCTGATCGGGACTTCGCGGTTTTCCTTTGGGCTCTGGAGCCTGACTGTTGCTTCCAATACCAGCAGCGGCAAAGCCATATCCGCGCAAGGAGAGGCGTTGCAGAGGTTTCCCCCGATTGTGGCCAAGTTGCGGATCTGCATACTTCCCAGGCTCTGGGCCGCTTCCACCAGAACAGGGTAGCGGCGGCCGAGTTCTTGATGCTGGATGATATCGCTGATGGTCGTCAGGGCACCAATTTGGGTGGCATCACTCGTTTCAACGCCAACCAATCCCGGGATGGAGCGCAGAGAGATCAAAGCCTGCGGCTGGCGTTCATTGTTCTTGATACTTACCAGCACATCTGTCCCGCCAGCTATGAACAGGGAGTCAGGTATTTTGGCTTTTAACTCCCAGGCTTCCTCAAGGGATAGGGGTTTATAGTATTCAAAGCGTCTCATGTCACAATT
This sequence comes from Candidatus Aminicenantota bacterium, assembly GCA_029882525.1. Classification (GTDB taxonomy): domain Bacteria; phylum Acidobacteriota; class Aminicenantia; order Aminicenantales; family Aminicenantaceae; genus SOIA01. The sequence continues at coordinate 1,774 of JAOUKO010000396.1, read as the reverse complement.
TTTCGTTCTCTGAGTGAAGCGATCTCAGAAGGGGATAAGCCTGCTTCGGCTAGGATGCTGTCAGTGTGTTCGCCGTAGGCCGGTGCGAAGGGAAGATTTCCCTTTATTTGATTAAGGTGATCTGTAGGCACTGCCGGCGGCGGAAGTCGGACAGTTCGGCCGTCCGGTGTAGTGGTTTTAAGTGTGTTAGAGGCGACAAAAGGCAGGTTGGGAACCTCTTCTATGGGAGTGATCGGCGAATGGGGTATGGCTGCCCCGGTCAGTACTTCGGAAACCTCGGCTGAAGAATGTTTCCGGGTGATCGTTCCGATGGCCTGGTGGAGTTCCGCTTTATCTTTCCGCCGGCCCTCATTGGTTGCGAAACGATCCTGGTCCAGGGATTTGAACATGGGCGTCTGGGTGATCCGGCTCCACTGGGCATCACTGCCGATCGCCATGTAAACGAAACCGTCATTTGTCCTGTAGGCATTGACCGGTATGAACTGGCGGTGCTCATTGCCCGACCGTTTAAGCTCGGCAGGTGGACTTCCCATATCCAGCATGGGCAGGAAGGTCTGCAGCCAGGAAACGGCTGCCTGGGCCATGGATATGTCGATCTGTTTCCCCCTGCCGGTTTCGCTGCGCTCCATCAGGGCCAGGATGATCTGGAGAAAAGCTTCGTCTCCGGCCTTAAGGTCCACCAGAGGCGGACCGCACTGCAGGGGCGGGCCATCAGGGTGCCCGGTGAGGTCCATGTATCCGCACAGCGCCTGCATGACCGGGTCATATCCCGGGACATCGGGATGGTCTAATCCCATAGCCGATATGCAGCACCAGATAAGGTCTTTCTTCACCTGGCATAAGGTCTGGTAATCAATGCCGAGCGGCTTATGGCGGGCAGGCAGAGTGTTGGTGCAGAACACATCCGCTCGAAGCTCCTGGATGAGCCGTTTTAAAAGCGCCTGTCCCTCCTTTTGCTTCAGGTCGATGGCCACGGCCTCCTTGCCCACATTGGGAGCCACGAAATAGCTGCGTCGGTCCTCGCCAGCAACAGGCCGGCCGATGTAGCGGTTGGGATCGCCCCTGGATTTTCGTCCCTCTATGGGCGTGGGCTCGATCTTGATGACGCGCCATCCCAGGTGGACGAAGCGCAGAGTGGCGTAGGTCATCGTCAGGGCTTGCTCCACACTGAGCACGACCTGCGGCTTCACTACCGTTGCTCCTTGAATAGCCAATGATTCATTGTTGAATATTTTGTGATCTTACGGAATATCTTCCATGATCCAGCGGGAAATTGTACAACCTGCCTGATAATCATATGATTGAATATCTCATTTTGAGAAAAATTGCAATACGAAGCAGTCCATTAAGCAGAGACAACCCAGAATGAGACAGAAATTCATAAAATAACATGCAGTTGACATATATGCATAAATTATGCATATATATACATATGAGGACGACCATTAATATCGACGACAGACTTTTGGAAAAAGCTTCAAAATTGACGGGTATTCAAGAAAAAACTGCCCTGGTCAAGCGGGGGTTGGAAGCTCTCATCGCCTTGGAAAGCAGTAAGAGGTTAGCCAAATTGGGCGGAACTGAAAGAAGCCTCCGTCCCATCCCGAGGAGGAAATCAACCACGCCGTAGCTATGGTATTAGTCGACACATCAGTCTGGGTTGCGCATTTTCGATTCGGCAATTCCAGACTTAAAAGTCTCCTGAAAAACGGAAAGGTTGCCTGCCACTCCTTCATTGTTGGCGAACTGGCCTGCGGCCGCCTCCAAAACAGGG
>JAOUKO010000397.1 GCA_029882525.1 Candidatus Aminicenantota bacterium | reverse complement strand
CCTTTTCTTTCCAGTCCCGGATCTCCTGATCGCTTCGTCTCGTATGGGCCATGCTTTTGTAATCGGATACCGGCGATTTCAAGGCCAAAATATAGAGGGCATCTGATTGTGAGGCCGCTAGGATACTGGCCATCCCTCCGAAACTCGAGCCGACAAGACCGATTTTCGCGTGGCCCGATTCTTTGAGAAATTCTATAGCGTTCAGGACATCATCGACAGCTTCAGATGTGGTTATCTCCTCGAAAGGGCCTTCGCTCTCTCCATGACCGAAAAAATCAAACCGGAAGGTGGAGATTCCTTGTTTGTTCAGGATCTCTTCCAGATGAACGTATGTCCTCCCGTCCTTGCTCGTGGAAAATCCGTGGCAGAGGATGATGACCGGCTTTACCCTAGTATCTGTCGGGTTCGACAGAATCCCCCAGAGCCTGGTTCCCTTGCTGCTTTTAAAGTGAAGCTTTTCTTTCATGGATCAATTGAATTTTTAATTATACAGGATTATGGACGGAATATCAGGTCCGATTTGCCAATGCTGAGCGTTTCTTTTCCGTGATAAAAAAATATAAGGCTCAGGTTGGATGGTTCAAGAACACGCCGCTTTTGCCCCAGCGAGACCTCGGAAGGGGGAAGTCGGTTCCCCCTCCAAGTTGACGATCGGATCGATCGTCGGGGGATCCAAGGGGGTATGTCCCCTTGGTCGCAGGGCGTGGGTTGATGCCCAGCCCGAGAAGGGGAGGCAGCGAGCGGAAGCGAGCGTTGGAAGGGGGAAGTCAGTTCCCCCTCCAAGTTTACTTCATGTATGCATCTCTTATTGATTTGAATTCCGAGCCTTCCTGCCAGTTGGGGAACGTGGATTCCATGCTCAGTCGATAGCCCACCTTGAAGAGCAGACGCAGGTCATCGATGGTTCCGCTGAGATCCCAGCTCGGGTCGTACTCGTCGGAGGGCTTATGGTAGTTTTCCGCTATGTATTTATCCATTTTTGCCCGGGTCCACTTCTCGCCGTGTTCGATGTGGTCAATCCCGGTAGTCGTATAAAGCACAGGTATCCCTTGTTTGGCAAAAGGAAAGTGATCGGAGCGGTAGATTGAACCCCTTTCCGGGCTCGGGTCGGGTCGGACTCTTCGCTCTTGCTCTGCGGCTGCCTGTTCTACGTATTCATCAAGTTCCGAATTGCCGTATCCGATCAGCGTGATGTCCTTCATTCTTCCCCAGATATTCAGGGCATCCATGTTGATCGCCGCTACGGTTTTCGTCAGAGGATAGATGGGATGAGTCGCGTAATAAGCAGACCCAAGAAGTCCCTGTTCCTCACCGGTAACAGACAGAAAAGCGATTGAACGGAGAGGCGGAGACTCAAGCTTCAAAAAAGCTTCAGCCAGCTCAAGCAGAGCGGCTGTCCCGGTGGCGTTGTCCAGCGCTCCGTTAAAAATCTGGTCTCCTTCCAGAGCGGGATCGATTCCGAAATGATCCCAGTGAGCCATATAAATGATATATTCATCAGCCAATTCTGTGCCTGGTATGACCGCTATGACATTGTTCGATTTCTTGTATCGGATGCTGTTCTTCAAATGTGTAGAGACATTCAAGCCCAGAGGGATAGCTTTGAAATCGCGCTTCAGGGCAGCCCGCTTGGTTTCATCGTAACTCAGCCCGGCGCGCTCAAAAACCTGGCGGGCAGTGTCGAGATGGAGCCAGCCTTCGACAGAGCAGCGGGAGAGGTTATTATCTTCGGTGACCAGGTTGAACTGGGGACCGGTCCAACCGTTCTTGACCACACTCCAGGGGTATGCCGCGGGTCCGGTCTCATGAATGATCAATGCTCCTGCAGCTCCCTGTCGGGCAGCCTCCTCATATTTATAGGTCCAACGGCCGTAATAAGTCATGGACCGGCCGTTAAAAAGCTCTGGATCCTCCGTGGCATACCCGGGATCATTGACCAGGATCACCACTGTTTTTCCGCGAACATCCAGGCCTTCATAATCGTTCCAGTTGTATTCCGGGGCGACGATTCCGTAGCCGACGAAAATCAATTCCGAGTCTGCCAGCGAGGATTCCTCCACGACTCTCAGTGTCCAGGCAACGAATTCATCGCCATAAGTGAACCGGTCTGATTTCGTTTTATCCTTTACTATAAGCTCTGCCATGGGATCGGCTGTGATTTCCACCATGGGGACTTCCTGCAGGAAGCTTTCCCCGTTTCCCGGTCTGAGGCCGAGCTTCTGAAATTCACCTTGCAGGAAATTGATTGTTTTTTCTTCTCCCTTTGAGGCCGGCGCCCGCCCTTCGAATTCATCGGACGAGAGGATCTTGATATCTTTGAGGAGCTCGTCTGCATTGATGCTTGTCAGGGCAGCTTCCAAGCTTTGCTCCTCTTTTTTACAACAGAAAAAGAACAAAGCCAGAGCAGTGATAACGACAGGGATAAGATAATATTTTTTAATCATGGGATGCCCTCCGTGAATTTTTGATTTGCCTACTGAATTTTGAATGAGCCACTCTCAAAAGTCAAGGAAGTCATCGATGGATAATCATTCAACTTGGAGGGGGAACTGACTTCCCCCTTCCAACGCTCGCCTCCGCTCGCTGCCTCCCCTTCTCGGGCGGGGCATGAGCCTACGCCCTGCGACCAAGGGGGCCTACCCCCTTG
>JAOUKO010000395.1 GCA_029882525.1 Candidatus Aminicenantota bacterium | reverse complement strand
CTCTTTTTCTTATATCCAGGATCTCCTTTTTCTCATTCTCGGTGGAGACAGAGCCTTCCACCAGAGCTACGTCCAGCTCTCCGTCGATATTGTCGCTCTTGGCCATTAGAAATGATTGGATGTCAGCCGCCTTGAACATATCCACCAGCTCTTTTTCACAATCGATGATAAGGAGGGCATCACCCGCACACCCGGTCAATTCATATATCCCGATTTTCAGTTTGTCTTTTTCCATTTCTTCCTCCTAAATCAGCTCTCTCATGTGGAGCACATCCCAGTAGCTGAAGACCGGGCCATCCAGACAGGTGTAGATATAGTCGATGGCGCAGTGCCCGCACTTGCCCACGCCGCATTTCATCCTCCTCTCCAGCGTCATCAGGATCTGGTCCTTGGGAATGTTGAGCTTGACCAGTTCCTTGAGCACGAACTTATACATGACAGGAGGGCCGCAGACGAGGGAGTGGGTGTTGGCCGGGTCGATCTTTTTCACCAGGGGGAAAAGCGTGGTGACGACGCCTACGTTCTCTGTCCATTTTCCCTCATCATCGGCATCAACGGCAAGGTAACATTCCAGGTCCTCCCGCTGCTTCAGGGAGAGAAACTCTTCTCGAAAGATCATTTCAGCAGGCCGCTTAGCCCCGTGAAGAACGATGACTCTCTTAAACTGGTCGCGGTTATCCAGGCAGTAGAGCAGGACCGAGCGAAGGGGAGCGGCGCCGAGCCCGCCAACGACGATGAGGATGTCTTTGTCTTTCATTTTTTCCACCGGGAACCCGTTTCCGTAGGGTCCCCTGATCCCGACCAGGCCGTTTTCCTTTAATCGGAAGATGGCCTTGGTCACAGTCCCGGCTTTCCGGATACAGAATTCCAGAAGGCCTGGCCGTGAAGGTGTGGACGATATGGAGAAAGGAGCTTCGCCCGCGCCCAGGACTGAGATCATGGCAAACTGGCCCGCCCCATACTGGAATGAAAGGGCTTTTTCCATATCCACGATCCGAACCTGGAAGAATTTCACATCTTCGGTGAGATGATAGGTGCGGACGATCCTTGCCGGCTCAGGGATAAAAGGATTAGCCTGGGTTATGATTTTATTTTCTCCGTTCATTTTGTCACCTCTTTGTGGAGTCTGGACCAGAAGGTGTCCTCTTCCTCACCGAGGAGAGATTTTCCGACTGTCCGGACGTTTATCCCGACGGGACAGGTCACGATACAGCGGCCGCATCCCACACAGCTGGGTTTTCCGTATTTGGAGATAAAGGCCTGGAGTTTATGCGTGTACCAGAGCTTCAGCCTGTCGGACCTCTTTTCTCGGAAGTTTTCTCCTCCGGCGACTAGGGAATACTCTTCAAGCGTGCAGGCATCCCAGTGGCGCATAAGTTTCCCGTCTTTTCCGCCCAGGAACTGCTTGTCCATGATGTTGTAGCAGTTGCATGTCGGGCAGACATTCGAACAGGAGCCGCAGGCCAGGCAGGCAGTGCCCAGCTTTTCCCAGAGCGGGTCTTTATACTTGAGCTCTATCAGGTCAGGCATAGCGGTGAAGTTTAAATCCCACTTGTAGGCCTTGTCTCTCTCCGTCTGCCATTCGATGTAAGTTTGGATGTCCTTGTCCGTCAAGTTTTCATCAAAAATCTCCGGCTTGAGGCGGATGAGGTCGTCTCCCTGACTGGAGCCGATCCAGACGAGAAAGAAATCTTCGAGGTCTGTCAGGAAAAGGTCGTATCCCTCTTCGATGATATGGGTATTTGTGGATTTGGCAAAACAGTATTCATCCGGCCAGCAGGAGAGGCCGATGATCAGAGTGTTCTCTCTGGCTTTAAGGAAATACGGGTCGAGGAAAGCTTGTTTGTGAAAGCTATCCAGGATCAGTAATCCATGGATATCGCAGGGGTGAACGCCGAACAGGATTTTTTTTGAAGCATGGGAAAAATCTTCCTTGTATCCCTTTTCGGAAGTACTGAACATACTGAAGGAGGAGGGAAGAAAGATCTTTCGTGGGGGGAGAATGGTCCGGGTGGTGTTCATCTCGATTTGAGAGAAGTCGGTGATCTCTTTAAAGATGTGCTTGTCTCCCTTTTTTACAGGAGCCCAGAGGTCGGCTTTCTCAGAGATGATCTCCAGGAAAGAAAACAGGTTATTCTTTTTAAGTTTGATAATCCTCATTTTGACTCCCTTGAGTTTTATTTAAGCAGTATTTGCTCCTCTGTGGAAGCTTTGGTTATTAAATCTTGAGACTCACAGTCATAATGGGAGTGAGCCTCTTAGACTGATTGAATATGCAAGTTATATGCCTGTTTGGCTCTGGGCGGAAAGATTCTGCATAATCTTTAACTTATTGATAAATAATAACTTATAAAGCATGCGCGGAAAATAATTGGCAATATGATGTGGGCCTAGAGAAAAAGGTGGGGAATTTTTCCCCACATGTGTTCAATTTTGACATGAAGAAAAGTGAAAAAAAAAGGTAAAAAAAAGGGGCCAGGCCCCTTTTTGAGGGACTGTCCCCCTTATATATAAAAGGGACCAGTCCTCTTTTATCTGCAGGACGCAGGATTGAATTGAGGAAAATAAGGATAAAAAAGTGATTGAGGCTGGATCACTGAATTTTATACTTTTTGATCTTTGCCATGAGAGTTTTGCGGTCGATTTTC
>JAOUKO010000394.1 GCA_029882525.1 Candidatus Aminicenantota bacterium | reverse complement strand
AAGGAAGGATCTTCATCCGTACAGATACGAACCAGGAGTTCGTTTTTTCTGACAGGCTCGAGTGCAAGAAATGCAGTATCCTCTACGAGGAGCCCTTCCCCAACCTGTTCTCTTTTAACAGTCCTCAAGGCGCCTGTCCTGAATGCCATGGCTTCGGCGACCTCGCTGTCCTTGACGAGGATAAAATCATCCCTGATAAGAATAAATCTCTCGAAGAAGGAGCCATCGAGCCCTGGACAAAGCCCGTCTCCCGGAGGCTGATGCGGAAGTTGATCCTTGAGGCGCAGGGACGGGGAATCCCCACCGATGTTCCCTTCAAAGATTTAAAGGAAGAATGGAAGAGATTTGTTTTTGAGGGTGAAGGACGATTCAGAGGAATCAAGGGATTTTTCGAAAGACTCCAGCGAAAAAAATATAAAGTCCAGGTGAGAGTCTTCCTCAGCCGTTACCGGAAATATGTTCCCTGCTCCGCCTGCCAGCAAATGCGTCTCAATCCTCAAGCATTGAGTGTGAAAGTCAGGGGGCTTTCGATCGGCCAGGTCGTCCGAATGACTGTGCAGCAGGCCTATGATTTTTTTAAAAAACTCAGGCTAACTCCCTTCCAAAAGCAGGTCGCAGAAAAGCTCATCGACGAAATCGAGGACAGGCTGAAATTTTTGCTTGAGGTTGGCCTGGATTACATCACTCTGGACCGAATGACATTTACCTTGAGCGGAGGCGAAGCCCAGAGGATCAACCTGGCTGCAGCCTTGAGCTCGTCTCTGGTCGGCACTCTCTTTGTCCTCGATGAACCCTCCATCGGACTCCATGCCAGGGACAACCGCCGCCTGGTGGAAATACTCAAGTCCCTGAAGGAAATCGGGAACACAGTCATGGTTGTCGAGCATGACCCGGAGATCATAAAGTCCGCCGAATACTTGATCGACCTGGGACCCCGGGCAGGGGAGGACGGGGGAAGAGTCATCTTTGACGGGCCGTTTCAGAAATTCCTCAAGAATCCCGATTCCCTTACCGCCCAGTATCTGAGACATGAAAAAAGAATAGAGATTCCCGAAAGACGGAGAATCTCCACTAAATTCATCGAGATAAAAGATGCGCACAAACACAACCTCAAACACCTGGATGTCAAGATCCCCCTGAACGTCTTCACCTGCACCACAGGAGTCTCGGGTTCAGGAAAGAGCACGCTGCTCCATGATGTTCTTTACCGAGGCTGGCAGGGAGATACAAAGGACGGATTCAAAGCCATAAACGGCAAAGACCAGATCGATAAAATCGCCATGGTCGACCAGTCACCTCTCAGCACGTCTCCCCGTTCCATCCCAGCTACCTACACCAAAGCCATGGATGACATCAGGGTGGTTTTCAGTCAGACTCGAGAGGCAAGGTCTCTGGGACTCAAACCCGGTTTCTTCTCCTTCAACACTCCTGGGGGACGCTGTGAGGAATGTAAGGGAGCGGGCCAGCTTATCGTCGAGATGCAGTTCCTTTCCGACGTGGTCCTGACCTGCGAGGCCTGCAAGGGAAAAAGGTTCAAGAGCGAGATCCTTGAGGTCAAATTCAAGGGAAAAAACATTGATCAAGTCCTGCAAATGACCGTCTCCGATGCTTATGAATTCTTCTCCGGACACCCAAAGATCAGAAAAAAACTGGTTCCGCTCATCGAGGTGGGTATGGGTTATCTGAAGCTGGGCCAGCCCACCACAACCCTCTCTGGAGGAGAGCTCCAAAGGATCAAGCTTGCCCATCACCTCATCCACCAGAGGAGCAAAAGGATCCTCTACCTCTTCGACGAACCCACTATAGGACTGCATCCCGATGATGTCTCTATGCTCCTGCAATCCTTCCAAAAGCTGGTGCAAGAAGGGCATACGGTCGTGGTCATCGAGCACAACCTGGACATGATCAAATGTGCGGACCATATCATTGATTTAGGTCCTGAAGGAGGAGATAAGGGAGGCTGGATAGTCGCTCAGGGTCCTCCTGAAAAAATCATCCAATCCAAAGAATCCCACACCGCCCGCTATCTTAAAAAATACCTCACAGCTTGAGGAAGCATCTCTGTTTCCGTGAGGAGGGAAACCTCTGATCTAATGTAAACGCAGTAAATAAGGTTACAATATCTGGGCGGCATCCAGGTCCTCTCAATAGAGAGCGTCACACGAATTATTGCGTTAATATGAGTTGAGAAGTGCGGCGACGGTTCCTCTCCATCCGAAGCCCATGAAGGAGGGTGGGAGGGTATTGGCTAGGATGGAGGAGAACCGGCGCTGTGACAGATTACACCTTCATAATTAACTGTCACGGAAATAGAGATGGTTGATCTAGATTCGAGGGAATTCTCTGACTAAGGGACTATTTTTCGACGCTTGCTCTGTAATGCTCAAGACCCTCATCCGTTATCTTGACCCAGACTCTATAGCCAGAAGGCTTCTCTAATTCAACAAAACCAAGTTTTTCCAGCTTCTTTATCTGAAGATCAAAGTCCTCTTTCTTCATATCAGGATATGCCATTTGGTAGATCTTAAACAACGCGTCTTCCTGTAAGGTCTTATCCGGTTCATCTCCGACGGCGGAGAGGAGGTAAATTTGCTCGCTGGTAAGCTTAGCTCCTGTATCTTTTTTAGGCGGTTTCTCGACTGATTCCTTTTT